>URNI01000032.1 GCA_900549135.1 uncultured Collinsella sp.
TAGGGGGCTGGGTAACGTTAAACCATCCGCGCAAAACCCTGCAACCAAGGTGGGCGAGATATTCGATGTGATTGGGCCGTATCTGGTTTGACGGTCAAGTTCGATCGGGCTTGATAGGACTGGAGATTCATGAAAGATGTTGTTTCGGGCTGCCTGCCGTCTTTAACTGGATTGACCTTTTGGGACCCGATAGGATACTAGGCCGAATCTAGCGGTATTGACGCAGTCAACCTACGGGCTCGCACGTTGCTGCTGCTAGCAGCGGATCGGGTGAGGACTGCTGCTTCTTTAGCCTGTACGCCTCCGATGGCCAGTTTGCCGTGGACGCCTCCTGGATGGACGCGACTGGCGCCATAGCCGATGCTGCCTGCGAGAGTGGCTCACTTACGTCAGCGCAGCTTGTGACGCCGATGGGCTGGGCCTTTGGTACCGCCTGTGTTATGGATGCCAGCGGGGCCGTAGCTCAGCATGTGGTAATTGAACCCACAGGCGCCCAGCCGCCGGCGGGGAAGACCCAGCCCGATACCGATGAGCCCACCGGTGGCAATTCCGCGGGGGATACAAAGCCCGGTAGCGAAGAAAAGCCCGGTGATGAGACCAAGTCCAGCGAAAACCCGCCCTCACGCCTGATTCGTCGCCCAAGTCGGACGCCAAGCCTGCGCCCGCGTCCTCCAAGACGCCTGCGACCAAGACTGCCAAGAAGACCTAGCCCGCAACAACGCAAACCGCCGCGCTCCCTAAGACCGGCCACGGTGACTGGGTGGTTGCGTGCCTTGCCTTCGTCTTCTAGGTATGTTGTTGGTCACCATAAAAGTTCGGGCACTTCGCTGGGGGCTTTATTTGACAATGTAGTTTCTGCCGTTTCTTTCTCACATTTCTCTGAGTCAATAATGCAGATTGCTTGAACACGGCTTGGGGCTTGCCATATATTTGAATTTGACTAAACTTAACTTATAAGTTAACCATATTTGGTTTCTTCTGAAGCAGAGGGGGTGGCCTTTGGCTAGTGACTATGAGCTTGTCGAATATGCTGATCCCGAGGGACGACCTTTTTGGGAATTAACCACCTCCCCTGAGAACTCACAGTTTCAGAAGATGATGTCTGATCCTAAAACGAAGTTTACCGCCCGTAAAATGATCAATCAGATTTCAAAAATCTATGATTACGGGCTAAAGGATGTCACTGGAACGTCAAAGCTTCGATGTATCGAGCCTAAGATTGGGCTATACGAACTCAAGGGTTTTGATGGGGTTAATCGAGAAATGGTCTACGCGATTTGCCAAGGCGTGGACAAGATTGTTTTGCTTTTTTGGTTTAAGGGCCATCAAGGCTCGGGAAATATTTCCAAAGAAATTAAACGCGCAAAAAAGTTGGCCCCGATAGCAAAGCGGCTTTTGGAGTCATAGCGTCGGCTTTTTTGCCCGCTTACGAAACGGAGACTTGTAATGGTTAAGGTCGATTTATCAGACTTTTACGCGGAAACGGAAACGAGCGAAACCCGTGCCTATGAGCACGCACTAGATATTGAGTTTATTGTTCATCGCGAGATGCAGCGCTCGGGCTTGAGTAAAAGCGAGCTGGCAAAGCGTATGGGCGTGAGTCTTCAGTCGCTTTCGAAATTGTTGAATTCTCAGCCCAACATGACGCTGAAAACAATCGCAAAGTTTGAGCTTGCGCTGGGTGTCAAAATTATTCCACAGGTCATTTCCAGTTATTCGAATGAGGCGCCGTTTTCTTCGTCTAATAACTCTGTCCGAGAACAATGGTCTTCATTTAACAGCGACTGCTCTGCGAAACGATTGGACTTTGAGATGATTCCGGGAGGTTTGGCTGCATGAGTAAGGATTTCATTGCGCCTATTCAGGTTGTTCATTTGTTTGTTGTCGACTCAACTTTTCATATTGAGAATGAGCCCTCCCAGAATATGGATTTAAAAGTTGACGTTAGTTATCAGGACGTCCATCTATTGAGGAACAAGGCGGGCGAGCGTGCAGACTTAAAGCTGTATGTGTGTGGCAGTCTGATTGATAGAGACGATGCAAAGGAAAAAATGCGCGCTGATGTGTCGGTCGCTATTTCGGTGTCTACAAAATTGCCGTTCGACATTTCAGACGATGAAGCGCGCCGTTATCTTCTCTCTAATGCGATTTCCATGGCGTATGGTCACGCTAAGAGCTATCTGATGGTCGTTACTGGACTTTCGCCCATGGGGGCTTTGACGCTGCCGGCAATTCTTCCTTCGGAATTGGCAGCGGACAGCGATGCGTCTTTCCAAAGTGAGTAAGCTGTTCTCGATTTGGATTTTGCATGCCACCGCTTGCAAATGTAACGGGGTGCCGAATCGGTAGTTTGACTGATTCGGAACTTATATTTCGACGTTTCTAGCTGAAGCCCTGCGATGCCCGTGCTAAGACAGCTAAATTGACCGTGACGTCCTGTCTTGCGACACGCATGTAGCTTCACACGGGTATCATGGTGAAAGCGATTTCAACGACGGGGGTGCTCGTGGTAAAGATGAAAGATGTGGCCGAGCTGGCCGGCGTTTCGAGCGCCGCCGTCTCGCGCTACCTCAACGGTGGATATATCTCGGCGGACAAGGCCGAGCGCATTAAGCAGGCAATCGAGCTGACCGGATACGTGCGATCCAGCCAGGCTCGCGCGCTGCGCACCGGTTCCACCAAGCTCATCGGCGTCATCGTACCTAAGATCAACTCGGAATCCGTGAGCCGCATTACCGCCGGCATTGGTCAGGTGCTCGGTCGCCGTGGCTACCAGATGCTGCTTGCCAACGCCGACAACGCGGCCGATCGTGAGCTCGAATACCTCGATTTATTCCAAAACCACCCGGTTGACGGCATTGTTCTGGTGGCAACTATGATCACCGACGAGCACCGTCGCGCGATTGAGTCGTGCCGTGTGCCCATTGTGTTGATCGGCCAACATGTCGAGGGCGCGGCGTGCGTCTATCACGACGATTACGAGGCTGCCTTTGAGCTCGGCCGTGCGCTTGCGGGTCGGGTGGATGGCAAGATCGCCTACATCGGAGTTACCGAAGAGGACCGCGCGGCCGGTTATGACCGCCGTCGCGGTTTTGAGGCCGGCTTGCGCGCCGCGGGTAACCCGCTCGATGCCGCCTTGATTCGCCTGGGCTCGTTTACGCTCGACTCGGGCTATGGTGCGGCGCGTGAGCTGCTTTCCGTCGCTCCCGATGTTTCGTTTATCGCCTGCGCGACCGACACCATGGCGGCGGGCGCGCTGCGTGCCATCGATGAGGTTCGCGGCATGGGCGAGGGCATACACCGCGTGAGCGGTTTTGGCGACAACGCGTTTTTGCGCGCGCTGACGGGCGGCATTCCCACCGTGCATTATGGCTACCTGACCAGTGGCGTCGAGGCGACCAATATGTTGCTCAACGCGCTCGATGGCGAGGAGGGGGAGAGTGGTCTCAAGACGCTCAAGCTCGGCCATCAGCTTATGAATGTCTAGGCCTTGGGCACGTCTGCCTGCCTCTGAGACCCCTGTTTTTGCTTCAAAACTACCTTTCGCCGGCTTTTTCCTACCGTTCACCCTACTATGAAAACGATTACAGACATATGAAACTGAAAACGATTACAGTGTAAGTGTCAAAGATGGCCGGGTGCTGATGCGCCCGTTGGAGGAAAGGGAAGTCATGGACTACCGCAAATCAGCCCAAGAGGTGCTCGACAACATCGGTGGCGCCGACAACGTCGTCTCTGCCGCGCATTGCGCCACGCGTTTGCGCCTGGTGATTGCCGATAACGCCAAGGTTGACAAGGAGGCTCTCGAGAATATCGACGGCGCTAAGGGCGTCTTTGAGGCCCAGGGCCAGCTGCAGATTATTTTTGGCACCGGCACCGTCACAAGGTCTACGAGGAGTTCATCGCGCTCAGTGGCGTCGAGGCTGCCACCAAGGCCGAGGTCAAGGAGGCCGCGGCGCAGCAGCAGAACATCTTTATGCGTGCCATTAAGGTGCTCGGTGACGTCTTTGTCCCCATCATCCCCGCCATCGTGGCTTCGGGCCTGCTGCTGGGCATTATGAGCGCCCTCAACTTTATGGCCTCCAACGGCTTTATCGCGCTCGACACCAATAACTTTATTTATATGATCGCCGACCTGGTCTCGGGCACGTCCTTTGGCATTCTGCAGATCCTAATCGGTTACTCCGCGGCTAAGGCCTTTGGCGCCAACCCGTACCCGGGTGCCGTCGTCGGCGGTGCGTTCATCAACTCCTCGCTGCAGAGCGCCTACACGGTTGCCTCCGAGGGCGTGCAGACCATGGTTACCGTCATCCCCGGCGTGTACAGCTTTGAGTGGGTCGGCTATCAGGGCCATGTGATCCCCATCGTCATCGCCTGCGCAATTCTGGCCTTCCTCGAGAAGCGCCTGCACAAGATCGTTCCTGAGATGTTCGACCTCTTTGTGACCCCGCTCGTCTCGGTGTTCGTGACCGTGCTCGTGACGCTCGTTGCCGTCGGCCCCATCTTTGTCTGGGCCGAGAACGCCATCCTCGGTCTGATCCAGGCCCTGCTGACCCTGCCCTTCGGCATCGGTTCCTTTATCGTCGGCCTCTTCTATGCCCCCACGGTCGTTACCGGTATCCACCAGATGTACACCGCCATCGACCTGGGCCAGCTTGCTCAGTACGGCGTGACCTACTGGCTGCCCATCGCCAGCGCCGCCAACATCGCTCAGGGTGGCGCCGCGCTCGCCGTTGCCTTTAAGACCCGCGATGCCAAGATCAAGGGCCTGGCACTTCCTTCGGCTCTCTCCGCCTTCATGGGCATTACCGAGTCTGCCATCTTCGGCGTGAACCTTCGCTTCTTTAAGCCCTTCATCGCCGGCTGCATCGGCGGCGGTTGCGGTGCCCTGGTCTGCGCGCTTACTTCGCTGGCCGCCTCCGGCACGGGCGTTACCGGCATCTTCGGTATCCTGCTGTGCCTGGCCCAGCCCGTGCAGTACGCGATCATGTTTGCGGTCGCCGCGCTGGTTTCCTTTGGCGTTTCGTTTGTCCTGTACAAGGACGAGCCCAAGGCTTCCGAGCAGGCCTAAGAGCTTTTGATTGAGGGGGTGCCCGCGGGTTGTATGCTCGCGGGCGTTTCCCGTATCTGGTGCCGATCTCTGGCGCCTTGTAACTTTCGATCCGTTAGGACTTTGATATGTCTAATGCACTTGGTCGCGATCTTGAAAAGCTGGTTGCCGCTGTTGACGCCGCCGCCACTGAGTGCGGTCATGGCGCGTATGGCCAGCGCTTCCATATTATGCCGCCGGCGGGTTGGCTCAACGACCCCAACGGTCTTTGCCAAGCGGGCGGCGTGTTTCACGCGTACTTCCAGTATGCCCCGTTTGATGTGAACGGCGGCGTAAAGATGTGGGGCCATGCCACAAGCCGCGATCTTATGACGTGGGACTACGTTGGCGCCCCGCTGCTGCCCGACGAGCCGTTCGATTGCCATGGCGTGTATTCGGGCTCCGCGCTTGCCGAGGACGGCCGCATTCGCGTACTGTACACAGGCAACGTTAAACTCTCCGATGCAGACGGGACGTACGACTACGTCAATACCGGTCGACGAGCTGATACTGTTTATGTCGAGAGCCTCGATGGCCTTGCCGGGCGGAAGTTCAGCCAAAAGCGCGTGGTGCTGGCGTCCGAAGATTATCCCGAGGATTTGACCTGCCATGTGCGCGATCCCAAGGTGTGGCGCGATGAGAATGGGCGTTACCACATGGTGCTGGGCGCGCGTCGTCGCGTGGATGGGCCGCATGTCGAGAGCCGGTTTTGTGTGATGCACGGCGAGGGTGCCGGGCGCGATGTGGGCGAGATCCTGGTGTATGGCTCGGCCGATATGCTGAGTTGGGAGCTCGAGAGCCGCGTGTCTACGCCCGAGCGTTTTGGCTTTATGTGGGAGTGCCCGGGGTATCTGGAACTCGAGGCTGATTGCGGCGTATCGGCGAAGTACCTGTCCTTCTCGCCCCAGGGGCTCGAGGGCGGTCGTTGGGACCGCGGCAACGTTTACGCTGCTGGCTACATGCCTGTAACGGGCGACTTTACCGGTGGTGACGGTGCCTATGAGCTGGGCGAGTTCCGCCTGTGGGACGCCGGTTTTGACTTCTATGCTCCGCAGGAGTTTACGTCCGAGGACGGTCGCCACATTCTGATCGGCTGGATGGGCATGCCCGATGAGCCTACTTATGGCAACGCACCCACCGTGGCGTGTGGCTGGCAGCACTGCATGACGGTGCCGCGCGAGCTTACGGCCGGTGCCGACGGTGCGGTGCTGCAGCAGCCGGCGCGCGAGATTGAGCACCATTATGCCTCGATGCGTGTGGGGGAGGGCTCGTTGGAGGTTGCCGGCGATACCTGCTTTGACGTTGTTGTCGACGGTGTCGACAACGCGTTTACCGTGACCGTTGATGGCGAGCTGAAGCTGGCGTTTGTGCCCGCCGAGGACGAACTGCCCGCGCGCTTTGAGATGCGATTTACCGATGAGGGTCGCGCTTCTGCCGGCTGCGGTCGTACCGTGCGTTGGGAGCCCGTCGACGAGGTTCGTAACGTGCGCATTGTTGGCGATGCCTCGTCGGTCGAGGTGTTTGTGAACGATGGCGCGCTCGTGTTCTCGACGCGCATCTATCCCGAGACCTATGGCGTGACCGTTGACGCTCCGTGTGCGAGCGTGACCTACCACGTGCTCAAGATCTAGGCGATTCATCGCATATCGGCGCTATACTGCAGCCGTTGCCCACGATGCGGGGAACACCCGCATCGTGGGTTTTTGTTTTGAAGGGACGGTGCCGTGTGGATGTGCAGCAGCTAGAAGAGACTTGGGCTTTGAGGGCCGGCGCGCGTGAGGCGCGGTTGCTTGCGGCCCCGCATGTGCCGGCAGCGCTGTCGCAGCTGGGGATCGTGCGTCCTGGTGACCGCCTGGTTGCGTTTGCCGATGACTTTGCCGATGCGTTTGCGAGCGGCTTTGATGCCTGCGACGTGGCTATGGTGGGTGAGCCGTCGGTTGCAGCGTTTGCCGCCGCGTCCGAGAACTTTGATGCTTCGTTTGATGCCGAGGGGCCGCACCTGTGGTGGTTTGCCAACTCCATCGGCGGGTTTGGTCTGCGCGTGCCCGATCTTCGCGCCCTGGGTCGCGCGGCTCGCGATGCCCGCGCGCTGTTGGTTGTGGACAACACCGTGGCGTCAGCTTTTGGCTGCGATCCGCTGCGGCTGGGTGCTGCGCTGTCGCTCGAGGCGCTCGACCGCGCGTGTGCCGGTAAGGCTCCGCGCAAGCTCGTTGCCGCTTCGGTGGCGCGCTCGCAGCTCAAGCGCCATCGTGTGGATGCTGCTGCCGAGTGCACATATGCCCTGCTTGAGGGCTGCGGCTTGGCCAAGCTTTATTTGACTGCTGATGAGGCCGCTGTGCTGGAGCGGGGGCTTTCCTCGCTCGACGCCCGCATGCAGGCACATTTCGACCGCGCCCGTGCGCTGGCCGAGTATCTGGCGGCTAACAAGATGGTGCGCAACGTGCGCTATCCCGGACTCTGCTCGCATCCCGACCATGCTGTTGCAACGGGAATCCTCGAGCACGGCTTTGGTCCAGCAGTTGAATTCGACCTTATCGAGCGTAGCGCGGGAGAGCTGTTCGACGCTTTGCCGGGGGAGTTTCGTACATCGCCGTCCGGCGGCGCAACGACGCGTCTTTCGGCCCCACGCGGCAAGCAGGGGAGCACCATTCGCCTTTTCGCCGGCACCGACGACCCCTTGACGGTAGCCGCCACCCTAGACAACGCCCTCCGCCAATTAGCTACTCTTTGATGCTGGCGATGAGGTCGTTTGCTTTGGTGGCAATGACGTTGTTGATGTCGGCCTGCAGCTCCTCGTAGACCGCTATGGCTCGCTTGCCGGCGGGGGTGAGGGTGGATCCGCGGGCGCCGTCGCGCTCGATGAGCTTGCAGCCCAGCTGGCCTTCGGCTTCGTTCACAATGCGCCATGCCTTGGAATACGCCATGCCCATGCTCTTGGCGGCGCGGTTGAGCGAGTGCTCGCGGGCAATACCCTTCAGCAGCAAGACGCAGCCGTGGCCGAACACGCCCGGCAGATCCTTGTCGCACGCTTGAATGACCAACTTTGCCGTCGTCTTGTACTCCATGTGCTCCACGTCTCCCCGCTAAAGTGTTTGCTGGGCAAACGCAAAGCCTGCGTCAAACCCTCGTGTGCTCTTCTTAAATCATGCATTGTAGCAGTCAAAGTGCGTTAAGATACTTCCCCAGTATTGGGCGCCCAAGGTTGGGCTGGGTCCTACGAGGCCTGCAGCCGACCGGTCGCATGGAAAAAGGAGAAACATGGCTACGTTCTTTCCCGGTGAGTCCCACACGTTTTCGGAGTATCTGCTGGTCCCTGGCTATTCGTCCTCGCAGTGCATTCCTAACAACGTCTCTCTTAAGACGCCGCTGACCCGCTTTAAGCGCGGTGAGAAGCCGGCAATCACCCTGAACATCCCCATGGTTTCCGCCATCATGCAGTCCGTCTCGGGCATCGACATGGGTGTCGCGCTCGCTACCGAGGGCGGCCTGTCCTTCATTTACGGTTCCCAGAGCGCCGAGTCCGAGGCCGCTATGGTCAAGGCCGTAAAGGATCACAAGGCTGGCTTCGTACAGTCCGATTCCACACTGACCCCCGACATGACCATGGAGCAGGTCATCGAGCTCAAGGAGAAGACCGGTCACTCCACCATGCCGGTTACCGACGACGGCACTCCCAAGGGTAAGCTCCTGGGCATCGTCACCAGCCGTGACTATCGCCCCAGTCGCGATGACCACCAGACGAAGGTCTCCGAGTTCATGACCCCGCGTGAGCAGCTCATCGTGGGCGACAAGAACATCAGCCTCAAGGTTGCCAACGACGTCATCTGGGACAACAAGCTCAACGCCCTGCCCATCGTCGACGACAACGATCACCTCATGGGCATCGTCTTCCGCAAGGACTACGACAGCCACAAGACCAACCCCAACGAGCTGCTCGATAACGACAAGCGCTACATGGTCGGCGCCGGTATCAACACCCGCGACTATGCCGAGCGCGTGCCGCTGCTCATCGAGGCCGGCGCCGATGTCCTGTGCATCGACTCCTCCGAGGGCTTCAGCGAGTGGCAGAAGCGCACCATCGAGTGGATTCGCGCCAACTACGGCGAGGACGTCAAGGTCGGTGCCGGCAACGTCGTCGACGCCGAGGGCTTCCGCTTCCTGGCTGACTGCGGTGCCGACTTCATCAAGGTCGGTATCGGCGGCGGTTCCATCTGCATCACCCGCGAGACCAAGGGCATCGGCCGCGGCCAGGCCACCGCGCTGATCGACGTCTGCCGCGCTCGCGACGAGTACTACGAGGAGACCGGCGTCTACGTGCCCGTGTGCTCCGACGGCGGCATCGTCTACGACTATCACATGACGCTCGCCCTTGCCATGGGTGCTGACTTTATGATGCTGGGCCGCTACTTCGCTCGCTTTGACGAGAGCCCGACTGAGCGCGTCAACGTGAACGGTCAGTACATGAAGGAGTACTGGGGCGAGGGTTCTGCGCGTGCCCGCAACTGGCAGCGCTACGACCTTGGCGGCGCTGCGAAGCTCAGCTTCGTCGAGGGCGTCGACTCCTACGTTCCCTACGCCGGCTCCCTCAAGGACGGCGTGGGCGGCACGCTCTACAAGGTCAAGTCCACGATGTGCAACTGCGGCGCTCTCTCGATCCCCGAGCTCCAGGAAAAGGCACGCCTGACCCTGGTGAGCTCGACCTCAATCGTCGAAGGCGGCGCCCACGACGTAGTCGTGAAGGATTCTCAGCAGAGCGTTTCCTATCGATAAGGTAAGAGCTGCATATCAAAGGTTGATTCTCAGCCACGTTATTTAGATAAAGCGAGATGCCCGCAAGTCGCAGGCATCTCGCTTGTTGTATTTGCTAGAATCATCCAAGTTAACCCTAGGGTCGGGCGGCTAGGCTTTGCTCGCTGCAAGTTCCGCACGAGCCGAAGGCCACTTAATGTGGCCTTCGTGCGAGCAGGACTGTCCGCAGCAGCGAGTAAAGCCTAGCCGACCGACCCCAATCAAGTTAAAAGGAGCTGATATGTGCGATTGCACAGATCATAAGGACGAGATCCCTGCCTACGACGCGCAGGCCATTGAGTCCAAGTGGATGAAGGCCTGGGAGGACTCCAACCTCTTTGCCGTCGACACCGACTACAGCAAGCCCAAGAAGTACGTGCTCGAGATGTTCCCGTATCCGTCGGGCGACCTGCATATGGGCCACGCGCGCAACTATACCATCGGCGATGCCATGGCCCGTCAGGCCCGCATGCGCGGTTACGACGTGCTGCACCCCATCGGCTTTGACGCCTTTGGCCTGCCTGCCGAGAACGCCGCTATCAAGCACAATACGCAGGCTGCCGCCTGGACGTATAAGAACATGGACCAGGCGCTCGCAACGATGAAGCGCATGGGCTTCTCCTACGATCTGGATCGCATGGTCAAGACCTGCAGCCCCGACTATTACCGCTGGGGTCAGTGGATCTTTGAGAAGCTGTGGGAAAAGGGCCTGGTCTACCGCAAGAAGAACCCGGTCAACTGGTGCCCTAACTGCAAGACCGTTTTGGCCAACGAGCAGGTCACCGAGGGTAAGTGCTGGCGCTGCGGCACCGAGCCCGAGAAGCGCGACCTTGAGCAGTGGTACTTCAAGATCACCGAGTACTCCCAGGAGCTGCTCGACGATCTGGAGAAGCTCCCCGGCTGGCCCGAGCGCGTCAAGCAGATGCAGGCCAACTGGATCGGTCGCTCCGAGGGCGCCGAGGTCGACTTTACCCTGTGCGACCAGTATGGCGAGCCCATCGAGGGCGATGAGGGCAAGATCACCGTCTTCACCACGCGTGCCGATACCCTTTTTGGCGTCTCCTTCTTCGTCCTGGCTCCCGAGTACGCCGGCCTGCACGAGCTCGTCGAGGGCACGGAGTACGAGGAGGCCGTCACCAAGATCGTTGAGGACTCCAAGCATATCTCTGCCGTCGAGCGTGCCCAGGGCACCCTCGAGAAGCACGGTGCCTTCACGGGCCGCTATGTGGTAAACCCCGTCAACGGCGAGAAGGTCCCCGTGTGGGTTGCCGATTATGTCGTTGCCGACTACGGTACCGGTGCCGTCATGGCCGTTCCCTGTGGCGACCAGCGCGACTTTGAGTTTGCCCGTAAGTACGACCTGCCGATCGTGCCGATCATCCTCGACGATGACGACCGCGCTGCCGTCGAGGCCAGCGGCGAGACCATCGATACCTTCCATGCCGAGACCGTCGACTGGGATTGCGCCCACGCTGCCGAGGGCACGCTGGTCCAGTCCGGCAAGTACACCGGCATGCGCGGCGGTAAGCACTCCGAGGGCGAGGCTGCGATCGTGGCCGACCTCGAGGCCATGGGCTGCGGTCGTCGCAAGGTCGAGTTCCGTCTGCGCGACTGGCTCATCAGCCGCCAGCGCTATTGGGGCAACCCCATCCCGGCCATCCACTGCGAGCACTGCGGTATCGTGCCCGTGCCCGAGGATCAGCTGCCGGTGACGCTGCCCGAGAACCTGGACTTGGGCGCCGGCGAGACCCTCGCCGAGTGCAAGGAGTTCTACGAGACCACCTGCCCGGTCTGCGGTCGCCCGGCCAAGCGCGAGACCGATACCATGGACACCTTCACCTGCTCCAGCTGGTATTACCTGCGCTATACCGATCCGCACAACACGGAGCTGCCCTTCTCCCGCGAGGCCGCCGACCGTTGGATGCCCGTCGATAACTACATCGGCGGCATCGAGCACGCCATTCTGCACCTGCTCTACAGCCGCTTCTTTACCAAGGCGCTTCGCGACCTGGGCCTGTTGAGCGTGGACGAGCCCTTTACTAACCTGCTGTGCCAGGGCATGGTCAAGGACGAGAACGGCGACACCATGTCCAAGTCCAAGGGCAACGTCGTGCCCCCGAGCTCGGTCATCGAGCCCTACGGCGCCGACACCATGCGTTTGGCGATCCTGTTTATCGCCCCGCCCGAGAAGGACTTCGACTGGGATCCCAAGGCCGTTGAGGGCGCCAACCGCTTCATCAAGCGCGCTTGGCGTATCGTTTGGCAGCTCGTCCAGTCCGGCGATGCCAACGTGGCCTTCGACAAGTCCGCGCTCGACGAGGTTGCGATGAAGCTCTATCGCGAGCGTCACCGCACCATCGCCAAGTGCACCGAGGACTTCGATCGCGGCCAGTTCAACACCGCGATCTCGGCCGTCATGGAGCTCGTCAACGCGGCGAGCGCCTACCTCAACGCCACCGAGGGCGCTGAGCGTGACAAGGCCCTGTGCTACGGCGTAGCCAAGGATATCGTGAGCGTCCTTGCCCCCATCTGCCCGTTCTGGGCCGACGAGCTGTGGCACGAGGCCCTCGGCTGCGAGGGCAACGCCCATACCGCCGCCTGGCCCGAGTTCGACCTGGCCGAGTCCGTTGAGGACACGGTGCAGATCGTGGTCCAGGTGCTCGGCAAGGTCCGCGGCCGCGTCGACGTTGCCCGCGATGCTTCCAATGAAGATATGCAGGCTGCCGCCGAGGCCGCTGTCGCCAAGTGGCTCGAGGACAAGACGGTCGTCAAGGCCATCTGCGTGCCCGGCAAGCTGGTCAACCTGGTGGTCAAGTAAGCGCTGCGCGCTTAGCTGACGCATAAAAGACGAGGGGCGATCCGGTTGGGTCGTCCCTCGTTTTGCATGTACCTGCCTAGGTGCCTTCGGTCAATTGTCCTATTCTTGTGGAGAAGCTGTGCGCACGCTGACCTGCAGATTCGTACTGTGCTTGCACGTTTCCGCAGCTATTGGTATAGTTTGCTTGCAAATGAAGTTGTAATTGAAAGAAGTGGGGTTTCGGCCCCGCTTCTTTTTTGTATGGATGGAGGTGCCGCAATGGTCAAGACCAAGACCGAGCAGGCGATCATCGACGCACTCGAGGCCGTCGCTCCCCAGCACGATGTCGACATCGTCGACGTCGAGCTCGTGGGTGCCACCAAGGCCCCCTGCGTGCGCGTGCGTATCGAGGGTGCCGAGGGTCAGAGCCTGTCGCTCAACGACGTCACGGCCAACACCAAGTGGGTCGGCGATGTGATTGAGGAGCTTGACCCCATCTCTTCGAGCTATACGCTCGAGGTGTCGAGCCCGGGTATGGCGCGCCCGCTGCGCCGCCCGTGCGACTTTGCCCGCTTTGTGGGCGAGAACTGTGAGCTCACCTCCACCGCCACCGAGGGCCGTCGCAAGTACGCCGGCAAGATTGCTGTCGCCACTGAGGCCGACGTGACCCTCGAGCTCGAGGACGGCGAGTCCGTCACCCTCGATTTCTGTGATGTTAAAAAGTGCAAGTTGAAGCCCACCTATGACTTCAAGCCCGCGAAGGAAGGAAAGTAAGATGGCAGCATCCGACATGATGTCCGCCCTGATGGAGCTTTGCCAGGACAAGCACATCGACCAGCTCTACCTGATTGACCGCCTGGAGCAGTCGCTCGCCAAGAGCTATGCCGAGATCCTGCATCTTGAGTGGGGCGCCAAGGTGACCATCGACCGCACCACCGGCAAGATCTACGTCTACCGTCTGGAGCCTATCGACGATTCCATGGACGAGGAGGGCAACTTCACCGAGTTCGAGGAGATCGACGTCACCCCCAAGAACACGAGCCGCATCGCTGCCCAGCAAGCCAAGGCCGAGATCAACGCCATCGTGCGCAACTCCGCCCGCGAGCAGATCTACGAGGAGTTCTCCGGCCGTATCGGTGACCTCATCAGCGGTACCGTGCTGCAGTCCACGCCCGACTTCACGATCGTCAAGATCCGCGATGGCGTCGAGGCCGAGCTGCCGCATTTTGACCAGCGCCGTTACGAGAACGAGCGCAACGAGCGTCCGATGGGCGAGCGCTACCTGCACAACCAGCACATCAAGGCCGTGATCATCGACGTCCGCGATCCCAACTCCAACCTGCAGCCGGTTCGCGGCGAGCACAGCCGTCCGCCGATCGTCATCTCCCGCACCCACCCCGAGCTCATGCGTCGTCTGTTTGAGCAGGAGGTGCCCGAGATCTATGAGGGCACCGTCCAGATCAAGTCGATCGCCCGCGAGCCCGGCCAGCGCTCCAAGGTCGCCGTCCACTCGCTCGACGACCGTCTGGATCCCGTGGGCGCCTGCGTCGGCCCCAAGGGCAGCCGTGTTCGCGCTGTCGTGGGCGAGCTCCGTGGCGAGCGCGTCGATGTCATCCTGTGGGATGCCGATCCTGCCGTCTACGTCGCCAACGCCCTGTCGCCCGCTAAGGTCACCCGTGTCCTCATCGACGAGGAGAAGGCCTACGCCGGTGTCATCGTGCCCGACGACCAGCTGTCCCTCGCCATCGGCAAGGAGGGCCAGAACGCCCGCCTCGCCGCGCGCCTGACCGGCTGGCACATCGACATCAAGTCCGAGACGCTTGCCGCCGACATCCTCAAGAACGTTCCCGTTCACGAGGAGCCCGCCGCCGACCTGATCGGTGACGAGGAGGACGAGGACGTCCGCCGCTGCGAGTACGTGTCCGAGGACGGCATCCAGTGCCGCAACCAGGCTCGTCCCGGCTCCCGTTTCTGCGGTGTCCACGACACCGACGCCTTCGATGATGCGGAGGACCTGATCTAGCGCGCGGTCGCGCCGGGCGGGTCCCGGCGCGTCTCCCACGCTCGTTCAGTCTCTAGGCACCCAAGGTGCCAGAAAGGGTAGGTGAAGTCATATGGCAAAAGTCCGTGTGTCCACCCTGGCCAAAGAGTTCGGCATGACCTCCAAGGAACTGATGGGTCATCTCGCCGAAATGAAGATTCCCGCTAAGTCCGCTTCCTCCGCCCTGGAGGACGCTTACGTCGCCATGGTCCGCAAGCAGCTCGCCTCGGTGATCGAGGCCCGCGCTCAGGAAGTCGAGGCCGCCAAACAGGCCGAGGAGCAGGCAGCTGCCGCCGAGGAGGCCGCACGCGCCGCCGAGGCCGAGCGCGAGCGCATCGCCGCCGAGAAGGCACGCGAGGAGGAGCGCCGCCAGTTTGCCGCAGCCCAGGCTGCCGAGGAGGCTGCCCGCGCCGAGGCCGAGGCCAAGAAGAAGGCCGAGCAGGAGCGCCTTGCTCGCGAGAAGGAGGAGGCTGCCCGCGAGGCCCAGCGCCGCGCCGTTCCCGCTTCCGACTCCGGTTCGCGCTTCCGTTCGCTGCTCGACCAGATCGCCGCACAGGAGACCGTGCTCAAGGAGAAGAAGGACGCCGAGGACAAGGCCAAGGCCGAGCGCGCCGCCGAGCGCGGCAACCGTCGTGGCGGCAACAACGACCGTCGCGGTGGCCGTCGTAACGATCGCAACGCCTCCGACAACAACTCCGAGCGCAACGCCTCCGAGAGCCGTCCGCACAGCCATCGCACCAACGCCAGCAACAACGTCGCTGCTGGCATGGACTTCCCCAACCCCGATAAGCAGGGCAAGGGCAAGAAGCGCAAGGGCGGTCACAACAACGAAGAGGACCACTACAGCCGCATGGCTCGCGAGGCCGAAGAGTACAGCCGCGAGAAGGTGCTCGAGGAGGCCCGCGCCGCCGTCGAGGAGGCCTCTCGCGAGTCCACCGGTCGCCGCAAGAAGCGCAAGGAGAAGCGCGAGCGCGAGGCTGCCAAGGCTCAGGAGGAGCGCAAGATAGAGGAGGCGCTGGCCCAGGGCGTGAACCCCGAGGACCTCGACGCCATCAAGGTCTCCCAGGGCGTTACCGTCCAGGAGCTCGCCGAGGCGCTCGACGTTCCGGCCAACGACATCATCAAGCGCCTGTTCCTGCTGGGCACGCCGCTCACGATGACGCAGTCCATGTCCGACGACCTCGTCGAGCTCGTTGCCGACGACCTGGGCCGTCAGATCAAGATCATCACCCCCGAGGAGGAGAACACCTTCTCGTTCTACGACGATCCCGCCGACCTTAAGCCCCGCGCCCCGGTCGTCACCGTCATGGGTCACGTCGACCACGGCAAGACGAGCCTGCTCGACGCCATCCGTCATACCGGTGTCGCTGCCGGCGAGGCGGGCGGCATCACCCAGGCCATCGGCGCTTCGCAGGTCATGATCAACGACCGCAAGATCACCTTCATCGATACCCCGGGCCACGCCACCTTTACGGCCATGCGTGCCCGTGGTGCCAAGGTGACCGACATCGTCATCCTGATCGTCGCCGCCGACGACGGCGTCATGCCTCAGACCATCGAGTCGATCAACCACGCCAAGGCCGCCGGCGTACCCATCGTCGTTGCCGTCAACAAGATTGATAAGCCGGGCGCCAACCCCGACCGCGTGCGCCAGGAGCTCACCGAGTACGGCGTCATCCCCGAGGAGTGGGGCGGACAGAACATGTTCGTCAACATCTCGGCTAAGCAGAAGATCGGCATCGACGACCTGCTCGAGACCGTGCTGCTCCAGGCCGACGTGCTCGAGCTCAAGGCCAACCCGGATACCTTTGCCTCCGGCAACGTCCTTGAGGCCAAGCTCGACAAGGGTCGCGGCTCGGTCGCTACCGTGCTGGTGACCCGCGGTACCCTGCACGTGGGCGATACGTTGGTCGCCGGCCTTACCTACGGCCGCGTTCGCGCCATGCTCGATCCAAAGGGCAACGCCGTCACCGAGGCCGGCCCCTCCGACGCCGTCGAGATCCTGGGTCTGCAGTCCGTGCCCAACGCCGGCGACGAGTTCCGCGTGTTCGAGGACGAGCGCGAGGCTCGCGCTCTGGCCGATGAGCGTTCGCTCAAGGCACGTATTGAGGAGCAGAGCCGCGTGAAGCACGTCACGCTCGAGAACCTCTTCGAGACCATCGCCGACGCCGAGGTTAAGGAGCTCAACCTGATCATCAAGGCCGACGTCCAGGGTTCCATCGAGGCCCTTCAGGACTCGCTCGACAAGATGGATCAGTCCGAGGTCCGTATCAACACGATTCACTCCGCCGTCGGTGCCATCAATGAGACCGACGTCGTCCTGGCCGACGCCTCCAACGCCATCATCATCGGCTTTGGCGTGCGTCCCGACGGCAAGGCCCGCTCCGCTGCCGAGCGCGAGGGTGTCGAGATCCGTTGCTACGACGTTATCTACAAGTGCCTCGAGGAGCTCGACGCTGCCCGCATCGGCATGCTCAAGCCCACCGAGGTCGAGGTCTCCACGGGTACCGCGACCGTCCTGGACACCTTCAAGGTGCCCAAAGTCGGTATCGCCGCCGGTGTCCGCGTCGAAGAGGGCGAGATCGCCGCGACCGATTCCGTGCGTCTGGTGCGCGACGGTATCGTGGTCTTCAACGGCAAGATCGCCTCGATGCGCCACTACAAGGACGAGGCCAAGAGCCTCAAGAGCGGTTCCGAGGGCGGCATTGGCCTGGAGAACTTCCAGGACATCAAGCCCGGCGACCAGATCGAGGGTTACCGCATCGACCAGGTTGCCCGTACCGAGTAGGGGGTAGCGCTATGAAGCAAACGCAGGCAACCCGCCGTCTGGGCGAGCAGCTTCGCGAGAAGCTCGGTTATATCCTGCTCTTTGAGGTTTCCGATCCGCGTCTCGACCTGGTTACTTTGACTGCGGTCGAGGTCGCGGTGGACCGTTCGTTCGCGCGCGTGTACGTGTCGTGCGATGCGAGCCGCTACGACGAGGTCATGGAGGCGCTCGCAAGCGCTAAGGGCCGTATTCGCAGCCTGTTGGCTCGCTCGCTCGATTGGCGTGTTACGCCCGAGCTCGATTTTCGCATCGATCGCTCGACCGATGAGGCCGAGCGCATCACGCGTGCGCTGGAAAACGTTCCCGCCACGCTTGCGATCGAAAAGGACGAGGACGGCTATCCGATAGCGGATGACGCCCAGGAGGCAGCTTTAGATGACTAATTCCGCCGACCTCGCCTCGTGCGAGTCTGCAGATATTCAGCGACGCATCCTCGAGCTCATCGAGGGTGCGTCCTCCATTGCGATTTCGGGACATACTTCTCCCGATGGCGATGCCTTGGGCTCCGTATTGGGTCTGGGCCTTTCGCTCATGAAGTTTTTTCCCAACAAGGACATTGCGCTGCTGCTGGCAGACGATGACCCGGTTCCGCGCATCTACCGCTTTATGGAAGGCTCCGATCGTCTGGTGCCGGCATCTGCGTACGCCGGCAATCCGGACCTGTTCATCTCGGTGGACGTACCGGTCGTCGAGCGCCTCAATAATTCCGCCGAGGTGCTTCGTCGCTCCAAGCATGTGGTGTGCTTCGATCATCATCCGGCGCGCGAGGAGTTTGCCGAGCTCAGTCTGAGGCGCGTCGATGCCGCGGCCTGCGCCATGATCATCGACCGTTTCTTGGACAATTGCGGCATTGTCGCACGTGACGGCGTCGCGACCTGCTTGCTGTGCGGCTTGGTGACCGACACCGGTCGTTTCCAGTACCAGAACGCCGATGCTGCCGCGTTCCATGCTGCTTCGCGCCTGGTGGCGCACGGTGCCGATCCGGCGCGCGTTGCGCTCGAGGTCTACCAGAGCATGCGCGTTGAGTTTTTGCACCTCAAGTCCATTGTCATGGGTCGCATTAAGACGGTCGCGCACGGGCGCGTGGCGTATAGCTATGCCTTCCAGAGCGACCTTGAGGCCTGCGGCGTCACCTCGGATGAATGTGACGGTCTGGTCGATGTGGTGCGTTCGGTGATGGGCGTCGAGGTCTGCCTGTTCTTAAA
>URNI01000033.1 GCA_900549135.1 uncultured Collinsella sp.
CGCTAGCCATCAAACGGCAAAGTCCCCGTCGAGCACACGCCCGGCGGGGACTTTTCTCTATGCCGGCCAACCCATCACCACAAAGGGGACATGCGCCTTTGTGGTGGTCGGGGACTTGGCCGGCGAACCAATTCCGACGTTTGTCTCGATCTGTAACAGTTAGAGACCAAATTCCTCGCCACGTGTTACAGATCGAGACGTTAGGTTAGCGGCTGAACAGTTCGTCTCAATCTGTAACACCTAGAGCCCAACTATCAGGTTTGGTGTTACAGATTGAGATTTTGTAAAAGCCGAGAATGGGCGCTGCCACCAAAAGCCTAGCGCTTGCGGCGCTTGGTTGCGGCGATGCCGGCAGCGGCAACGGTTGCGCCGGCGATGCCAAGGGCCGCTGCCGCCGCCGCGGCGTTGTCGCCCGTGGCGGCCAGAGTGCCCACGGACTTCTGGGCAGCGGTGGCCTTCGCGGCCGGCTTGGAGGCAGCAGCCGTGGAACTCGCCTGAGTCAGCGTCACGGACGGCGTGCCAGTCTCACTTCCGCCGCCTGGCTGCGGCGTGGGAGCCGGGGTAGGCTCAGGCTGCGGCGTGGGCTCAGGCTCGACCGCATCTCCGGAGCTGATTACCACGCTGCGGGCGACCTCGTCGGAAGTTCTAATGTCCTGGATGACAGACGACCCGGGAACACCGATGACGAGTCCGTTTCCCGTAGTTTCTCGCACAGTGCCGCCGGCGGGAGTCGTAACTACCGACCCGCCATCAATTGAGAGACAAGGGGCTGCATCACCTTGATTGACAGCGTAGATTGCCGCTGCATTACCCGACACCTCAAAATTTGAATTAATGATGTCAATTCGAGGGATGGCGGACTGGGAGCCGGACTGGGAATATATTCCGTAGCCATGTTTACGACTGTGGCCAGTTCCGTCACCGCATCGAACTGTAAGGCTCGAATTCTCGACGAGCACCCGCGATACGCCGTCCTGCGCGCGCATCCAAACACCATCCAAAACCTCGACACTATCACTCGCCACGAGCGTAACATCCGCCCCGTTGGTAATACTCAAATATGTATCCTTACCCCCGGACGAATACAGGGCGACCGACAACATGTTTGCATTACGCGCCGCCGCATCTAATTTTGCGTTATCCACCGCGATGCAGCCTCCATGCTCGGAGGAGATGTTTTCGGCATAGACTGCAACGGCATTGAGCCCCCATTCGCCTCCGCCTCGACGTGGACGTCGGCGCCCTCGTTAATGGTTATGTTGCCTGCCCGCGTATGAATGCCGATGGTATGAGGCACTTTGTTCGTTGCCGTCACGTTAACGTTGGCACCGCGGATGTCCACGTCGCCGCCGGCCTTACCGTCCCCCGAAACCGCTATCGTATCGGTTCCGGCCGTCGCGTTGAGAGTCACGTCGCCCGAGATGGCGAGGCTACCGCACTCGACCTTAACAGCGCTCCTGCTCTTCTGTGGTTCGGCCGTCGCGTTGAGGGTTCCCTCCCCCGTGATGGCAAGGTTGCCGTCCTTGACCTCGATAGCGCTCTGCAAGGAATCGGCCGTTACGGTGTTGGTGCCCGTCACGCCGATATTGAGGTTGCCCTGAGCGCTGATACCGGCGCCGTTGTAGCCATTGAGCTTCATGTCGTCGGCGCCGTCCCAGGACCACGTTCCGGCCTCGTCGCCGACGCCCTTGTTGTACTGCGTGCCGCCAACGTTGACCCATTTGGCGGCGAGCGCCACGCTGGGTAGCAGCAGCTGACCGACCATGAGCGCGCAAGCCCCCGCACAGGCGAGCTTGGCGCCCACGCGACGCCACGTTCCGTGAGAGAGCGCGCACGCGCGGCCGTGGTCGATTGGGTTGTCATGGATTTGCTTTCGCATGTGAGCCTCCTTGTCGTAAGGGGTACCTCCGCTGTTTTATGTTGCGGAAGCTTGCGCTAGCGGTCGCGGCGCTTGGACGCGACGAAGCCGGCGCCGATGACGGACGCACCGGCGATGCCGAGGGCGGCCGCCGTCGCGGCGTTGTCGCCCGTGGCGGCCAGAACACCGGAAGCGCTTTTGGCGCCGGCGGCAGTCTTGGTCGTAACGGTCTTGGCAACCGCCGTGGTGGTCTTTGCGTCCTTATCTACGGGCTTGGGGTCAGGCTTCTGCTCGGGATTGGGCATAGGATCGGGATCGGGCTCCGGTGTCGGCTCCGGCTCCGGTGTCGGCTCCGGCTCCTGCCCGTCTCCAAAATCAATCACTACATCATGGGCGACCTCGGCAGAACCGACGATATCCGTAATAGCAGACGAACCGGCAACACCGACGACCTGCCCGTTCTGGGAGCTCGGCCATTTCCCCGTATCAACAACCTTTTTCACATCGCGCACGGCACCATCCGTCGGAGTCGTAATCATCGCGCGCCCGTGCAAATTGTTCACGCTCAAATCAATCCTCGCGGCACGGAACAGCGTCGCAGTCGCGTCGTTGCAGTTGATCGCATAGATTCCCGCAGTCGCGCCCGAAGCCTCAATCTTCGATTTGCGAATCTTGATACGAGGCGTTTCCGACCCGGTGTTTGCCTCTGCCATGATTCCAAAACTTTGATTGCGGACGGCATCGATGCCGTTTGCAGAAGACAGGCTTCGAGACGTAAGATTCGACTCCTCGACAAGCATCCACACCGCACCGCTTTGCGAACGCGCGCTGATGCCCGCCGAGAGCGAAGCCGCACTGCCGGCGGAAAGCGCGACATCGGCTCCGTTGACGATTTTCATGAGGGTATTCTTTTTGATACCGACCGTATTGATGCACACAGAAACCTGCCAGGCATCGGCTGTCTTGATCGACAGGTCGGCGGCATCGATCGTGACGTCGCCCCCGTGCACGGAGACATAATCCGGTTCTTCCTGCTCGCTTTCCTGAGCAGCGTGTCTACTGGGAAGGTTATCGGCAAAGATACCGTAGGTGCCCACCGTTGGACGCCAAGATCCTTCCGCCGATTTTGCCTCGATTTTGACATCGGCGCCCTTATCGATCGTCACGCTGCCGGCCGTCGCGCGAATGCCCGTCGCACTGTTCACTGCGCCCGAAGCCGTCACGTTGACGTTGGCGCCGCTGATGGTCACATCGCCACCCGCATTGCCGTCGCCTTCCGCCGCAATCACATCGGTCTGAGCCGTCGCATTAAGGGTGCCATCGCCGGTAATGGCAAGGTTGCCGTTCTTGACAGCAATGGCGCTCTGCCCGGCGTCGGCCGTGACGGTGTTGGTGCCCGTCACGCCGATGGTGAGGTTACCCTTGGCGCCGATGGAGCCGCCGTCGTAGCCGTTGAGCTTCATGTCGTTAGCGCCATCCCAGGACCAGGTTCCTGCCTCGTCGCCGGCAGCGGTGCCCGCGTCGTACTGCGTGCCGCCCACGCTGACCCACTCGGCGGCGAGCGCCACGCTCGGCAGCAGCAGCTGGCCGACCATGAGCGCGCAGGCCCCCGCGCAGGCGAGTTTTGCCCCCACGCGGCGCCACGTTCCGTGGGAGAGTGAGCACGCGCGGCCGTGGTCGATTGGGTTGTCATGGATTTGCTTTCGCATATGAGCCTCCTTGTCGTAAGGGGTGCTTCTGTAACACCATGTTACGGGAAGATATCCGGATCCCGGGGCACAAATTCTCATGTGGCGCACCTGCCAGCGCAAAAGGCAACGAGCATGCGATTGCCAAGCGCGCCCCCCGAAAGGCCTGCCATCAATCCCTTTGTTGAGCCCTCTCATGCCCTCGCCAAACAGGCATGCTGGAGCATCGCGCTCGTCATGGTTCTTGCCTGCTTGTTCTCGACCCTCGACAACGTTGTCACACTCTCCAACGCCCACGGCACCATTGCCGTACAAACATGGCCGCGCCTCTTTTTGGCGGCGAGCGGCCTTGCCGCCGGTCTTATTTTTGATCTTGCCGAGCGCCGCTACATGGGACTTGTCATGCTCGGCATCGCCGTACTCTCGACCATTTCCATCATGGCCGTGGAGGCCGGGGCCGATCCCAACCTAGGCCTTGTCGTCTTTTACCTGAGCTCAGGCTTTTTTTGTCACGTTCTTTACCGCCACGTTTACTCAGCTGGCACCGCGCATGCACGCACCCGCCCTCTGGGCCGACATGGGACGCGCCGCCAACAATGTATGCGCATTCACCACATCGGGCATCTCGCTTGCTCTCGTGACCTCGGGCAATGTTGCTCTCATCATGATCGGTGCGCTCGTGCTGCTCGTCGCCGCTTGCGCGGCATTTGTGGCGGCCGGCCTATTCCGCCTGCCCCAAACCGAGCAGGAGCGCGAACACCAGCAACGAGCCGAGAAAGCGCTCGCCGCCCCCACCATCGAGGAGCAACGCCAGGCCTTCATCGCCAACCACGCTCTCACCCCGCGCGAAGTCGACGTGCTCGTGGCAGTAACCCAGGATGAACGCCCGCTCAAGCAGATCGCCGAGGAGCTCGGCATCTCGATGCGCATGGTACAGCGCCACCTGAGCTCTATCTACCAAAAGACCGACACACAGACGCGCGCCGGTCTCACCAAGGCCTTCCCCTCCGCCTAAAACAAAAACCACCACAAAGGTGCCTGTCCCCTTTGTGGTGATTTTTGGTCGGCTAGCCTTCGAGCTGAGCTACCTTGTAGCGGTAGGCAGCGGCGATAACGTCTTTGCAGCCCTCGCGGCCCAGCTTAGCGCGGTTGACAACGATATCCTTACCGCTCGTCATCTTCCACTTTCCGGCGCTGTAGCGCTTATAGAACGCCTCGCGCGCCTTCTGCTGCTGCTTGACCAGCTTGGCGCCCTTCTTTTTGTTAAGGCCACGCTTCTTGCGCACGATCTCGACGCGGTCCTCAAAGGGAGCGGTCACCAACACGGCAATGTGGTTGGGGTTGTTACGCAACAGGTAATCGGACAGGCGGCCTTCGATAATGCAGCTCTCGGTCTCGCCCAGATCCAAAATCACCTGGCTCATCTTTTGGAACAACTTGTCCGAGTACGAACACGCATCGTAGCGGTCGGGTAGGAACGCCATATTCTCCACGGCCAGGCGCTCGTCGTAGGCGGCCATCTTATCGAGCGACTCGCCCGCGCGCAGCGACGCACGCACCAGCAGCTCGTTATCGTACAGCGGAATCCCCAACTCGTCGGCAAGCATGCGACCAATCTCGTGGCCCTCGGCGCCAAAGTCGCGCGCGATGGTAATGACCACAGGATTCTTCTTGTTCTCCAGATCGCTCATCGCGATTCCTTTCTCTATGTGACAAAGGGGCTGTCCCTTTGCCACATTCTACGCTGCCACCATTCGCCTCTGATACGCGCGGACCAGCAGCGAGATACCAAAGTTGAGCACAAAGTACATCGCAAACACCAGGCCGTAGAGCATAAGAACCTGCGACAGGTCGATCGCGTGGGCCATCACGACATTTGCCGTGTACATGAGCTCGGCCACGTTAATGCCCGAAAGATACGAGCTGTCCTTGATGACAGTCGTGCACTGGCTAAACAGCGCCGGAATGATCGTCTTAAACGTCTGCGGCAGAATGATGTAGCGCATGGTGGCAAAGAAGCCAAAGCCCTGGCTCTGCGCTGCCTCAAACTGGCCACGCGGAATCGAGTTGAGGCCGCCGCGCACAATCTCGGCCATAACAGCGCTGGTAAACAGCGTAAAGGCGATGGTCGAAATCACAATGTCCAAACCCTGCACCGTAAAGTAGATAAAAAGGATCCACAGCAGGTTCGGCGTGCAACGGAACAGTTCGATATAGGCGCTCACCAAAATACGGAACGGGCGGGGCGCATAGCTTTTAACGAGCGCCAGCACCGTGCCAAAGATGAGCGAGAAAAAGATCGACAGCGCCGAGATCTCGATCGTCTTAACAAAGCCGCCCCAAATGTAGAGCAGGTTGGTCGCGTTGAAGATTTCCATGCGCTAGGCCTCCTCTACGTTGTCGAGCCCCAGCTCGGCCAGGCTCACGCCGCGCGGACGCTCCTTGGAGCGGCGCTCGAGCCACTGCACCAGCATGGCGAGCGGAAAGCAGATGATGAAGTACATAAGGCAGCAGACGATGTATCCCTGCAGGTAACCGTACAGACTCACAAAGTTGTCGGAACGGTACATAAGGTCGCCGCCGGCCACAAGCGCCAGCACCGACGTGTTCTTGACCAGGTTGAGCGCCTGGTTACACAGCGGCGGCAGAATGATCTTGAATGTCTGGGGCAGCACGATGTACCAGTACGCCTGCGCACGGGTGAAGCCCTGGCTCTGGGCCGCCTCCATCTGACCACGCGGAACCGCCTCGATACCAGTGCGGATAACCTCCGAAATGTAGGCCGCGTGATACAGGCCCACACCCAAGAAGCCCAGCACGAATGGCGCGATGCGCACCGGCTGGTCGGCACCGGTTATGGCCTGCAAAAACTGCGGACCGGCCATGTACATAAAGAGCACCTGCACGGGCAACGGGGTGTTCTGGTAAAACTCCACGTACACGCGGCTTATGGCGCGCAGCACGCGCGAGCGAGTGGTAGAGAACACGCCCAGCAGCGTGCCCAGCACCAGCGACAACAGCAGGCCGGCAACGACCACTTGCAGCGTCACGCCAAAGCCCTCCCAGAAGGGCCCCATATTTTGAAATGTCGTCGACCAACGGTCGGCGTCAAATAATCCTTCGAGCATTTGATTCCTTCCTTGGACGATGCGCCTATACAAGACCCCAGGTCTTGACCTCTTGGTCGAGCCAGCCGTCGGCCAGGCGATCGCAAATCACCTGATCGACCACGGCCGAAAGGTCGCAGCCCTTCTTGGTCGCCACGCCGTAGCCCTGCTCGCCAAACTTGACCTCGGGCTGCAGCAGCTCAACGGTCTCGTTCATGTAACCGGCCAGCGTGGAGCGGTCCATGGCAAAGACGTCGATATTGCCGGCGTCGAGCGAGCTCTTGATGATGGGGTAGCCGCTAAAGGCCCTAAACTCTGGCTTGCAGCTAAAGCCGTTGTCCTTGATCATCTGCTCGATCAGGCCCTGCGTGGTAGCACCCTGGCTCACGCCGATGACCTTGCCGTCCAGGTCCTCAATCGAGGTAAAGCCCGAACGCTTCTTGACCATGAGCCCCACGTAGTCGGTGCGGTACGGCGTCGAGAAATCCCAACTCTTCTTGCGCTCGTCGGTGATGGTGTAGGTCGCCGCGACCACGTCGAGTTGGCCGTTATCGATCAGCGGGCCGCGTGTCTTGGGCGTTACGTCGGTAAACTCGACAAGCTCCTGGGCGCGGGCCTCCTTGTAGCTCACGTCAAAGACAGCAGCGGCGATCTGATAGCACAAATCGACTTCCATGCCCTCAAAGCGGCCCTTGGCGGTGTCGTAATAGCCATAGCCGGGAACGTCTTTCTTAACGCCGGCATTCAGATGGCCACGCGATTTGATGGCCGCAAGCTTGGACCCCTTGTCGGAGTCCTCGCCGCTGGTGGAGTTGCCGCAACCGGTAAGCGCGGTCCCCGTCAGCGCAAGCATGCCGGCGCCAGCCAGCTGCAAAAAGTGACGGCGCGACACGGCCGCCCTCGTCATATCCGTCATGTCCATCACCGCGCCTAGTGCAGAATCTTGGACAGGAACTCGCGGCAGCGCGGGTTCTCGGGGTTATCGAAGAAGTGCTCAGGCGTGCCCTCCTCCAGAATGCGGCCGTCCTCCATAAAGATGACGCGGTCGGCCACCTGGCGCGCAAAGCCCATCTCATGCGTCACGCAGATCATGGTGATATCCTCCTGCGCGAGCTCAATCATAACGTCCAGAACCTCCTGGACCATCTCGGGGTCGAGCGCCGAGGTCGGCTCGTCAAACAGGATGATGGGCTGCTTGGTACACAGGGCACGGGCAATGGCGATGCGCTGCTGCTGACCGCCCGAGAGGTTCTGCGGATACTCGCCGGCCTTATGCGCCATGCCGACGCGCTTGAGCGCGGCGATGGCGATCTCGGTCGCCTCCTCCTTGCTCTTCTTTTGCAGCTTGATGGGCGCGAGCGTCAGGTTGCCCAGCACCGTCATGTTGGGATACAGGTTGAACTGCTGAAACACCATGGAACTATACTTGCGAGCCATCTCCAGGTGATTCTTTTTGGTGAGCGGCGTACCGTCGATGACGACCTCGCCCGACGTGGGCTCCTCCAGATAATCGACGCAACGGATGAGCGTCGACTTACCCGAGCCGGAAGGCCCGATCATTACGAGCTTCTCGCCGCGCTTGACGGTGAGATTGATATCTTTGAGCACATGCAGGTCGCCAAAGTACTTGTTGAGATGCTTGATCTCGATCATGTCTGCCATGAATGTCCCTTCCCTGCGTTTACATGAGTTGAACTATTGTACGGAAAGAACCGCGTTTCCGCAGCCCGCACTACATTCCCGTAAAGAACCCGCAACCTTCCACTCACTCATTGGGGACAGACTTAAATGAGTGCCTGCTCATTGGGCACTCATTTAAGCCCGTCCCCAATGATTGCCCAGCCCAGCAAAAAGGGGCGCGACCGCAATGGTCACGTCCCCTTAACATCAACTATGTACCGCTCGGCCCTTAAGCCAGCTTTGCTCCGACGATCTTTGCCGCGGCAGGCTTATCGAAGTTGCCGCCGGTGGCCTTGCCGAGTGCACCCATAACCTGGCCCATCTGCTTCTTGGACGTGGCACCCAGCTCGGCGATGACCTGCTCGATCAGGGCCTCGAGCTCCTCACCCGAAACCTGCGCGGGCAGCAGGCTCTCCAGAATCTTGACCTGCTCGGTCAGGTTGTCGGTACGCTCTTGGTCGGTACCGGCCTTGATGGACATCTCCAACGTCTCGCTCGTCTGCTTAATCAAACGCTTGATCATGCTGTTGACGTCTTCCTCGGTCACATCGCGGCGCTCGTTGACCTCGATATTCTTCACCTCGGCCTTGACCTGGCGAATGATGGACAGGCGAACCTTGTCCTTGGCCTTCATGGCCGCAATCATTTCCTTCTGCAGCTCTTCGTTGGTCATCTGCAAATCCTCCTCAATAGTGCGGACGGCACTCACACGAGCGCCGCCCCATGATTACTCAGTCGTCGACGAATCGTCGGTCGAACTCTTGGTGACGCCCTTCAGGCTGACGTTGTACGGCACGTCCTTGGGCATGGGGTTAACGGTGATGTCGGCATCCTTCTTGTACTGCTCCAGCCACTCGCTGTACGCGGTGCTGGCCGCTTGCGTCTTCACCACATTGGAAACGTACTTCTTGATGGCCTTGGGCACCTGGTTGATGTCATCGACCTGATTATCGACATGGAAGTAGTCGGTGCACTTGATGATGTGGTAGCCATAGGTCGACTCGACGACGTCGCTCACGTCGCCCTTGTTGAGCCCCTCGAGCGCCGTCTGGTAGCTGTCGACGAAAGTGGTGAGCTTATCCCAGCCCACATCGCCCTTCTTCTCCTTGGAACCGGTGTCCTCGGAGTACTGCTCAACGGCGTCCTCAAAGCTCAGCTCACCGGAGTTGATCTTGTCCAGGCACTCCTGTGCCTTGGCCTTGGCGGCAGCCTTGTCCTCGTCGGAAGCGTCGGAATCAACCTTGATCAGGATGTTCGACGAGCGGCGAGCATCGTTGTAGTTAGACAGGTTCTCGTTGATGTAATCGACGATCTCGCTGTCCTTGGGCTTGCTGGTGGGCGCCACGGCATCCTTGAGTTTCTGCTGCGCCAGGCTCTCCTTGAGCGAATCCTTGTAGGTGTCCTCGGTATAGCCGTAGGTCTTGAGGGTCTTCTTAAAGGCCTTGGCACCGCCCGCGCTCTTGCACGCGTCCTTCCAAGCCTTCTCGACCTCCTCGTCCGACACCGTCACGCCGTTCTCCTTCTGTGCCTGCTGAAGCAGAATCTGCTGCGTGTAGGAATCGATGAGCTGCTTGCGGTACTTCTTGGGCGTCAGATCGTTGTCGACCAGATACTGCGCCCAGTCCTTGTCCTTGGTGTAGCCGTAGGACGTGCGCATGCTCATGATCTGCTTGGTCACGGTGTCCTCGGTAAGGTTGGTGCCGTTGATAGTGGCAGCAACACCGCCGGTCAGCTTGTAGCCCGAGGTGTCCTCGGCCTGCGACATAAGGCCGGAGCACGCCATCGCCGAGACAGAAAGCAGCATCGCCAGCACGCCGATGACCACCAGAACGATCTTGACGGTCTTAGACACGTACGTCTTGCGCTGCTTCTTGCGAGAGCTGGAGGCAGCGCGGGCCTGCTGCTCGGGCGTCGGCGCGGCCTCGGAGTTCTTTTTCTTATTTGCCATAGTTGGCCTTTCGCATAACGAATCGAACAAACGCCATTGTGTCACAACGCGGCCCCCGCGACACGCTTGGTGCATTGGGGACAGGTTAATCTGCACCATTTTGGTGCAAAGGGGACAGCTCTGGCACTTGGCACTTGGGGACGTTCTTTATATGCCGGCACTTCGGGACTGTCCCTTACTGCCGGCAGAAAAGGAACGTCCCCAAGTGCCGACTCAGCCCCACCTTAGAAGTGGCGGCGGATGGCGTCGACCATGCCCTGGGGCGTGGTCTGGCCGAGCACGTCGGCTGCGGCATCGGCGTCCATAAAGATGTTCATGAGCGCCTGCAGGGCCTCGACCTGGCCGCCCGGCTCGGCAATACCCAGATTGATGACGATCTGCACCGGCACCGGAGCGCCCATGCCAGCCATAGCGTTAAATGTCACGGACGCGGCGGGCTTCACCACCGCGATATAGGGCTTGGCCACAAACCCCGGATCGGTATGCGGAATGGCAATGTTTGCCGCCGGCATGGCAAGACCCGTGGGATAGGCATCCTCGCGCGTGCGAACGGCGCCGAGCCAACCGGACGCAATGTAGCCACGTGGTGCAAGCTCGCCCTCGAGCCGCGCAAACACCTCATCCGGCGTCGCACACTCCCAATCAAAAAACACCAACTCAGGCGTAAACAGCGCTTCGTTATCCGCCATGCGCTCACCTCTCTCACCTAGTCACCTGCGACGTTCTTGAATGACCAGTCGTTAAAGACCGTTCCCGATGACTACCCAAAACAAAAGGTGGCCACGCGCGCCTTGGCGCCAATGACCACCCTGACTACTCGGCTAAATTGTACTGTGCGCCGCTAGCCGCGAGGCGCGTCAATTGCAACCTTGCCGCTCTCCAGCACGTGGACGCGGCCGTCGGCGAGCATCTGCACGACCTCGGGATACAGCACGTGCTCAATCGCGTGGATGTGCTCCTCGAGCGTGTCGACGTCCCAGCCCTCCTCAACAGCCAGCGCGCGCTGGGCGATGATGGGGCCGTTGTCGTAGATCTCGTTGGCAAAGTGCACGGTCACACCGGTTACCTTGACGCCGCGCGCAAAGGCATCGTCGATCGCATGCGCGCCGGTAAAGCTCGGCAGCAGTGCCGGATGCAAGTTGACCACGCGGTTGGGAAACGCCGCCAGCAGCGGCGTGTGCACCATGCGCATGTAACCGGCCATGACCACATATTCGCAGCCGCGCTCGAGAAGTTCGTGCGCGATGATCTCGTCGGCGGCGATGGGGTCGGCATAGACATCCTTGGACAGCGTGAGCGTCTGGATGCCCGCGCGCTCAGCGCGCTGCAAACCCTTAGCCGAAGGACGGCTCGACACCACAAGCTCAATCGAAGCGTTGAGCTTGCCGGCGGCGATCAGATCGATCAGCGCCTGCAGGTTGGTACCCGAACCGCTGATGAGCACACCGATCTTGAGCAGCTCGGCCGTATCGGTGCCGGTCGGACGGGTGTAGGGCACAAAGCCCAGGCTCGCGGCAGCAGCTATCTGCTCGTTAGCGCTCATCGGAGTACACGACCTTACCGGAGCCCTCGACGCACTCGCCCACGCGGAACGGCTTCTCGCCCAGTGCGACCAGGGCCTCGGTCACGGCAGCCTCGTCCTCGGGGGCGACGATCAGGCACAGGCCAACGCCCATGTTGAAGGTCTTGCATGCCTCGTTGGGCGCGAGCTCGGCCTGGCGCGACACGTAGGTGATGACGGGCGGAACGTCCCAACCCATCTCGGCGCCGTTACGGGTGACCACGGCGTCGACGTCGTCGGCAAGCGCGCGGTTGAGGTTCTCGGTAATGCCGCCGCCAGTGATGTGGGCGATGGCGTGCACCGGAGCGCCACCGCGCAGCAGCTCCAGAATCGGCTTGACATAGATGCGCGTGGGGGCCAACAGGGCGTCTGCCAGCGATGCGCCGACGAGTTCCTCGAGCGGACGGCTCAGCTCCTCGGCCTTAGCGGCGGCCTCGGGCGTGCCCGGCTTAATACCGTCGACGCCAAAGACCTTACGCACGAGCGAGTAGCCGTTGGAGTGCACGCCGGTGGAAGGCAGGCCCAGGATCACGTCGCCGGGGCGGACGTTCGCGGGGTCGAGCATCTTGGGACGGTCGACGACGCCCACGGTAAATCCGGCAAGGTCGTAGTCGGCAGGAGCCATGACGCCGGGGTGCTCGGCCATCTCGCCGCCCACGAGCGCGCAGCCCGCGAGCTTGCAGCCGTCGGCCACACCCTTGATGATCTTTGCCATGTGCTCGGCCTCGATGTGGCCGATGGCAACGTAGTCCAGGAAGAACAGCGGCTCGGCACCCGAAGCCAGAATGTCGTTGACGCACATAGCAACCAGGTCCTGGCCCACCGTCTCGTGACGGTCCATGATCTGGGCGAGCACGAGCTTGGTGCCCACGCCGTCGGTACCGCTAATCAGAATCGGGTCTTCCATATCCTTAAGCGCGGCAGCCGAGAACAGGCCACCAAAGCCACCGATGCCGCCGATGACCTCGGGGCGGTTGGTGTCCTTAACCATCTGCTTAATAGCGTCAACGGCGCGGCCGCCCTCGGCGGTATCGACGCCGGCATCCTCATACGTCACATGCTTGCTGTCGCTCATCTGAGCCTTCCTCTCCCACTACCGTGGCGCCGCGCGGGCGCCAAACGGTGCTCATAGTTGCGTTCATTTCGGCGCGCGCCATAACAACGCGCGCCGTCATATCAACAAAACAGCAGGTAAAACCTACCAAAATAAACCTGTCCCTACATGGCAGGTTTTAGGCCTCGCCGTGCTTCTCTTCCCAGCTGCGGTCATCGTATTTCTCGACCACGGCGTCGTCGTCAAAGTGCAGCGGCTTATCCAGGTTGCGGGGCTTAAAGCCCTCCATGAACTTGTCGCGGCCAAAGCTCTCGGGAATCGCCACGGGGTAGCGGCCGGTAAAGCACGCATCGCAGTAACCGCCCTTGGGCATGACCTTAAGCAGGCCCTCGACCGAAAGGAAGGCCAGCGAATCGGCGCCGATATACTCGCAAATCTCGTCGACCGTCTTGTTGGCGCTGATAAGCTGCGACTGCACGTCGGTATCGATGCCGTAGAAGCACGGCCAGATGACCTCGGGCGAGTTGATGCGGATGTGAATCTCCTTGGCGCCGGCGTTGCGCAGCATCTTGACGAGCTGCACCATGGTGGTGCCGCGCACGATGGAGTCGTCGATGACGACCAGGCGCTTGCCCTCGATGTTGTCGCGCAGCGGGTTGAGTTTCATACGCACGCCCATGGCGCGCAACTCCTGCGTAGGCTCGATAAACGTACGGCCAACGTAGCGGTTCTTGATGAGGCCCTCGCCAAAGGGAATACCGCTCTCGTGCGAATACCCCTCCGCGGGCGGCAGGCCGGAGTCGGGTACGCCGATGACCAGGTCGGCCTCGACGGGCTCCTCGTGTGCCAGCTGACGACCCATGTCATAACGGCAGGCATAGACGCTCTTGCCGTTCATGATGGAGTCGGGGCGGGCAAAGTAGACCTGCTCAAAGATGCAGTTTGCGGGCTCTTCGGCTGCAGGCACGCCCTGCTCGGATACCAGACCCTCGGCGCTGATGCGCAAAATCTCGCCGGGACGAACGTCACGGACGTACTCGGCACCCACGATGTCGAGTGCGCAGGTCTCGGAAGCAACGACCCAGCCGCCGGCGCGCGTGACACGGACGGCGGAGTCGACCGTCGCGGCGCCGTCCTGCGACGGCAGCTGCGAAACGGATGCGGCATCGGCCTGGTCCAGGCCCTCGTCCACCAGCTTGCCCAGCACGAGCGGGCGAATGCCGTGTGGATCGCGGAATGCGTAGAGTGCCTGCTCGTTGATGAGCGTCATGGCGTAGCCGCCGCGCACGAGCTCCATGGTCTTGCGAATGCCCTCGCGCAGATGGCCTGTACGCTGAGTAAAGTAGCCGATAAGCTTAGTCGCGACCTCGGAATCCGAATTGGAAAGGAACGGCACGCCCAGCTCGATCAGCTGGCGGCGCAGCTCGTCGGTGTTGACGAGGGTACCGTTGTGCGCGAGCGCGATAATGACGCTGTTGATGGTAGAAAGATGCGGCTGCGAGGCTTCCCAGCTCTTGGCGCCGGCGGTGCCATAGCGCACGTGGCCCACGGCCAGCTGGCCGGAGAGCGTCGACAGGTCGGCGTTGGAGAACACGCGATCGAGCAGTCCCAGGTCTTTGCGAACCATAACCGTGCCGCCATCACCCACGGCGATTCCCGCCGATTCCTGGCCGCGATGCTGCAGCGCGCGCAGACCAAAGTACGTCAGTCGAGCCACATCGCGATCGGGTGCCCACACACCAAAAATGCCGCATTCCTCATGCAGCTGGTCGGAGTCCGGATCATACGTCGACATGGTCTTCACCTGTCCCGCGGCACGCTCGGCCGCGCGGATGGTTTCTTGAGACATGGCATCCCCTCAGAGCCTCGTTATTTGGCGTTACCTGCCCTATTATACGCACGGCAAGACAAGCACTCCCGCGCATGAACAGCGCTTTTTAAAAGCCCACCGAGCTTATAATCCGTTTTGCAGCCAAACATTTTATTGGGCAACCGCTTCGGGGCCGACGATCCCGCATACTTCCGTTGCGACGCGTCTCGCCCGCCGTTGGGGCTTGCATTGTTGCAATTGGGACGTTCGTCCTGTCTTTTGGCAGGTCGGCGGCGTATCCTTGTACCTACAGCAAAACGAGAAAGGTTATGTATGGATCGAAACGAACTCGACCCCAGCGTCCCCAGCGCCACGGAGGTCAAGAAGATCCCCCTCATCATTAAGGTATACGCCGTCCTGTGCATCCTGTCCGGCGTGGGCACGCTCCCGTCGGTCGGCGCCTTTATGTGGCAGGTCATCACTGCGCTCATCAACGGCAACGCCGCCGCCAAGCTCGGCGACAACACGCTCGTCGCGGTCGGACTGATTGTCGCCGGCATCATGCTCTCGGCTGCCAGTGCCGTCATCTTGATCATCTTTGGCCTTGACCTCATCAAGAACCAGCGCCGCAATGCCGCCCGCCTGTCTTACGTCCTCATCGCATTTACCGTCGTGGAGCTTTTAGTTGACGTGATGCTCCAGGGCATCGGACCCTTCCTGCTGCGCCCCGCCGTGCAGCTTGTCATCCTCATTGCGCTGTCGGCCACCGTCGACCCCACGCTACGCCAGGAGCGCGAACTGCAGCGCCGTCTGCAAGAGATGCTCGACCGCGATGCCGCCGCCGAGGGGATGCTCGGCCGCGACGAAACCGGCGAGGGCTACATCAAGCTCAACTACTTCAACCTGTTCTGGGTATTCTTCGTCTGCAGCGTGTTAGGTCTCATTCTCGAGGAAGTCTGGCATATGGTCGTCGTCGATCCCGGCGTCTATCAGGACCGTGCCGGTATGCTATTTGGCCCCTTTAGCCCCATCTACGGATTTGGCGCGGTGCTCATGACCATGGCGCTCAACCGCTTCTATAAAAAGAATCCTCTGATCATTTTCCTGGTAAGTGCCCTGATCGGCGGCGCTTTCGAGGTGTTTGTAGGCTGGTTTATGCAGACCTCATTTGGCGTGGTGTCGTGGAGCTATTCACACATTAGGCTATTCGGCATGCCCGATCCCATCGCGGTATTGACCGGGGGACGCACATGCACGCCGTTTGCCTGCATGTGGGGCCTGGGTGGCCTCATCTGGATCAAGGTCTTGCTGCCGCGCCTGCTTAAGCTCATCAATATGATTCCATGGAAACGCCGCTACTCTGCTACCGTCATCCTGACCGCCGTCATGTTGATCGACGGCGTCATGACGTTGCAATCGCTCGACTATTGGTATCAGCGCGTCAACGGAACCGTTCGAAATATTCCCGTCGCACAGTTCTATGACAAGCATTTCGATAACGAATATATGGAGAACCGTTTTCAGAGTATGACCATGAGCCCCAAGGACGCCACACGCGTGTAGCAAACGCCAGAGCAAAATAGCTCCAACACATCAAAGCCCGCTGGCAGATCTACATGAACTGCCGGCGGGCTTTCGCTATAGACAGACTCGGATTGCCGACGAGGCCTTACGCCTCGCGCTCGACCTCGCTCACGCACTCGTTCTTGATGGTGCCGACGAGCGACTGCAGCGCATCGACCACATGCGGGCGAATGTCTCCGCCAATGAGCACGAGCATGATGTCGTCGCCCACGGTAAGCTCGCCGCTCGCCAGCCACACGCGCACATAGCCGATACCCGGCATCGTGCGCGTCGCCTCGATAGCGGCCTGCACCTTTTCGGCATCGAAGCCAAACACCATGCCGCCCACCTTGTGGCCTGGCGCCACGCCATCGGTCTCGACTCCGCGCACTTCGGCCTTGGGCGTCGCGCGCACCACGCCGTTGTGTGTCAGGTACATCCCACAATCAGCCGCCGAAACATCGGCCTTGGCTTCGCGCAGCCAAGCATCAACCGAAGGCATCGATTTGCCGTTCTCAAGCATCATTTCTCCTTTCACCGTCATTGAGTAGCCCATAATCTATTCCTCGACCGGCGTGAGCACCATGACGGCACGTGTGTTGCTCAGCGATAATGAACGACAGGTCACAAGCGTTACGACCTTGGTTGCCGAAGCGGCACGATCGATGGCATCGCTCGCCACGGCAGAGGCACCGTCGAGCATCTCGGACAGGTAGTTCTTGAGCCCGTCGTCGCCCTCAAAATTGGTCGTGCGCGCCTTGGCATACGTGTCCTCGACAACTTTGGTCGCCAGTGGTCGCAGTTTATACGTAGCATCCCGTGTGATGTAATACACGAACTCGATGCTATCGAACGTTGCCTGATCAGTGGTGTCCGAAATCACGTTGAACATCGACCCGTCATTCATGTGGTGGCCGTAGATCGTGGTCTGCTGATCCACCATGCCCGGCGCGGTGTCATTGCTATCCAGGAAAATGGCCCCGGATGCATTGGCCGTACCGTCGAACAGCGTGTTGAGGTATTTGGAGTTGTTGTTGGTCTGCACCACGGGATAGTTGATGTTGGTTCCCGGCGCGTAAATCCAACCCACAATCTCGGAGTTTGTCTGGGCAAGTGCATCGAAGTCAATAATCGGCACGCCGCTGGCGTCCTTATCGCTTACATATTGCTTCTCGATTTTCTGGTACGAATCGCTTGCCTGCTTATAGCCAATCTGCGCGTTGATAAAGATGGCAGCGGCGGCGACAATCAGGCCGATGCCGATGATGATGAGCAGAATGGGAATAATGGAGCGGCGCTTTTTGCGCGGCGGCTCGGTGTAATCCGACGGCGCGGCATGCGATGAAGACCGGGGCGGCTTCTTAGCGTTGCTATAAGATGAAGGTCGATATGCGGCTGGCGCGTCCTGTCGACGATGCGTCGCCGGCGTCACGGGGCGCGGCGCGCGCGGCTGCTGAGGAGAGGATGTCCGACCCTGCTGTGCCGCATGGGCAGCACCCGGCTTCGACGGATCGGGAATCTGAGAAGCCTTGAATCGTTTTCCCTGATAGTCGGACATGGCTCTCCTTATACTGCGGTGAAACGGCGGAACGCCTAGGCGTCGGCCATCTCCTGCTTCATCTTCTCGATAACCTTGCGGTACTCGGGGTCGCAAGCGCCCAGAATCTGCGTGGCGTAGATGGCGGCGTTCTTGGCGCCGTTGATGGCAACGCAGGCCACGGGCACGCCCGAAGGCATCTGCACCATCGACAGCAGCGAATCCATGCCGCCCAGGTCACTCGTCTTCATAGGCACGCCGATGACCGGCAGCGGCGTAAAGGCAGCCACGACACCACCCAGGTGAGCGGCCTTGCCGGCGGCAGCGATAATCACTTTGATGCCGCGATCGGCAGCAGTCGAAGCCCACTCGTGGACCTTCGCCGGTGTGCGGTGTGCGCTCGCAATGACAAGCTCATAGGGCACGCCCAGCGCCTCGAGCTCGACGGTGCAGCCTTCCATAACACCCAGATCGGACTTGGAGCCCATGATGATCCCGACAACCGGCTTTTGATCTGCCATAAACAAAGACCTCCTGTTGAGAGCGGCGACGCGGCCAATCCGCGACCCTTAACTACTGAGAGTAGTATAGCTGCTCCCGTCCCTGCGGTCTTTGTGGCGCTTCGCGGGCGGGCCAGGCTTTATCTTCACTCCGGTTGCTTCGCAAAGTCGTTCAGATAAAGCCTGGCCCGCCCGCGAAGCGCCCTGCGACCTACCGGGAATTGCCATGACGTACGTTGGCTGAAATATTAACGTGGGATACGCCGTTCGAACGAACGGCGTATCCCACACTCACTTTTTATTCAG
>URNI01000034.1 GCA_900549135.1 uncultured Collinsella sp.
CTCGGCGCTCACGGAGGGGAGCTCCTCCATCAGCCTCGGCCCCGCCATCCCGCGGAACCTCGACCTGAGCCCCTCCGGCGCGGTGGTGAGCAGCGACCTCGCGGTGTTGATCGCCGAGGTCCGCGCCTTCACCGCCCCGGAGCGCGCCGCGAGCATGCAGCGCACCCCGTCGACCCACCCGTCCTGGCTCTTGGGGGTCCCGAGCCTTGAGCCGGACATCGCCGCGCGGGCGGCCCTCTCCGCGTCCGCCTCGTCGCACTTCCCCTGCCCCGGGCGCCTCCTCTGCGTCCTCGCCGGGGAGAGCGCCTCGCGCACGGGCATCCCCAGCGACGCGAGGTGCCTGGTGAGGCCCGCCCCGTAGGACGACGTCCCCTCCATCGCGATGCAGGCCGGCTCCCCGGCCGCCGCGATCGCCCCGGCGAGCGCCTCGTAGCCCGCCGCGTCGGCGGGGAACCGGCGGGACAGGACCCTGCGGCCCCTCCAGTCCAGGACGTACAGCCAGTGCGAGTCGGCGTGGGTGTCGACCCCGCAGAAGACCGGCCCGCGGGCGCCGGGTGTCGATTCGGTTCTCATGTCTCGCTCCGTTCTTTCCGTGCTCGCCTGGACCGGGCAGACGACACACTGACGGGGCGCGATAGAATGCGGTTGTTCGGGTCCGCGGTATCGCTCCATGCTCCTATTAGGTCATGCGGCGGTCTCGGCTCGCCGCGGCCCGCGCGGGACATGTCAGGAAACGAGGGCAGCCCTGTGGGCGCCAGCGGAATGTGGGGTCACCGCGCGGTCCGCATCTGATGGTGTCGACGTCAATGGTATACGGGTGCATCATCGACGTCTTCAATACAGAAAATATCAGTGCGGAGTGTTTTCAAAACCAAGCCCGGCCCCGGCCTGCATTGACACAGCTGGCGGTTCTTGGGCATCGCTTGCTGGCGGGGTTCCTTAGCTGAAATGGACTTGGCCGAAAGGGCCGCTGGTCCCGGTCGCTGGTTCGCGCTTTGCGTGAACTCCGCGCCACTGTGGGTCAGTTAGGCTTCCGTTGTTGGACCCGCCACATCTTCCCGTCCCAGCATCGATCTTAGCTTCTCAAAGCTCTCCTCGCTCAGACAATGCTCCATGTGGCAGCCCTCTTGCGACGCGACCTCAGCCGAAACACCCGCATCCTCTAGCAGCCCCACGAAAAAGCAGTGACGCTCCCACATTTGGCGAGCGACCTCCAGACCACGCTCTGTCAGATGAACGTCGCGCTTGCCCATTTCGACATAGCCGTCGCTCTCCAAGGTCGCCATGGCCTTGGAAACGCTCGCCTTGGTTACGCCGAGGTACTCCGCAACGTCGATCGAACGCACGATGCCCTGACGTTCCGACAGAACGTAGATCGATTCGAGATAGTCTTCTCCGGATTCACGTAGGGCCATGGGCCGCCTTTCGCGATGATTGCTAGTTAGCCTTTGGATACTTTCCACCGCTTACTTTACTGCAAAAGTTGCCCATGTCTTACTACTTTGTCTAAAAGTTAGCCGTGTTTCACAAAACGTGCGGGACGAAAACAAAATGGGGACGCCCCGCAAGGAGTGTCCCCAGCTGCCGGCAGAAAAGGAACGTCCCCAAGTGCCGAGCCGCAGCTATAACAGGCCAAAGTGCTTCGCGGCGTTGTAGATTCCGTCGTCGTCCACGGCGGTCGTCACATAGGTCGCCGCAGCTTTCACCGTGTCCTGTGCGTTACCCATGGCCACGCTCGTGCCCACGGCGGAAAACATCGATAGGTCGTTCTCGCCGTCGCCAAAGGCGATCGCCTCGCTCGCGTCGATATCCAGGCGCTCCAGCGTCGCCGCCACACCCAGGTCCTTGCCGCCGTTAGCGGGAATAATGTCGCAGAACAGGTCGCACCAGCGCGTGGTGAGCGAATGCGACACGGCATCGGTCACGACATGCTCGTCGGCCGGGTCCACAAAGGCGCAGAACTGGTAGACCGGTGCGTCAAAGGCGTGCTCAAACGGCTCCTCGTGGTAGACGATTCCCGCGTTGCTGCCAGCCGTCACCACGCGCTCGGACAGGCGGTTCACAAACGAGTTCTCGCCCTGCATGCACAGTGAGTCGTAGCGCCCCTGCGCCACCTGGTCCACAATCACCGCGACGTCGTCCGGATCGATCGGGCAGCTGCGGTAAACGCCGTCAGCGTCAAAACAGTGCTGACCCGAAAGCGTAATGTACGCATCCCAACCCAAGTCGAACAGCCAATCCGGCATCTGGTAGGTCGGGCGACCCGTGGCGATTATGCACGCAATCCCCTGCTCGCGAAAGCTGTCGAGCACCTGCTGCGCCGACGCCGGAATCCGGTGGGTCTTAAAGCTCAGCAGCGTACCGTCGATATCGAAAAACGCGGCTTTGATCATTCTCGCTTACTCCTCGCCCTCGAGCTTTTCGCTCGCCTCGAGCCACGCCATCTCCAGCTCGTCCATGGCGGCGTGAGCCTCGTCGATCTTTGCCTGCTGCTCGCCGAGCGCCGTGTAGTTGGTGGGATCGACCTGGGCCATCGCGGCCTCGGCCTCCTCAACGCGAGCGCGCTGCGTCTCCATCTTGCGCTCGAGCGAGCTCACCTCGCGGCGGAGCTTCTGACGTTCGGCGTTGGAAAGGCCATTGGGCTGACCGCTTGCCTTAGGCTTTTCGGCCGCAGCTGCCGCGGCACCGGTGTCAAACGTGCCGGTCTTGGCGCTCGGCGCGCCCACGGGCTCGCCCTCGGCGGTAGCGTTGCACAGGCGCAGGTACTGGTCCACGCCACCGGGCATATGCGTCAGGTGGCCGTCGAGCAGCGCCCACTGTTGGTCGGTCACGCGCTCCATCAAAAAGCGGTCGTGCGTCACCAGGATCAACGTGCCGGGCCAGCCGTCGAGCAGGTCCTCGACAATCGCGAGCATGTCGGTATCCAGGTCGTTGCCGGGCTCGTCCAGGATGAGCACGTTGGGTTCGTCCAGGATTGTCAGCAGCAGCGACAGGCGACGGCGCTGGCCGCCCGAAAGATCGCCGATGCGGCTCCAGAGCTGCTGCGTCGTAAAGCCCAGGCGCTCGCAAAGCTTCTCGGGCGAAGTCTCCTTGCCGTCGATGACGTAGTACTTCTTATAGTTGCCGAGAACCTCGCGGATCGTGTCGCCCATGTAGGGCTCGAGCTCCTCGAGCTGCTGCGACAGCACGCCAAAGCGCACCGTCTGGCCAATCTTCACACGGCCGCGCATGGGTTCAATCTTGCCCTGGATCACGTCGAGCAAGGTCGACTTGCCGGCGCCGTTCTCACCCAAAAGACCATAGCGGTCGCCCGCACCGATGAGCCAGGTCACGTCGGAGAGCACCTGCTTGGGCGCGCCATCGGTATCCGCATAGCCGGCGTCCACGTCGACCACATCGATAACCTGCTTGCCCAGGCGGCTCACGGCGAGGCGCTTGAGCTCCAGCTCGTCGCGCACGGGCGGCACGTCGGCGATCAGCTCGCGGGCGGCCTCAACGCGAAACTTGGGCTTGGTGGAACGGGCCTGTGCGCCACGGCTCAGCCACGCGAGCTCCTTGCGCGCCATGTTGCGGCGACGCTCCTCGGTGACGGCGGCCATGCGGTCGCGCTCCACGCGCTGCAGGATGTAGGCCGAGTAGCCGCCCTCGAAGGGATCGACCTGGCCGTCGTGGACCTCCCACATGCTGGTGCAGACCTCGTCCAAGAACCAGCGGTCGTGCGTGACCACGAGCATGGCGCCCTGGCCGCGCTGCCAGCGGGCCTTTAAGTGGCGCGCGAGCCAGTTGATGGTGCGCATGTCCAGGTGGTTGGTGGGCTCGTCGAGCATGAGCACGTCGTAGTCGCCGATCAGCAGGCGCGCGAGGTCCACGCGACGGCGCTGGCCGCCCGAAAGCTCGCCCACCGTGCTCTCCCAGGGCACATCGCTGATGAGGCCGGCCAGAATCTGGCGCGTACGGGGGCTCGACGCCCACTCGTACTCGGGCGTGTCGCCGACGACGGCATGGTGCACGGTATCGGCGTCGACAAGCTGGTCCTTTTGGCCGAGCAGACCGATCGTCGTGCCGCGGCGGTGCGTCACGCGGCCATCGTCGGGCTCCAGCGTGCCGGCGAGCACGCTCAGCAGCGTCGACTTGCCGTCGCCGTTTTTACCGACAATACCAATGCGGTCGCCCTCGCCCACGCCGAGCGTCACGCTATCGAAAATATGCTTGGTGGGAAACTCTAGGCTGATGGAATCGCATCCCAAAAGAATCGCCATATGCCCTGCTCCTTCGTAGAAATTCAACGTTGTCCATGATAGCAGCGAAAAGGCGGGGCGCACACGACACAAAAAGGCGGGCCATCTCCCGCAAGAGATGACCCGCCTCTCCAATCAGTCCCGTGGCGACCGTGGCCGCCGCGGGCCTCAAGCATGTCCCGGACTAGGAGAACATGCCGGTGAGGTAATCATTCAGCCGCTTATCCTTGGGCCGTTGGAAAATCTCGTCGGTCTCGTCGTACTCGACCATATCGCCCATGTAGAAGAACGCCGTGCGGTTGGACACGCGCGACGCCTGTTCCATGTTGTGCGTCACGATGACGATGGCGCGGTCGGCAACGATCGATGACATCAGGTCCTCAATCGCCAGCGTCGAGATGGGGTCGAGCGCCGAGCAGGGCTCGTCAAACAGGATCACGTCGGGATTGAGTGCCAGCGTGCGCGCGATGCACAGACGTTGCTTCTGGCCACCCGAGACACCGGCGCCGCCTTGGCCCAACTCGCCGTCCAGCCCGCCGATGCGATCAAGGAACTCGTCCACGCACGCCGCGCGGCAAGCCGCGAGGAGCTCATCGTCCGACGCCTGCGGATTGCCCCACTGCAGGTTCTCGCGCACGGTGCCCGTGAACAGCACATTCTTTTGCAGCACAATGCCCACAGCGTCGCGCAAGGCGGCGAGGTCGTAGTCGCGCACGTCGCGTCCGCCCACAAGCACGGCGCCTTCGGTGGCGTCGTACAGGCGCGCAATCAGCTGCACAAGCGAGCTCTTGCCCGAGCCCGTGCCGCCGAGGATGCCCACCGTCGAGCCGCTCTCGATGCGAAGGTCGATATGCTCGAGCACATCCTCGGCTGCATCCGCGCGGTATTTAAAGGAAACGTCGCGAAACTCGATACTGCCGTCCGCTGGCGCCGCAATCGCGAGGTCTCCCGCGGGGTTGGCGATAAAGGGCTCCTCATCGAGCACCTCTGCGATACGGCCCACACTCGTAAGAGCGCGCGTGAGCAGCAAAAACACGTTGGAAATCATCATGAGCGAATTCATGATCAGCAGCACGTAGCTCATAAAGCCCGTGAGCGAGCCCACGCCCAGCTTGCCGGCGAGAATCATGTGGCCGCCAATCCACAGGATGGAGAGCGCAGCCACGTACATCGACAGCTGAAACACCGGCAGGTTGAGCACCGCGTTGCCAAAGGTCTTTGTCGCAGTGCGCGCGAGCTCGGTATTGACGGTGTCGAACTTGGCCTCCTCGTGCTCGGTACGAACGTAGGCCTTGACGGCACGCACGGCGGTGAGGTCTTCCTGTACCACGCCGTTGAGGTGGTCCATCGAGGTCTGGAGTTGGCGGTAGAGCGGGCTCACGCGATAGGTGATGACGCCCAGCACGATTGCCAGCACGGGCAAGATGATCGCAAAGACGGTGGCGAGCGGGCGCGACAGCATCAGCGCGTAGATAAGGCCGACGATAAGCGTCACCGGGCCGCGCACCATAGGGCGAAAGCCGTTGCCCACAGCATTTTGGATAACGGTGATGTCCGTGGTCATGCGGGTGACGAGCGAGCTGGCGTCGTAGTTGTCCAGGTTACCAAAAGCGAGCGTCTGAATCTTTTTGTACTCGGCCTCGCGCAGGTTAGCGCCTAGGCCCGAGGCAACGCGGGCGGACGTGCGAGCATAACCCAAGCCCAGTACCAGCGAAAGCGCAGCGCACACCAACATGTACGCGCCCTGCAGCAGCATGTAGTTGATATCACCCGCAGGCACGCCCACATCGATGATGTTGGCCATGATGACCGGGATAAACAGCTCGAGCACCGTCTCGACCGACACAAAGAACACGCCGAGGATGGCATCGCGACGGTATGCCCCTAGATAGGAAAACAGTATTTTGAGATTGCGCACGCAGGTTCAACCCCCATCAAACGTTGTTCGCAAACGCACGTATTATTGCGCGCCGAATAATGGTGTCAAGTATTCCGAAATCGTTTTCTGCAAGGTTAGCGCCGGCGGCGAGTTCTCGTGATGTGTGTCCATATTCACTCGGAATAATGGTGCGCGAGACTTTTTTCGCTCCGGCGTCAACACAAAGCTTGACTCTACAATCGTTGTAGGGTTTTCACTACACTGGTACATAAACAAACCCAGCCAGAAAGCCCCGCCCATGGAACACGACCTCACACGTGGCAATGTCCTCAAGACCATTGCAGTCTTTGCCCTGCCCTATATGCTCTCGTACTTTTTGCAGATGCTCTACGGCATGGCCGACCTGTACATGATGGGGCAGTTTAGCGGCGCCGCCGGCATCACCGCCGTGGGCAATGGCGCACAGACGCTCTACATCATTACCGTGACGCTCGTGGGCCTGGCCATGGGAACGACGGTCATCGTCGGCCACGCCGTGGGCTCGCGTCGCTTCGATCGCGCCGAGACCGCCATCGGCAACACCATTACGCTGTTTATGGGCGTCTCGGTGGTACTGGCCGTCATCTTGTTTGCACTATGCCCGCAGGTTGTGGCGCTCATTGGCACGCCGCCCGAGGCGGTCGAAGGCACCGCCGCCTACCTGCGTATCTGCTTTGTCGGCATTCCGTTTATCGCCGCATACAACATTCTCTCGGCCATCTTTCGCGGCCTTGGCGATTCGCGCTCGCCCATGTACGTGATCGGCGTGGCATGCATCATCAACATCGCGCTCGATTTTCTGTTTATCGGCCACATGGGGCTCGGCCCCGTGGGCGCGGCACTCGGCACGGTAACCGCCCAGACGGCAAGCGTTGCCCTCGCGCTTGTGTGGCTTAAGAGCCGCCGCACGAACATCCACGTTAAGCGTAGCGACCTGCGCCCCCAGCCCGAGGTGCTCAGCAGCATTCTTAAGATCGGCGTGCCCGTGGCAGTACAGGACGGCTGCATCCAGGTAGCGTTTATGTTCATCACCGTCATCGCCAACCACCGAGGGCTCGTCGACGCCGCCGCCGTAGGCCTGGTCGAAAAGATGATCAGTTTCTTGTTCATTGTGCCGAGTTCCATGGGTGCCACCGTCAGTGCGCTCACGGCGCAAAACGCCGGCGCGGGAAAGGGCGACCGCGCGCGCCAGGTACTCAAAGACGCCATGACGATCTCGGTAGTGTACGGCTGCCTGATCACGGTGCTGATGTGGCTGGTGGCGCCGGCGTTTATCGGCTTTTTTGCCAAGGACGCCGCGGTGGTCGCCGCCGGCACCGGCTATATGCGCAGCTACATTTTCGACGCGATTTTTGCCGGCATCCACATTTGCTTTAGCGGCTTTTTCGCTGCATACGGCAAGAGCTACATCGGCTTTGCGCACAACGTGCTGGCCGTAGCGCTCATTCGCGTGCCGGGCGCCTGGCTGCTGTCGAACGCCTATTCCGATACGTTGTTTCCCATGGGCATCGCTTCGCCGTGCGGATCGATTTTGTCGGCAGTCATTTGCGTGATGGCGTTTACCGTGCTCAACCGGCGCGGGGCTTTTGACAAGTTGCTGGCGTAGCGGGACGACGAGGGGCTGGCGCCCCTCCCCTGTTTTTTGCCGAAAGGAGCGGTCCCATGACCGACTCGCCAGCTGAACATACCGAGGGCCTGCTCCGCATTGGAGAGGTGGCACGCCTGTTTAACCTGAGCGTGGGCACGCTACGTCATTACGAGCAGATGGGCTTGCTGGACCCAGCGCACATCGATCCGGCGAGCGGGTACCGCTACTACGGATCGCGACAGCTCTCCACCCTCAACACCATCAGCCACCTGCGCGTTCTCGACTTGCCGCTCGCACAAATCCGCGAGTTTGTGACTACGCGCGATGTGGACCTCATACAGCGGCAGCTGGCTCAGCAGCAGGAGCTCATCGAGCGCAAGCGCCGTGAGTTGGAGCGCGTGTCGCGCAAGATCGACAACCGGCTTGCCCTGCTTCACGATGCCCTGAGTACCGAGCTCGATACCATTTGCACAATCGACGCGCCCGAACTTCGCTGCGCCGTGCTGCGCGAACGCGTCAACCCTACCGACGCCTATGCGCTGGAGTGGCAGATTCGTCAACTGCAGAAGGGCCAGCACGAGACCTTTGCCTTCCTGGGCAACTTGGGCGTTGGGATTAGCGCCGAGTGCCTGGCCGCCGGCGACTTTAACGGCTACGACGAGGTCTTTTTGCTGCTCGATGACACCGATGATTACGTGGGCGACGTCGAGGTGCGATCCGCCGCGCATTGTCTGACCATAAGCTTCCGCGGCACGCACGGGCAAGCGGGCCCACGCTATGAGCAGCTGCTCGGCTATATGCGCGAACATAACCTGACACCCGCCGGTCCCTCACGCGAGATCGCCTTGATCGACGACATCATCAGTGACGACCCGGCGACCTACGTGACGCAGATCACGGTGCCCGTTTCCCCGGCAAAGTAAGAACCTCCCGAAAGGCATCGTGCTTCCGGGAGGTTCTTCAATTTGACTATTGATGCACTAAGCCTGGGGTACCTCACCAGTAGCCAAGATCTGCTCGAGTGCGTCCTCATCCAGCACGGGTACGCCCAGCTGCTCGGCTTTGGTGAGCTTGGAGCCCGCTTTGGGGCCGGCGACCAGATAGCTCGTCTTCTTTGAAACACTGCCCGAAACCTTGGCGCCGAGCACCTTGAGCGCCGCGCCCGCCTCGTCGCGCGTGCGGTTGACGAGTGTACCAGTGAGCACGAAGGTCAAACCCGCAAGCGGCTGTGCGTCGGCGAGCTCGCCCGCCACGCCAGCGTCGGCTGCGGCTTGCGCGTGCGCGGCGCCCAGGTCGACCTCGAGCGACAGGCCCGCCTGACGCAGGCGCTCCAGCACGGCAAGGTTTTCGGGCACGGCCAGGAACTGCTTGACGCTCGCCGCGATCTTGGGACCGATGCCCTCGCACTCGGCGATGTCCTCTTCGCTCGCCAAGATAAGTTTGTCAATCGACAGGAATCGTTCGGCGATGACCTCGCCCACGCTCTTGCCCACGTGGCGTATACCCAGGGCAAACAGCACGCGACCGAGCGGCTGACTCTTGGACTTGTTGAGCTCGGCGATGATTTTCTCGGCCGTCTTGAGGCCTACCGGAATGGGGTCGCCCTTCTTGACGCCCTTTTTGCTGTTGGAGCTGGCATAGGTGCGCCCCGTGTCCAAGCCGGCGATGTCGTCGACCGTGAGCTGGTAGAAGTCCGCGACATCGTGGATCAGCCCGGCGGCGATCATCTTGTCGACAATCTCGTCGCCTAGGCCGTCGACATCCATGCAGCCGCGACTCACCCAGTGGAGCAGGCGCTCCTTGAGCTGCGCGGGGCAGTCGATGGACACGCAGCGGTAGGCGACCTCGCCATCCTCGTGGACCACAGGGCTGCCGCACACGGGGCAGACCTCGGGCATGTGCCAGTCGACCGAATCGGCCGGGCGCTTATCGAGCACCGGGCCCACGACCTCGGGGATTACGTCGCCTGCCTTGTGCACGATGATGGTGTCGCCCTCGCGCACGTTTTTACGACGGATCTCGTCGATGTTGTGCAGCGTGGCGCGCGCGATGGTGGAGCCGGCGACCGTCACCGGGTCGAACTCGGCGACCGGCGTGAGCACACCGGTGCGGCCCACCTGGATGCGAATTTCGCGCAGGACGGTCTGCTTTTCCTCGGGCGGGAACTTAAAGGCAATGGCCCAGCGCGGCGCGCGGGCGGTAAAACCCAGGTCGAGCTGCTGTTGAAAGCTGTCAACCTTTACGACCACGCCGTCGATGTCGTAGTCCAGGTCACCGCGATGTTCGAGCGCCTGGGCGCAGAACTCGTGGACCTCGGCGGGCGTGGCGCAACGAGCCACGTTAGGGTTGGCGCTAAAGCCGGCGCTACGCAGCCAATCGAGGAACTCGCGCTGACTGTGGACGTGCAGCGGGTCGGTATCGGCGATGGCATAGATAAAGGTGGCAAGATCGCGGCGCGCCGTGATCTTGGGATCCTTCTGACGTAGGCTGCCGGCGGCAGCGTTGCGCGGATTGGCAAAGGGGTCGCGGCCCTCGGCATCGGCCTCTTCATTCAGGCGAACAAAGCTGCCCTTGGGCATATAGACCTCGCCGCGTACCTCAATGGTGCGCTCGCGGTCGGCACCCATGTGGGCGAGCGCTGCCTCGGACAGATGCATGGGCACATCCTTGATAGTGCGCACGTTGAGCGACACATCCTCGCCCGTGGTGCCATCGCCACGTGTGGCCGCACGTACGAAGGTGCCGTTTTGGTAGGTAAGGGCCACGCCCAGGCCGTCGATCTTGAGCTCGCAGGTATAGGTGACGCTACCGGCGCCGAGCGCATCCTCGGTGCGTTGGAGCCACGCGTCGAGCTCGTCCAGATCCATGGCATCGTCCATGGAATACATGCGCGCCATATGCGTGACCGGCGTAAACTGCTCGCTCACGTACCCGCCCACGCGTTGGGTGTAGCTGTCGGGCGTCACCAGGTCGGGGTAGGTCGCCTCGATTTCCTGCAGCTCAACGAGCATTTTGTCGAAGGCGGCATCCGTGATCTCGGGCGCATCGAGCATGTAGTAGCGATAGGCGTGGTAATCGAGCTCGTGACGCAGCTCGGCCGCGCGCGCTGCCGCCTGGGCACGGGCATCGGCCGGTGCAGCGGTATCCGCGCTCGCGGGCGTTTCGGTATCGATGTCCACGCCGTCACCAAACAGGCTCGATTGCTCCATAGCGGCACTCCTTCGCTCGATTTCAAACGGATACTAGAGTACCACCGGTCGCAATGAGGCCGAATAGCGGTCTCGAACCGCACCGAATCGGCAGCCGCCAGACTGGGGTGGACAGTTAGTTCAGATACGTATAAATCCTAGAGCTGAATCAGGCACGAACACCCCTGTTTCAACTAATTTGGGCTCCTCGAGACCATGTAAACGTCCCGCTCTCCCTTCCAAACACCCATTCGAGCCCCATCCCAATCAAAAATTGCTTAAAACGCATCCCAAGCTGCCCCAGATTTATACGTATCTGAACTAACTGTCCAGACCATTCCGGACCAGGCCTCTTGTCAGCCCCAAGCGATCCGTTTTCCTCCGTCCCCAACGGATCAATAAGAAAAGAGGGGCTGTCCCGCGTTGGTGGGACAGCCCCTCTGGCATCGGTATGAGCGAAACGGCTCGCTAGTAGCCCTGGCCGTAGCCCTGACCCTGGCCCTGCTGGCCCAGCAGCTCCTCCAGATACTGGCGCAGCTGCTCGTCGGTAATACCGCCGTTGCCGGTGTCGGTCGAACTGTCGTCCTGCTGCTGGTTCTGCAGCTCCTCATCGGAGCCCAGCTCGACGGTGACCTTCTTCTCTTCCTTGCCGCGCATGAGCGTGATCTCGACCTTCTCGCCCACCTCATGGCTGCGCAGTGCGATGATCAAGCCATCGGCGCTCGTGATCTCGTCGTCGCCCAGCTTGGTGATGACGTCGCCCTCCTGAATGCCGGCCTTAGCAGCAGGACCATCCTCAACGACGCTCGCCACATACGCGCCGCTATCGGTGCTCAGCTTGTTGGTGCGGGCGTTGAGCGCATTGACGCTCGAAAGCGTAGCGCCCATGTACGGATGCACCGGCGTCTTGCCGTCGATGATCTGGTCGGCAATGTTCTTGGCGTAGTTAACGGGAATGGCAAAGCCCACGCCCGAGCTGGAGCCCGAGTAGCTCTCGATGAGCGAGTTGATACCCACAAGCTCGCCATTGTCGTTGACGAGCGCGCCACCGGAGTTGCCCGGGTTGATGGCAGCGTCGGTCTGGATCATGTTGGCATAGATGGTGTTACCGCTGGTAGAGCTCATGGCCGTGGAGCGATACAGCGCCGACACGATTCCCGTGGAGACAGACTGCTCGTTGCCGAACGGCGAGCCGATGGCCATGACCCACTCGCCAACGTTGAGCTTGGAGGAGTCGCCAATTTCGATCGGCGTAAGCTTGGAGGCGTCGGCGTCCTTGAGCTTGATGACGGCCAGGTCGCTCGAAGCGTCGTTGCCCACGAACTCGGCCTCGTAGGTGGTGCCGTCGTCCATGGTGACCACGTACTGGTCGTAGCCGTCGACCACGTGGTTGTTGGTGAGGATGTGGCCCTCGGTATCGAGCACGACGCCCGAACCGACGCTGCCCGAGCTGTCCGACTCATCAGCAGACTGCGAAAGCGAGCCATTCTGGCTGCCGCTCGAAGTGGCAGTGATGGAAACGACGGAGGGCAAGGCCTTGGCAGAAACGGCCTCGGCCAGCGTGGTGTCCTCGGAGTCGATCGTGATCTTTTGCGTCGATGAACCCGAAGCGCCCGCCGTCACGGCATTCTTGCCGCCACCGATATCGAGCGTGCCGCTCATAATGAGCGCAATGACCAGCAGGGCTCCGCAGGCACAGCCGGCGAGTGCCGTAATAAAGATCGGCAGCTTTTTGGTCTTGGTCTTGACCACCGTGTGCTTGTTCACGACCTGTTGGCCGCCCAGCGGCTTGCCGGTCTGCGTGTCGTAAGCCTGCACGTAGGGAATGTTGCTACCGGCAGGCGTCGACTCCACCTGCACACGCGGCTGCTGCTGGGTCTCGCCGGCGTTGCCCGCATCCTGGGGACGCTGGGAATCGTTCTCGCTCATAGCTGCGATCCTTTCGTCAAATAACCAAAGGCCCGCCAAACATGTGGCGGGCCATCATTGTTCACGTTGAGTTGTACCCCAATATGCGGGTGCACGTGTATGAGAACGCAATCTTTTAGGAAGGCTTAAGTTCTGTTGCAGGCCCGAAAGGAACCCGCACCTGCGTCAAAACCACCACAAAGGTGCCTGTCCCCTTTGTGGTGGAAATCTAGTCCTTAAACAGATAGCCCACGCCGCGGACGGTGGTGATATGCGCCGCGATCTGCGGGCCCACCTTGGAGCGGATACGACGGATGTGCACGTCGACGGTGCGCGTGCCGCCACAGTACTCAAAGCCCCACACGCGGTGCAGCAGCACCTCGCGGCTGTAGGCGCGGTTGGGGTGCGTCGCCAAAAAGCTCAGCAGCGAGTACTCCATCAACGTCAGGTCGATGGGCTCGTTATCGAGCGTTACCTGGTAGGTTGCCAGGTTGATCTCGAGGTTATCGATATTGAGCACATCGTCGGCGGTAACGGTCTCCTCCTCGCCCATCAAGCGCTGCGCGCGAGCCTTGAGCTCGTTGGGCGTCGCCGTGGGGCACACAAAGTCGGCATGCGCGTGATTGGGCAGGCGCAGGGTGCCGAGCGCCTCATCGTCGACGATCACCAACATGGGGACGCCGCCACGATCGTCAAGCCACTTGGCAATCTGATCGATGCGGTCGCTGCGAATGCCGTCGGAATCGAGGATCAGCAGGTCAAAGTCGTGCGCCGCAGTCGGCGAATCGGGGGTTGCCAGGCCCACCTCGACACCCAGGGTGGTCGTCAAGCTGCGGGCAAACTCGTGGAAGCGCGTCGTGCGCGCCATGAACAGGGCACTCTTTTCGGACATATCGGCCTCCAAAGAAATGAGCTCAATCGTACTGGAACAAGCCAGCGCGATTAGGAGTTCGCCAGGTAGTGCTTGATCTCCCACTCGGTGATCGTAGACTCAAACTTATGCCACTCGTTGCGCTTCTTTTTGAGGAAGAAGCTGTGGATGTGCTCGCCGAGGGCATCCTTCATAAACTGCGAGTCCTCAAACACGTCGAGCGCCTCTTTGAGCGAGCGCGGCAGCGGCGTGTAGCCGGCCTCGAGCATCTGACGGTCGGTAAGCTTGAGCGTCTCGGCCGTTGCCTCGGGCGGGAGTTCTAGCTTGCGCTCGATGCCGTCGAGACCAGCCGCCAGCGTGACGGCGTTGACCAGGTACGGGTTGGCCATGGGGTCGGGACTGCGCAGCTCGATGCGCGTGGACAGCTGCTTGCCAGGCTTGTAGACCGGAATGCGGACCATGCTCGCGCGGTTGCGCAGGCCCCACGTGGCGTACTGCGGTACGGAGTCGCCACCCGTGGTGATGCGCTTGTACGAGTTGACCGTGGGGTTGGTGATGGCGCTGATCTCGCGCGCGTGCGCCAGGATACCGGCCATGTAGTGTTTGGCGATGTCGGAGAGATGGTACTTCTCGTCGTCCTCGCCCCAAAAGACGTTGTTGCCGTCGTGGTCGAATAGCGACTGGCACAGGAACATAGCACTGCCGTCCTCGCCTGCCAACGGCTTGGGCATAAAGGAGGCGTGGCAACCGCTCTCGTAGGCTTGCTGCTTAATGATGAGTTTGGCCGTGGTGATGGCGTCGGACATGCTCAGGGCCTCGGCGTGGCGCAGGCTCATGCCGTGCTGCGAGCGGCCGGCGGCATGGAAGGTGTACTCCACGGGCACGGACATCTTCTCGAGCGTGAGGACCGTGTTGCGGCGCAGGTCGCGGGCGGCATCGCTCACCGAAAGATCGAAGTAGCCCACGTTGTCGAGCGGCTCGGGGGTGTGCTCGTCGGGAAAGTAGTAATACTCCAGCTCGGCGCCCACGTTGAGCAGGTAGCCGGCCTTTTCGGCCTTGCGGAACATGCGGCGCAGGGCATCGCGCGGGTCGCCGGCAAATGGCTTGCGATCGGGAGTGCACACGTCGCAGAACACGCGGGCGACGCCGTTGTGGCTCGGGCGCCACGGCAGGATCTGGAAGGTCGAAGCATCGGGAAACGCCAGCATGTCGGCTTCCTCGGGCGTAGCAAAGCCCTCGATGGCGGAGCCGTCAAAGCCAATACCCTCCTCAAAAGCGACCTCGAGGTCCTCGGGGCTAATGGCAAAGTTCTTGAGGCGGCCGAGAATGTCGACAAACCACAGACGCACAAAGCGGATGTCACGCTGCTCTACGGAGCGGAGTACGTAATCGATGTTCTGCTGGTTCATGTCGCTCCCCTTTCTTTCGGGCGGGTTTCGACTGGTCTATATCGCAGATACTATCGCAGAAAAATGTTTCCGCAGGGTTAAAGCGTATCAAGCGCTCAAAAAACGTGTGCGAACAGGCAGTTGCGAACGAGTGGCTAGCGCGAGGTCGAAGCGCGGTGTTCGATGTGGCCGGGGATCTCGATGCGCTTGGGCGCCAGCTTTGCGGCCTCGCCCACGGTGGTGGTAACGACGTCGATGCGCTCGGAAAGGCGCTCGACTACGCGCTCGGCAATGGTGAGGGTGTCCTGCGCGGCCGTGGTGACGCCGCCAAAGAGCACATGGTTCCAGGGGTAGTCGTCAAACGTCGCGATCTTGAGCCCCGCCGGCAGCGAGGGACCAAGCTGCGCCAGCGCCTCGGTCAGACGCAGGAAAACCAGGCCGTTGACGGCGATAAGGCCGAGCCTTTTGCCCGCGTAGTTGCGGATGGTCTTGTCCAAACGGCCAACGCCCGTGGCGCCACCGTCGGCCAGGGTGACGACCTCGCCCGCAAGGCCGCGGCGCGAAAGCTCGTCGGCAAAGGCCTCGGCACGCTCGCGACGCACGGGGCTATCGTCGCTTGCCTCGGTGAGCAGGCACAGACGCTCGCTGCCCGCAGCTGCCAAGGCGTCTACCAAGCCGGCGACCAGCTCACGGTTGTTAGATGTCACCAGATCGACACCGCCGTCGGCAACATCGCGGTCGAGCAGCACAACGGGCAGACGTCCCGCTGCCGCGGCAATCGCCTCGTCATTACCTCCGCAGGTGTTGACGACCAAGCCGTCCACGCCGGCATCGATAAGCCTGGTGAGCGACTCCGCTTCCTTAGCGGGGTCGTTGCCGCTAATGGCCGTCATGAGCGAGCAGCCGCGCGCCGCGGCGCTGGCGGAAAGGCCCTCGAGCATGGCGCTCGAGAACGGGTTGGCGATGTCAGCCAGAATCACACCGATGAGGTTCGTACGCGAGCTGCGCAGATTGCGCGCGGCGGCACGTGGGCGATAGCCGGTGCGCTCGATAACTGCCGCGATGCGAGCACGGGTCTCCTCGGTCATTTGCCCGGGGCGGTTGTTGAGATAGCGCGAGACCGTGGCCGGGCTCACGCCCGCCTCGGCGGCAATGTCCTTGATTCTCATCTGCGCCATAGCGCACCCCGTTTCCCAATGTCGGCAGTCTGAGCCATTTTAGGCATTTTTTAAAAATCTCGGTTGCAAAACGCTGTAGGTGAGTATACTACAACTCGAAACGAAACCGATTTCGTAAACCGATTTCGGCGAGCGTTGGCACGCAGGTGCAAAGACGCACCCTACCGTCTTGGCACCTGCGTGCCAACGCCATATCAAAGGTGTACGCACGAGTAAAAGGAGCTGCGCGACCATGGGTAAAACGGTTCTTACCTTCGGCGAGATCATGATGAGACTCTCACCCAAAGACCACCTGCGTATTGAGCAGGCAACTGAGTTTGACGTCCGCTACGGCGGCGCCGAGGCCAACACTGCGCTTTCCCTGGCCTACCAGGGCGACAAGGCCGCTTACGTCTCCGTTGTCCCGGCCAACCGTCTGGGCGAGTGCGCCCTGCGTTCGCTGAAGGCCTACGACGTCGACACCACGCGCGTCGTGCGTCAGGGCGACCGCCTTGGCTCCTATGTGTTTGAGGTCGGTGCCTCGCAGCGCGGCAACGGTTGCGTCTACGACCGCAAGTACTCTGCCATCAACATGGCCAAGCGCGACGTCTTTGACTGGGACGAGATCCTCAAGGGCATCGATGTCTTCTATTTCTCCGGCGTGACCCCCGCCGTCTCCGATGAGATGGCTGCCGCCTGCAAGGATGCCCTCACCGCCTGCCGCGCCAAGGGCATCACGACCGTGTGCGACGTGAACTATCGCGGCAAGATGTGGTCGCCCGAGAAGTCGCAGGCCACCATGAAGGAGCTCCTGCCGCTCGTCGACATCTGCATCGCCAACGACGAGGACGCGCCTGCTGGCCTCGGCATGACCTGCGTCTCCGGCTCCCTTGCCCACGGCATCGAGGAGCGCGACACCTACGTCGAGATGGCCCGTCAGATTTGCGCCGAGTACGGCTGCAAGAAGGTCGCTTCGGTCGTCCGCAACATCTCCTGCGTCGAGCGCTCCATCTGGATGGGCATGCTCTTTGACGCCGAGAGTGGCGAGCACTGGTTCTCCCCTGCTCACGACGTACACGTGCTCGAGGGCGTTGCCGCCGGCGACGCTTTCAACGCCGGCCTCGTCCATGCCCTCATCAACGACTTCGATCCGCAGGCTGCCGTCAACTACGCGATTGCGGCTTCGATCCTCAAGCTCACCATCAAGGGCGATTCCAACTTGGTGACCGCAGACGAGATCGCAGCCGTGGCATCAGCCGCCGACGGTGGCACCCGCGTCGCACGCTAGTCCGTCTCCATTCCGCGGGCCGCAGCTTTCCAATCCCATACCTCTGCGGCCCGCTCCCCGATTCCTCCGGCCGGGCAAAACCACCAGTCCCATTCCGGTTTTGCCTGGCATTTCCTACACGACTGGTCGAGCAGCCGGTTTTGGAATTGCTTGAACCCCAAGCAGTGCCTCCGATAACCAATCCAAAATCGGCTCCTGACCAGCACATTTGGTAATCACGCGCCCATGCGCGCCACACATCGAAAGGAACATCATGTTCGATCAGTTCTACACCACGCTTGAGTCCCTGGGCATCGTGCCGGTCGTCGTGCTCGACAAGGTCGAGGACGCCGCTCCGCTCGCCCACGCTCTTATGGCAGCTGGCATGAAGTCCGCCGAGGTCACCTTCCGCACCGCCTGCGCCGCCGAGTGCATCGCCGCTATGGCCGAGGCCGAGCCCGAGATGTGCGTTGGCGCCGGCACTGTCCTGACCGTCGAGCAGGTTGAGCAGGCCCGCGCCGCCGGTGCCAAGTTCATCGTCTCCCCGGGTTACAACGAGGACGTCGTGAAGCATTGCATCGACATCGAGCTGCCCGTCCTTCCCGGCACCGTGACCCCCTCCGAGGTCACCGCAGCCGAGAACCTGGGCCTCAAGGTCACCAAGTTCTTCCCCGCGTCCCAGTATGGCGGCCTGAACACCATCAAGGCCCTCGCCGCTCCGTTTGTCGGTCACCGCTTTATGCCTACCGGCGGCGTGAGCACCGCCAACGTCGAAGAGTACCTGAGCTCCTCCGCCATCATCGCCTGCGGTGGCACCTGGATGGTCAAGCCGGCCCTGTTTGCCGACGGCGACTTCTCCAAGGTCGAGCAGATCGCCCGCGAGGCCATGGACGTCGTCAAGAAGGTCCGCGGCTAGGTTTAGCTCTCTATCGTGAAAGGGGGCGTGCCCTAGACCTCGCCCCCTTTCTTTTAAAGCGGCTCGGAAGCGCGCCGTTTCCGTCACGAACAAGAACCAAAACCGTCTTGTATGCTGATAGAACGTGACGGAAGCGACACGCCCCCGAGCCGCTTTGTATAATCGGCT
>URNI01000035.1 GCA_900549135.1 uncultured Collinsella sp.
GCATTCTCGTCAATATCCTGACGGGCTTTTTGCTGCTTATGAGCATCTACTCTATCGCCGGCGTATCGGTGCCGGTCGATAGCAATGTGATCGGTCAGGTCGAAGAAGGCTCGATTGCCGCCAAAGCGGGTATCGAGGCCGGCGACGCAATTCTTGGTGTCGATGGCGTGTCCTGCTCTTCCTGGATGGACGTGTATGATGCGATCGGAGCGGCCGCCGGCAAGGACGATATCGCCATTGAGTATCAGCGTGACGGCAAGAAATTTATGACCTCTGTTGCGCTCAAGGAGGACGAGCGTTTGGGCGTTTATGCCTCCACGCAAGTGGTCCATTTGGACCCCATTACGTCGGCGCGCCTGTCGTTCTCCTATGTTCAGCAGACTGCTGAGGGCGTGATGCGCCTGCTGCAGCCGCAGCATACGATGGAGATACTCGATCAGTCCTCCTCGATTGTGGGCATCAGCGTCATGTCTTCGCAGGCGGCTGCCGCTGGCCCCGCAACGTTCTTGACATTTGCCGCGCTTATTTCGTTCTCTCTTGGCTTTATGAACCTGCTGCCTATTCCGCCGCTCGACGGGGGAAAGCTGGTTATCGAGATCATCCAAAAGGTCGCCGGTCGCGAGTTGCCGCTGAAGGTGCAGACGATCGTGAGCTATGTCGGCATCGCGCTCTTTGCGCTGCTGTTTGTCTATATGCTTCGTTCCGACGTTCTTCGATTTATTTTGTAGGGGAGTGTTTGGATTGTCTTTGTCCCATCCTTTGCCGCGCGAGCTGACGCGCCCTGTGTTTGTGGGCGACGTGCAGATAGGCGGCGGCGCTCCGGTGGTGGTTCAGTCCATGACCTGCACCGATACCGCCGACGCCCAGGCAACGCTTGCGCAAGTGCGTGCGCTTGCCCAGGCGGGTTGTGATGTTGTGCGCGTGAGTGTGCCCACCGAGGCTGCGCTCGAGGGCTTTCGCACGATTTGTGCCGAGTCACCGGTACCAATCGTTGCCGATATCCACTTTAACCACAAGCTGGCCATTGGCGCCGTGGAGGCCGGTGCCGCCAAGCTCCGCATCAATCCCGGAAACATCGGCGATTGGGCCAAGGTCGATGCCGTGATCGATGCCGCGGGCGCCGCTGGGTGTGCGATTCGCATTGGCGTGAACGCGGGCTCGCTTGAGCAGGATATCGCCGAGCGCGATGACCTCACGCAGCCCGAAAAGCTCGTTATGTCGAGCGAGCGTTTCGTCAAACATTTTGAGGACCGCGGTTTTACCAATATCGTTCTTTCCGCCAAGGCTCATAGCGTGTCCACGACGCTCGACACCTATCGTGCGCTGTCGCGCGAAATCCCCCATGTTCCGCTTCATTTGGGCGTGACTGAGGCCGGAACTAAGCTCCAGGGCACCATTAAGAGCTCTGTGGGCCTGGGTATTCTGCTTTCTGAGGGCATTGGCGACACTATGCGCGTCTCGCTTACGGCCGATCCGGTCGAGGAGCCGCCGGTCGCTTGGGGAATTTTACAGTCGCTGGGCCTTCGCCGCCGCGGTCCCGAGATTGTCTCGTGCCCCACGTGCGCCCGCTGCCAGGTCAACCTGATCCCTATCGCCGAGGAGGTCACCGAGCGGCTTAAGAACTACTCCGCGCCGCTTTCGATCGCCGTGATGGGATGTGCGGTCAATGGCCCCGGCGAGGCTTCTGATGCCGACTTGGGCGTTGCCTGCGGACGAGGTCAGGGCCTGCTCTTTTCGCACGGCCAGATCATTGGTAAAGTAGCTGAGGACCAAATTGTCGACGCGCTTATGGCCGAGGTCGACAAGCTTATTGAGGAGAAATAAATGACCCGAGCAATGTATATGTCTAAGCTTTATGCGCCGACGCTTAAAGAGGATCCGGCGGATGCTGAGCTCGCCAGCCACCGTCTGCTGCTCCGTGCCGGCATGATCCGCAAGGAGGCCGCCGGTCTCTATTCCTATCTGCCGCTCGCGTGGCGCTCGATTCGCAAGATCGAGAACATCGTGCGCGACGAGATGGACGCTGCCGGCGCCCAGGAGCTCATGATGCCCATCATGGTCGATGCCGAGCTGTGGCGCGAGTCCGGCCGTATCGATGCCTATGGCAAGGAGCTCGTGCGCTTTGATGACCGCCACGGCCGCGAGTTCGTGCTGGGCCCCACGCACGAGGAGACCGTGACCGCTCTGGTTCGCAATGAACTGCGTTCCTACAAGCAGCTGCCGGTGAATCTCTATCACATCCAGGACAAGTTCCGCGATGAGTTCCGTCCCCGCTTTGGCCTCATGCGCGGTCGCGAGTTCATCATGAAGGACGCCTACAGCTTCTCCGCCACGCAGGAGAGCCTGCAGGAGGAGTACGACAAGATGAAGCAGGCGTACGCCAATATCTGCGAGCGCTGCTACATCAAGGCCCTGCCCGTCGTCGCCGATTCCGGCGAGATCGGTGGCGACACCTCCGTCGAGTACATGGCGCTGGCCGAGGCCGGCGAGGCTTCGCTGGTCTACTGTGATGATTGCGGCTTTTCTGCCGATGACGAGGCGGCAAGCACCAAGGTCGTCGTGACCGAGGGTCCTGGTGACGGTACGCTCACCAAGGTTGAGACTCCGGGCATGGGCACCATTGAGGCAGTTGCTAAGTTCTTTGGGTTCCCCGAGAACGGCACGCGCAAGTCGCTGGCACTCATCGACGCCGAGGGCAAGCCGGTCGTGGCCATTGTTCCGGGCGATCACGAGCTCAACGATTGCAAGGCCGAGCACGTCTTTGGCAAGGGCTATCGCATGATGACCGACGAGGAGCTTCAGGCGAACGGTCTGCACAAGGGCTTTATCGGACCGGTTAACCTGCCCGATGGCATTCGTCTGGTGTGCGACGAGAGCCTGCGCGATTCCAAGCAGTGGGTCTGCGGTGCCAACGAGGTCGATTATCACTTTACCGGTGCCTGCCCCGAGCGCGACTTTACCGTCGATGAGTGGGCCGATCTGGTCACCGTTGTCGCCGGCGACCCCTGCCCGCACTGCGGCAAGCCGCTCTCCGCTGCCCGCGGCATCGAGGTCTCTCAGGTCTTCCAGCTGGGCACCAAGTATTCCGAGGCCATGGGTGCCACCTTTATGGACGAGGACGGCAAGGAGAAGCCGCTCATCATGGGCTGCTACGGCGTTGGTGTGTCCCGCTCGCTTGCTGCCGTCGTGGAGCAGCACAACGACGAGCACGGTATCGTCTGGCCGGTCTCCGTTGCCCCGTACGAGGTCGCGGTGATTCCGCTCGATCCCAAGAAGGAGGAGTGCGCTACCGTCTGCGAGCAGATCGTTGATGGCCTGTGCGCCGAGGGCATCGAGGTTGTCGTCGACGACCGCGACGAGCGTCCCGGCTTTAAGTTTGCCGACAACGACCTTATGGGCTTCCCGTATCAGGTCGTTCTGGGTAAGCGTGGCCTTAAGAATGGCACCGTTGAGCTCAAGGACCGTGCCACGGGTGAGCGCGAGGATGTGGCGATCGACGAGGTCGTCGCCAAGGTAGCCGAGCTTGTGAAGGCAGCACGCCGTTAATCGACGATTTCGCTTGTAGTTCGATATACGGGACGGCCTCGCATTTCTCCAGATCGGGGAGATGCGGGGCCGTCCTTTTATCTTGTGGCATCCTCGATATCTAAAAGGAAAACCCCACAGCCCATGCGAGCTGCGGGGTTTTCCTTGTGCCTCCGATGCGAAATAAATCGCTCAGATATTACTGATAATCGACGACGTCGATCCAGTTCTTCAGGAACTCATCGTTCACGTTGCGCTTACGAGCGAGCTCGGAAGCGGCGACGATGCTCGTCCACTGACGCACGACCTGCATGGGCATGTCGGCGCGGTCGCAGTAGAGCTCCAGGTAGGCCTCAGCCTGATCCTTGCTGTTGAGGGCAAAGAGCAGGTAGGTGGTGGCAACGTCGGCAGCAGGGGAGCCCTGGGTGGCGTGTGCCCAGTCGCACACATAGAGCTGGCCGTCGTCGCCGACGATGACGTTGGAGGGGTTGAAGTCGCCGTGGCAGACCTTGAACTCCTTGGTCATGCCGTCCAGACGCTCCTGAAGGTTGTAGCGCGTGGTGGCATTGAGCTGATCAAGGCTGTCGATCATGCGGGCGTACTTGTCGCGCTGACGGTTGAGCAGCGGGGAGGTGTAGCCGTGGATCTCGATCTGGAGGTCGACGAACATCTCGAGGTACTCACCAAAGCGCTGGGGCTCGGCAGTCATCTTCTCGGCAAGGGTGGTGCCCGGAACCTTCTCGGTCACGAGCGCCCAGCCGTTGGCGTTCTCGAGCTGGGAAACCTCGAGCGCCTTGGGGCTGCGGATGCCGCACTCATTGATGCGGGCAAGATTCAAAGCCTCGTTGAACACGTCGGAGACAGGCTTGGTCTCGTTAAAGACCTTGACAATCTTGTCGCCCAGGTCGTAAACGACCTTGTTGCCACGGCGGACGAGCTCGGTCTTGGAATCGGGGAGCAGCATGATTGCATCCTTTCAACGATGCGATAGAAGCAACGGCGGGGGCGTGCGTACACCCGTGCACCCCCGCCGCAAATAACCGTGCTAAAAACTAGCAGACGGCGTAATCCTGGGGCTCGCGGCCGTAGTAGGCGTCCAGGTAGAGCTCCTTGATCTCGCTCATGAGCGGGTAGCGCGGGTTGGCGCCGGTGCACTGGTCGTTGAATGCCTGCTCGGTCATCTCGTCGAGGGTGTCGAGGAAGTACTGCTCGTCAACACCGTAGTCGGCGATGGTCTTCTTGACGCCGATGAAGTCCTTGAGCTCCTCGAGCTTCGTGATGAAGTTCTCGAAGACCTCCTTGTCGTCCTTGCCTTCGATGCCGCAGTACTTGGCCATCTCGGCGTAGTTGTGCAGCGCGTTGGGGTAAGGATACTGGGAGAAGGTACCCATCTTGACGGGAGCCTCGGCGGCGTTGTAGCGCATAACGCGGGTCAGGATGACGGCGTTTGCGAGGCCGTGGGGCAGGTGATGGAAAGCGCCGAGCTTGTGGGCCATGGAGTGGTTGAGGCCCAGGAAGGCGTTGGCGAAGGCCATACCGGCCATGCAGGAGGCGTTGTGCATCTCCTCGCGGGCATGCGGGTCCTTGGCGCCGTTCGTGAAGCTGGAGGGCAGGTTCTCGAAGACGAGCTTGGCAGCGCGCTCGGAGAGGCCCTTGGTGTAGTCGGAAGCCATGATGGAGACGTAGGACTCGATGGCATGGGTCATGACGTCGATGCCGGAGGCAGCGGTCAGGCCGCGCGGGGCGGTCATGCAGTTGTCGGCGTCGACGATAGCCATGTTGGGGAGCAGCGCGTAGTCGGCGAGCGGCCACTTGATGCCGGTCTCCTTGTCGGTAATGATGGCGAACGGCGTGCACTCGGAGCCGGTACCCGAAGAGGTCGGGACGGCGACGAAGTAGGCCTTCTTGCCCATCTCGGGGAAGGTGAAGATACGCTTGCGGATGTCCATGAAGTCCATGGCCATGTCCTCAAACTTGCACTCGGGGTGCTCGTACATCATCCACATGATCTTGCCGGCGTCCATAGCGGAGCCACCGCCGACGGCGATGATGACGTCCGGCTCAAAGAGAGCCATCTGCTTGGCGCCGCGACGTGCGCACTGCAGCGACGGATCGGGCTCGACGTCGTAGAAGCAGTCGTGGGCGATGCCCATCTCGTCGAGCTTGGCCTCGATGGCGCGGGTGTTGCCATTCTTGAAGAGGAACTGGTCGGTGACGATGAAGGCGCGCTTCTTGCCCATGACGTTGCCCAGCTCGTCGAGGGCGACGGGCGTGGAACCCTTCTTGAAGTAGACCTTCTCGGGAGCGCGGAACCACAGCATGTTCTCACGGCGCTCGGCCACAGTCTTAACGTTGATCAAGTGCTTCACCCCAACGTTCTCGGAGACGGAGTTGCCGCCCCAGGAGCCGCAGCCCAGGGTCAGAGACGGCTTCATGCCAAAGTTGTACAGGTCACCGATGCCGCCGTGCGAGGACGGGGTGTTGATGACGATACGGCAGGCCTTCATGACGTGCTCGAACAGGCTGATCTTCTCGGCCTGGGCGGGGTGCACGTACAGAGAGGCGGTGTGGCCCGGGCCACCGGCGAGCACGAGGTGCTCGGCCTTGTCGACGGCCTCCTGGAAGTCCTTGGCGTGGTACATGGCCAGGACCGGGGAGAGCTTCTCGTGGGAGAACTCCTCCTTGGCGGGGTCGGTGGAGGTGACCTCGGCGATCAGGATCTTGGTCTTGGCGGGAACCTCGATGCCGGCGAGCTCGGCGATCTTGGCAGCGGCCATGCCGGGGATGCGGTGATCGAGAGCGCCGTTCTTGAACATGGCGGCACGCAGGGCCTCCATCTCGGCACCCTGCTTGACGAAGTAGCAGCCGCGCTTCTGGAACTCGGCCTTGACCTGGTCATAGATGGTGTCAATGACGGTCACGGACTGCTCGGAAGCGCAGATCATGCCGTTGTCGAAGGTCTTGGAGTGGATGATGGAGTTGACGGCGAGCAGCACGTCGGCGGTGTCGTCGATGACGACCGGGGTGTTACCGGCGCCAACGCCCAGGGCGGGCTTGCCCGAGGAGTAAGCGGCCTTGACCATGCCCGGGCCACCGGTGGCGAGGATGATGTCGACGTCGCGCATGACCATGTTGGTCAGCTCGATGGAGGGGACATCGACCCAGCCGATGATGCCCTCGGGGGCGCCGGCCTTGACGGCGGCGTCAAGCACGAGCTTGGCGGCGGCGATGGTGCACTTGGCGGCTGCCGGGTGCGGGGAGATGATGATGCCGTTGCGGGTCTTCAGGCTGATCAGTGTCTTGAAGATCGCGGTGGAGGTGGGGTTGGTCGTCGGGATGACGGCGCCCACGATGCCGATAGGCTCGGCGATCTTGGTGATGCCGTAAGCCTCGTCGCGCTCCAGGACACCACAGGTCTTGGTGTTCTTGTAAGCGTTGTAGATGTACTCTGCGGCGTAGTGGTTCTTGATGACCTTGTCCTCAAGAACGCCGCGGCCGGTCTCCTCGATGGCCATCTTCGCCAACGGGATACGAGCCTTGTTGGCGGCCATGGCGGCCTCATAGAAGATCTTGTCGACCTGCTCCTGCGTGTACGTAGCAAAAAGCGCCTGGGCCTCTCGCATCTGAGCGAGCTTAGCCTCAAGCGCCTCTACGTTGTCCACAATTGCGGGAGTAGTGTTTTCCGGTGACTTTTTCACCATTTGTGTCTCCTTGCGATCGGAGATTTACCCTACGCCTTGCATGATAGCAAGAAATTATTCGGTGAACGGTAAGATTCCCGTAAAAGGCACACTAAAACGCTTCAATAAACTGAAGCGTTTTAACTAAAATGATCTGCCAGGACATCGCCTAGCTCATTGGGGACATACTTACATGAGTGCTTTCACTCATTGGGGACAGACATCGATTTGCCATTTTGCCGTTCTTGACCTATTTTTGCCGCTCATTGGATATAAATAGGTCACAGGCTCAGCATTTCGCGTTCCTTCTCTCCTTTTAGGTGTTGCCTGTTCAGTTTTTGAAAGGAGAGATTATGCCCCGATGCGCCCGTGCCGTTTCGCTCACCGGCTATTACCACGTCTTTGACCGTGGTAACTCTAAACAGATTATTTTTGAAGATGACTCCGACCGCTATCGTTTCCTATCGGATATCTCGGACAGGTTTGCGCGCCATGAAGTGGCGGTTTTGGCTTGGTGTCTTATGGACAACCACTTTCATTTGATGGTTGATGATCCGTTCGACAATCTTTCAAAGGCGATGCAGTGCGCATTGACGGCATATGCTAAGTATTTCAATGGGAAAACGGGGAGAACGGGGCATCTCTTTGATAATCGCTATTCGCGGGTCGCTGTTGAGTCGGACACGCAAGCGGTGCAACTGCTCGACTATATCCATCTCAATCCCGTGAAAGGTGCGCTCGACTCACTCGAGGCGTACCGCTGGTCAAGCTACAAGGCATATGAGCTGGGCTATGATCCCTTTGACATCTGTGATGCGGCCCCTATGCTCGATATTGTCGGAGGCTCCCGTTGCTATTGCGAGCATCTCAAGGAAGTTGCCGGGCGCATCTGGTCAGTGGAGGTTCTTCCACGCCGGCGGATCCCCGATGAGGAGGTCCTTTCCATTGCGCGCGAAGTGCTTCCGAGCATAGATCCTGCGATGCTCAAGGCCCTGCCACGCCCCGATCGCGATGCCTGTCTGCTGAGGCTCAGGCGGGCGCATCTCACGGTCAAGCAAATTGCCCGTATCACCGGCATCGGCGCCACAAGCGTGACCAAGGCCACTGTAGGCTGGAGGGAGGCTGCGTGAGGCTGGGCAGGACCTGATCATGGCGCCGCATGCGTACGTCATGTCTGTCCCCAATGCGTGAAAGCACTCATGTAAGTCTGTCCCCGATGAGTGCCTGGATAGATAGAAAAGAAACCGCCTTCTCAAAAGAAAGCGGTTTCTTATAGTTCTATATGAACGCGAGATCTTTGACCCGGAGAGTCCGAGGTACTTGTTGGTAAGACCTTATTTAGGAGCGCGCAACCTTGCCAGACTTGAGGCAGGTGGAGCAAACGTTCATCTTGCGACGGTGACCATCGACGACAACGTAGACGCGCTGGATGTTGGGGCGGAACTTACGGTTGGTGACGCGGTGAGAGTGGCTGATGGAGCGACCGGCAACGGGGTGCTTACCGCAAACTTCGCAAACTTTGGACATAACTGACCCTCCTTGGGCGACAAACGAACATGTCGCGTTAACAAACAAGCTTGAACTATAGCACAGAAGTCGCTCCCTGTGCGCAATCTACACAGAGATATTCCTCTTTTGGCGATAGTGCCCACGCCACGGCCCTGGACGTAGATCCGATTTGCGTGCAGCAGAGGGGATTATGCCAGCTCGTGCGTGCGTTTTCAAGCTCGTCCCACAAATATATATAGGTTTATTGAGCATTGGGCTCCGTTTACGGATTGCTCTGTATTTATGCTCGCAATTAAGCTCGAGGTTGGCTACACTATCCCTTGACCATTAAAGGGGTACGAGATACCCACATGGAATTACATAGCTGCCAAAGAGCAGTCTTTCCTGTGGGTGTCTGGTCCGCTTTGAGCGGTCGGGCATCTATTTTTTTGACTGTGTCAGCAGTCAAGACATGTGAGGAAGGAGATCGATGGGCACGACTTCCCCCAAGGCGGTCATCATGGACGAGACCGCCGTCAATCGAGCGATGACCCGCATCGCGCACGAGATTCTCGAGCGCAACGAGGGCTGTGAAGACCTCGCTCTGGTCGGCATCGTCACGCGCGGCGACCTTCTGGCAAAGAAGCTCGCCGAAGAGATCAAGGAGATCGAGGGCGTCGAAGTTCCGCTCGGCAGCCTGGACATCAGCTTCTACCGCGATGACTATGCGACCAATTTCGCTCCCGCGATCCACGCCACCAACATCCCCTTTAGCGTCGACGGCAAGCGCGTCGTGCTGGTGGACGACATCCTGTACACGGGTCGTACCATCCGCGCTGCTCTGGACGCCGTCATGGACCTGGGCCGTCCGAGCCGTATTGAGCTGGCAGTTCTCGTTGACCGCGGTCACCGCGAGCTCCCCATCTCGCCGGACTTTGTCGGCAAGAACGTTCCCTCGTCGCATGAGGAGAACGTGCACCTATATATGAAGGAAGTCGACGGCCACACCGCCGTCGAGATTAACGACGTCGCGCCGGGTTCCCACGTGGGCTCCGCGCCGCTGGGAGGTGAGTAGTACCGTGGCGTTCAACCATAAGCACCTGATCGACATTACCGAGTACTCCGAAGAGGACATCAAGCTCATCCTCGAGACCGCCAAGGCGTTCTCCGAGGTCAACGAGCGTGCGATCAAGAAGGTCCCCACGCTCAAGGGTAAGACCATCGTCAACATGTTCAACGAGCCCTCGACGCGCACCCGCAGCTCCTTCGAGCTCGCCGAGAAGCGCCTTTCGGCCGACAGCCTCAACTTTGGCGGTTCCTCGACTTCTACGGTCAAGGGCGAGAGCCTCGTCGACACCGTCGAGACCCTCAACGCCTACAAGATCGACTGCATCGTCGTGCGCGACAAGCACGCCGGCGCGCCCTATATCGTCACGCAGAATTCGCCCGCGAGCGTTATCTGCGCCGGCGACGGCAAGCACAACCACCCCACGCAGGCCCTGCTGGACCTGTACACCATTTGGCAGCACAAGGGTGACTTCTACGGTCTGAAGGTCGCTGTCGTCGGCGACATCTCCCACTCCCGTGTCTGCGGCTCGCTGATTCCAGCCCTTAAGATCATGGGCTGCGAGACCTACGCCGTCGCCCCCGGCACGCTGCTGCCGCCGTCGCCCGAGGTCTTGGGCTGCGACCACGTGACGAGCGACCTCGATTCCGTCCTGCCCGAGCTGGACGTCGTCTACATGCTGCGCGTGCAGCAGGAGCGCCTCGAGGGCGCACCGTTCCCGACCATTCGTGAGTACCACAAGCTCTTCGGCCTGACCAAGGACCGCGAGAAGCTTATGAAGCCCGATGCGATCATCTGCCACCCGGGCCCCATCAACCGCGGCGTCGAGTTCGACTCCTATATGGCCGACCACCCGCAACGCTCCGTCATCCTGGAGCAGGTCTACGCCGGTATCTGCGTGCGTATGGCTATCCTGTATCTGCTGCTTGGAGGTGCCGATAATGGCCTTGCTTCTTAAGAATGCCCACGTCGTCGACCCGTCCGTCGAGCTTGACGGTGTCGTTGACGTCCTGATTGACGGCGATAAGATCGCCGAGGTCGGCGAGAATCTCGCCGTCGAGGGAGCCGAGGTCCGCGACCTTTCCGGCAAGTACCTCGTCCCCGGCCTGGTGGATATGCACGTTCACCTTCGCGAGCCCGGCTACGAGGTCAAAGAGGACATCGAGAGCGGCACCCGCGCAGCTGCCAAGGGCGGCTTTACCGGCGTGTGCGCCATGCCCAACACCGATCCCGTCACCGATAACGGCACCGTCGTGGAGTTCGTCAAGTCCCGCGCTGCCGAGGTCGGTCACTGCCGCGTTTATCCGTCGGGTGCCATGACCCGCGGTCTTAAGGGCGAGGCCATGTCCGAGATGGGCGATATGGTCGCCCACGGCGCCGTCGCCTTCACTGACGACGGTCGCGGCGTGCAGGGCGCGGGCATGCTCCGTCGCTGCATGGACTACGGTAAGATGTTCGGCAAGGTCTTTATGAGCCACTGCCAGGACGAGGACCTGGTCGGCCACGGCCAGATCAACGAGGGCAAGGTCTCGACCCGTCTGGCTCTCGAGGGTTGGCCGGCTGCCGGCGAGGAGCTCCAGATCGCCCGTGACATCGAGATCGCCAAGCTGACTGGTGCCAAGCTGCACATCCAGCACATCTCCACCGCCCATGGCCTGGAGATCGTGCGTGCCGGTAAGGCCGCTGGCGTTCAGGTTACCTGCGAGGCCACCCCGCACCACATGTTCCTGACCGAGAACGACCTGGACGAGACCTACAACACCTCGCTCAAGGTCAACCCGCCGCTGCGCACCGAGGAGGATGCCGAGGCCATCCGTCAGGGCGTCATCGACGGCACCGTCGACGTTATCGTCACCGATCACGCTCCCCACACCCCGTGGGAGAAGGCCCGCGAGTTCGAGCTTGCGCCCTTTGGCATGATCGGCCTCGAGACCTCGCTGTCGCTCGTGCTCACCGAGCTGGTCAACACGGGTAAGATGAGCATGGGTCGTATGGTCGAGCTCATGGCCATCAAGCCGCGTGAGATCCTGGGCCTCGACCAGGTTCAGGTCAAGGCGGGCTCCGTTGCCGACCTGACTGTGTTCGATCCCGCTGCCACCTGGACGGTCGGCGAGGACGGTTACGAGTCGCGTGCCGAGAACTCCGGTTTTGCCGGTCGCACGCTCACCGGTCGTGCCACCGATGTGTTTGTCGGCGGCAAGCAGACGCTCGCCGACGGCTGCATCTGCTAGCATAGCCTTATCGCTTTTGTGCGCGGTGCCCTTGCGGTGCCGCGCTTTCTGTTCGTTTTGACCATGCAACCGCATGGGGGATTGGAGCGTCTATGCCCACACCTTCCACTGCACGCATGCACGACTTCGAGGTCGTCTCGAACCAGGAGATCGCCGACGGCATCTTCTCGCTCGTCATCTCGGCCCCCAAGCTTGCAAGTGCGCTCAAGCCCGGTCAGTTTGTGAACATTGCCGTGCCCGGCGATGCGTCCTCGCTGCTTCGCGTGCCCCTGAGCTTCTATCGCGCCGACGCCCAGGCCGGTACCGTCGAGCTGTGGTACGCCGTCGTGGGTGACGACACCCGTCGTCTGTCGCAGATGGCCCCCGGCTCCAAGTCCAACCTGTTGGGCCCTGGCGGCCGCGGCTGGCTTGTTCCCGAGGGCACTAGGAAGGCGCTGCTCGTGGCGGGCGGCATCGGCGTTCCGCCCGTGCTCTGCCTCGCCGGCATGCTTGCCGGGCAGGGCGTGGATGTCGACGTGTGCCTGGGCTTTGGTACCGCTTCCAAGGCCGTGGGCATCGATGAGTTCCGCTCGCTGTGCGATACGGTCGACGTATGCACCGACGACGGCTCGTTGGGCACGCACGGCTTCTGCACCGATCCTGCCGCCGAGCTGCTCGGCGAGGGCGGTTATGACTACGTCGCCAGCTGCGGTCCCGCCGTCATGATGAAGAAGGTCGCCGCCGCTGCCGCCGAGGCCGGTGCGTACTGCGAGGTGTCGCTCGAGCGTATGATGAGCTGTGGCTTTGGCGCCTGCAACACTTGCAATGTAGAGACGGTCGACGGTATGAAGGGCGCCTGCATGTGCGGCCCCGTGTTCGATGCTTCCAAGGTGGTGGTCTTCTAGTGGGTACCGTGAACATGGCCGTCGATTTCGGCGGCGTCAAGATGCAGAACCCCATCAACACCGCAGCCGGTACCTTTGGCTACGGTTGGCAGTTCCAGAACTTCTTTGATGTTTCCCAGCTGGGCGCCATCACCACCAAGGGTTGCGCTGCCGAGCCCTGGCCCGGCAACCCCGCGCCTCGCATGGCCGAGATCCCGGGCGGCATGATCAACTCCGTGGGCCTTCAGAACCCCGGCGTGGCTGCCTTTGCCCGTGAGTCCGGTCCGTGGCTCGAGCAGCTCTCCAAGGACGGTTGTCAGGTCATCTGTCAGGTCGCCGGTCACTCCGTCGAGGAGTTTGTCCGCGCGCTCGAGATGTATGTCGAGCTGTGCCCCTGGGCTGCCGGCTACGAGATCAACGTCAGCTGCCCCAATATTGCCGCCGGCGGTGCCGCCATGGGCTCCTCGCCCGAGGGCGCCTCTGCCGTTATGGCTGCTTGCCGCAAGGTGACTGATAAGCCGCTGTTCGTAAAAATGGCTCCGGTCAACGTCGCCGAGATTGGCAAGGCTCTCGAGGCCGCCGGAGCCGACGGCCTTTCGGTCATCAACTCCATCCAGGGCATGGCTATTGACGTTCACACTCGCAAGTCTCGCGTGGCCAAGCCCAAGGGCGGCCTTTCGGGCCCGCTGTGCCACCACATCGCCGTTCGCATGGTCTGGGAGGTCGCTCAGGCCGTCGATATCCCCATCAACGGTGTCGGCGGTGTCATGACGGGCGAAGATGCGGCCGAGTTTATCCTGGCTGGCGCCACCTGCGTGTCGGTCGGCATGGCCAACTTCGTCGATCCGTGCGCTTCGCTCAAGATCGCGCACGAGCTCGAGGCCTGGGCGGAGTCCCAGGGCGTGAAGGACATCAACGAACTGGTAGGTGCTTTCGAATGCTAGAGACCGATGCCCGCGACCGCGTTATCGTCGCTCTCGACTGCGATCGTGAGCGTGCGCTCGAGCTTGCCCACGAGCTTTCGGGCCATGCCGCCTGGCTCAAGGTTGGCATGACGCTCTATTACGCCGAGGGTCCTGAGATCGTCAAGACGTTCAAGGACCTGGGCTTTAAGGTCTTCCTTGACCTTAAGTTCCATGATATTCCGCATCAGGTTCGCGGTGCCGCCCGTTCGGCCTCGCTTGCCGGTGTCGACCTGCTCTCGGTTCACGGCTTGGGTTCGGGCGCCATGCTCGCTGCCTGCCGCGAGGGTGCCGAGGAGGCGCGCGAGGACCGCGCCAAGCTCGTCGCCATCACCGTGCTCACGAGCATGAATCAGGATGCCTTGAGCGAGATCGGCGTCGAGTCGCCCGTGGCCGAGGAGGCCGCCCGCCTGGCAAAGCTCGCTCAGGCCAACGGCATCGATGGCATCGTGTGCTCGCCGATGGAGGCTCACGACATGCGTGAGCTGCTGGGTCCTGATGCCCTGATCGTGACTCCGGGCGTGCGTCCGGTGGGTGCCGCCCTTGGTGACCAGTCCCGCGTGGCGACGCCTTCCCAGGCTATCGAGCGCGGCGCAAGCCACATTGTGGTGGGCCGTCCCATCACCGGCGCCGACGATCCGGTTGCCGCCTTTGACGCCATCGTCGCCGAGCTGGTCGAAAACGTCGCGTAAAAGATTCCCCTAAGTCACCACTTTTGGATCTCATTAGCACAAAATAGCCCCTGTGCCTGCGTAAACTTTCCCATCCTTTGTGTGGAATCGCAGGTCAGGGGCTTAACTTTGGGCGCAGTATATTGCACTTTTTGCGGGTATCGTCTAACCTATGGAGCCGCGATTGGGCATTTTGTACGTTCTACGTGCTAAAATGCCAATTATTGAATCAGATATAACCCAACTATTTGGAGGTACGAATGGCACTCCCTCAGCTTACCGATGAGCAGCGTAAGCAGGCTCTTGAGAAGGCTGCTGCCGCACGTCACGCCCGCGCTGAGCTTCGCGAGCAGATCAAGAAGGGCGAGAAGTCCCTCGAGTCCGTGCTTAACTCCGATGACCCCATCGCTTCCCGCATGAAGGTTTCCACCCTCATCGAGTCTCTCCCCGGTTATGGCAAGGCCAAGGCCGCCAAGATCATGGAGGAGCTCGGTATCTCCGCTACCCGTCGCGTCCAGGGCCTCGGCGTCCGTCAGCGCGAGCAGCTCCTCGAGCAGCTGACCAAATAAGTGAGCGCTCAGGATTCCAAGCTCTTTGTGATTTCTGGACCGTCAGGCGCAGGGAAGGGTACGCTCGTCACTCGTGTGCGCGAGCGCCGCTCGAACCTGGGCCTGACGGTTTCGGCTACCACGCGAGCACCACGCAAAGGTGAGGTCGACGGCGTCAACTACTTTTTTCTGACGCGCGAGGAGTTCGACCGCCGCGTGGCAAACGGTGAGTTTGTTGAGTGGGCCGAGGTCCACGGTAACTGCTACGGCACGTTGGTGAGCGAGGTCACATCCAAGCTCGCCTCTGGCGCATCTCTGATTTTGGAGATCGATGTCCAGGGCGCCCTGCAGGTGAAGGAGCGTTTCCCCGAGGCCGTGCTGATCTTTATCAAGCCGCCTTCGCTTGAGGTGCTCCGCGAGCGTCTAGTCGGTCGCGGTACCGAGACGCCCGAGACGATTGAGCTGCGTATGGCAAACGCCGCCGATGAACTTGCCCTTGCCGACCGCTACGACGACGTCGTGGTGAATGACGATCTCGACCGCGCGACCGATGAGCTCGTTCGCGTTCTCGATATGCATGAAAGGATCTGAGGTCCGTGTCCGTTGTAAAGCCTTGCATTGACGATCTTCTGGAGAAGACCGATCACAACCGCTTCCTGCTCGCTTCGCTTGCCTCCAAGCGCGCCTGCGATATCAATAGCATGCTGCGTGGCCAGCACAACCGCGTGCTTGCCGTCCAGGATGTCGATGACATCACCATCGGGCTTTCCGGTGCCGACACCATCTCGATGGCTATGGACGAGATTGTCGACGGCGACATCTCTTACGACGAGGCCCGTTACGAGAAGGCGCTCGGCCACAAGGTTGCTGAAGCCTAAATGGCGGCTCGCGTCTGCCTGGTCCACTATCACGAGGTTGGACTGAAGGGTAAGAACCGCGCACATTTTGAGCATATCCTCATGGATAACATCAAGGCGGCCTTGGCCGCCTTTTCCGTGAATGCCGTGTCTCGAATTTCCGGTTATATCCTCGTGACCTTTAACGAGCATCAGGCCGACGAGGCGGCGCGTGTCATTCGCACCGTTCCCGGCGTTGCTCGTGTGTCTTTGGCGTATCACACCAATCGCGACCCTCAGGAGTACTGTGCCGCCGCCGTGAAGGCGCTGCGCGAGTTTGGTTCCTTCGATTCGTTTAAGGTGCACGCCAAGCGCTCCAATACCGATTATGAGCTCACCTCGATTGACATCAATCGTCAGGTGGGCGAGGTGCTGTGCGAGGCCTTCCCCGATAAAAAGGTTCAAATGCACGACCCCGATGCGATGGTGCACGTACTGGTGGTCCAGGGTAGCGTTTATGTGTACGCGCGCTCCGAGCGCGGCGTGGGCGGTCTGCCGGTGGGTTCTGCCGGCAAGGTCGTGACGCTGCTGTCGTCGGGTATTGATTCTCCGGTGGCAACCTGGATGCTCGCGCGTCGCGGCGCGGTGTGCGTGCCGGTACATTTCTCAGGTCGTCCGCAGACGCCCGACACGAGCGAGTATTTGGTGCAGGACATCATCCGTGCGCTTGAGCCGGGTGTCCAGATCGGCCGCCTGTACGTGGTGCCGTTTGGCGACTGCCAGCGTGAGATTTCGGTCACCTGTCCCAGCAACCTGCGCGTGATCATGTATCGCCGCATTATGTATTCGGTTGCCGAGCGCATTGCGCATATCGAGGGCGCCAAGGCTATTGTGACCGGTGAATCGCTCGGTCAGGTTGCTTCCCAGACGCTCGAGAACATCATGGCCGTCAACGAGGCCGTGAAGATTCCCGTGTTCCGTCCGCTCATCGGGTCCGACAAGCAGGAGATCATTGCGCGCGCTCAGGAGATCGGCACGTTCGATATTTCCACCGAGGCGGCGCCCGACTGCTGCACGCTGTTTATGCCGCGTCGTCCCGAGACGCACGCCAAACTCGATGCCGTGCACGAGGCCTGGGAGCTGTTCGACCACGAGGAGATGATCGAGCGTCTGCTTAAGCAGACCGAGTACATTGACTTCTCCAGCAACTCGTATAAGGCCCCTAAGACCTTAAAACGCAAACATTCGGAGCTTGCTCCGCGTGAGATTTACCAAGATCACGAGTAAATTTGTGCATAGACCGACGATGCGCCTGCATCGTCGGCCTTTTGCTATCTGGGCATTTTGCGGCTAAGTGTTCATTTGCTGACGTGTGCCTGAATAAATGGACAGATTTGTGCAAGGTTTTGGTCGGTTTTTGGTTTGACCGTTAAAACCGGTTTTGGAGCGTGGCTGTTGTGGAGCTCCTTTCCTGACACGATGGTGTTGGGAGGTTTTGCTATGGCGCAGCGCGAACAACACGAACGAGTCAAACGGATGGACCGCTTGGCGGACAAGCTGTTCGGTCATAAGGCAGTGGTGATGGCGATACTGGTCGTCATTGCGATGGCGAGTGGACTGGCGATGGCGAACCTTGGCGGCGGTGCCGGTGGCGTGTCGTTTGAGCGCACTGACGGTTCAGGCTCGTTGGTGGAGCCGGGATCCGGTGATGCCTCGAGCGGAAAGACATCCGAAGGTTCTTCGGCTAAGGCTTCTGCCGCGGCAGAGGTCTATGTCGATGTCGACGGCGCCGTTGTGTCGCCCGGTGTATATCGTCTCAAGGACGGCGCGCGGGTGGCTCAGGCGATTGATGCCGCCGGCGGGCTTACGCCCGAGGCAGACGTTACGGGGCTTAACCGGGCATCCAAGGTCACTGATGGACAAAAAATCCACGTTCCAACGGTGGGGGAGCAGCAGGCGTCCATTGCGGAAGCCGGTGTTGATGGTGGGGCTTCCGCATCATTGGGCGTGAGTGGCGCAACGGGCCTAGTCAACATCAATACGGCAAGCGCGGCAGAGCTGCAGACGCTCTCGGGCATCGGTCCCTCCATGGCGCAGTCGATTATCGATGAGCGGACAAAGAACGGTGCTTTTGCCTCGGTTGACGATCTGATGCGTGTGTCGGGAATCGGCGAGAAGAAGCTTGCCAAAATCAAAGATTGCATCTGCGTATGAGTGCGACCGAGCGTGAACATGTGATGCCTCCGCGGCCCCTGATGCCGTGGACGATGGCCCTTTGTGCCGGCTTGTGTGCGAGCTGTGGCTTGGTACTTAACGTGG
>URNI01000036.1 GCA_900549135.1 uncultured Collinsella sp.
CGCTCGACGGTCGGGCGGCAAGCAGCCTCGAGTTTGTCGTGCAGGGCGATCCATCCATAAACGAGGACGTGTATTCCTATACCTGCGAGGCACGCGCGGACGGTAAGAACTTGGCAACGGTTCGCCTATCGTGTGACCGCGAGCTCAAGGTCGGGGCGCACGCGCGTGTTATCGGTCGCGTTTCACGTTTTGAGAACGATGCATATGGACGATCGCGCGTGCTCCGAGGCGAGGTGCGCAAGGTTCAAGCCGTTCGGATTGTGTCGGTCGATGAGGGCTCTCCGGGGCCGCTGCTTCGACTGCGAAATGGGCTGCTTGCGTCCATCGCGCCTGCGACCGACCCGGCGCGTGCGCTCATAGCCGGTGTCGTCTGTGGTCGTTCGGCCGAGCTGCGCGCCCAACCGGCGGGCGACTGGTTTTCGGTGACGGGAACGGCGCATCTTATCGCTGTCTCGGGCAGCCATTTGGCTATCGTGGGGTTTGTAATCGAGGGTGTATTGCAAAAGACTCGGTGTTCGCGTGGTCTTCAGCGGGCGATATTGGCGATAGCGCTTGTGGGCTACGCTGCCTTTACGGGCGCGTCTCCCTCGGCCGTGCGCGCGTGCTGCATGGTGTTCGCGACGCTTGTCGTAAACGGCGCGGGGCGTCGCCGGCACGGCGCATCGGCTCTCTTCGTAACCATGTCCATCTTTGTGCTACTGCGGCCGACGGTGCTGTTCGAGATGGGCTTTCAGCTTTCATGTGCCAGCGTTTTAGCCATTCTGTGCTTTTGCCCCTATGCGACCTACGCTTTGGGTGAGCTGGGTGTGCCATCGGGCGTCGCCAGCATGCTTTCCGTCACGCTGTGCTCGCAACTGGCGACTCTTCCCATTACCATTCCCGCCTTCGGTACGTTCTCGCTCATTGCTCCGTTGGCAAATGCGGTCATCGGTCCGGTGGTGAGCGTATTGCTTGCTGTGTTGATCGTGCTGGTTCCCTTTTCGCTCGTGGCACCGTTGCGGACTTGGGCGCTCGTTGTGCCTATGATTGCCGCCCGTTGCGCGCTGTTTTTCGAGCAGCTGTTTGCCGCCGTGCCGGGCGCATCCGTGAGTGCGCCGCCCGATAGCATGTGGATTTATCTAGTGCCGTGTTTGCTGACGGTTCTCTTAGTCTGGTGGCCGCGTCCCCGCGCACGTCCTATGGCGGTGGGGCTTGCGTGTCTGGTGCTCTTGGCTGCGATTCCGTACGTCTACTGGGATCGATTCGCTCCGCCTTCGGTGACGGTGCTCGATGTGGGCCAGGCCGATGCGATTCTTATCCGCCAGGGCGGCTCAGTAGCGCTCGTCGACTGCGGGCTCGATGAGCGCGTGGTGGCGGCGTTGGTTCGCAATAACGTGCACCATATCGATGCCGTCTTTGTGACGCATTGGGATGAGGATCACTGGGGTGGTCTGCCTGCCGTGCTCGAACAGTTTTCGGTCGGAACGATTGCCGTGGCGGCGGATGCGCTGGAGGATGCTCCTGTTGAGGTATTGAACCGATCTGGCGTTGAGTATCGGCAGGTGCGCCGTGGGGATACGGTCGACATCGGCTCATTTTGTGCCCGCGTGTTGTGGCCGTTCGAGTCCGTAGATGGCGAGGGAAATGAGGACTCGCTTGTCCTGCTACTCTCTTATGTTCAGGAAGGCAAGAGCCTGCGTATGCTCCTCACTGGTGATGCCGAGCTCGACCAAGAACGGGAATTCGTGCAGGAGGTGGGGGATATCGATGTCCTTAAACTTGGGCATCACGGCTCCAAGGTTTCAGTCGATGGTGAGTTGCTGGACGTCCTTAGACCCGAGCTTTCCCTCGCGAGCGCCGGCAAGGGGAATCGATACGGTCATCCGTCGGATGCCTGCATCGATACCGTTCAGGAAGCGGGCGGTGCGTTCGCATGCACCATCGAACACGGTGATATCACCATCAGCCCGACCGCAAAGGGCTTTGCGATGCGATGCCAGCGACCGTGACGACGTCGTTGGCGTGTGGTGGGCCCCTGGGCTAGAATGGCACGGAACGAATACGAAGGCCTGCGGGAGGGGAGCGTAATGTCCGAAACCGGTCTGCTGCCGGCATATCTGATCGTCGGTACCGACGGCGTCAAGCGCGATCACGCCGTCTCGCGTATGAAGGCGCGTCTGGAAAAGTCGGGAATGGTCGAGTTCAACCTCGACGAGCGCGATATGACCAAAGATCCCGATATCGAGTCGATCATCGGCTCGCTCAATACCTTTCCCATGGGTAGCGAGTTTCGCCTGGTGATCCTCGACGGCTGCTCCAAGCTTGCCAAGGCGGTCTCGGAACCGCTTGTCGAGTACCTCGCAAGTCCCAGCCCCACGACGGTCTGTCTCATTATCGCCGACTCACTTGCCAAGAATACGCGCCTGTATAAGGCAATCGCCAAGATCGACAAGAAGGCTATCGTCGACTGTTCGGGCACCAAGCGTTGGGAACTGCCGCGCCGCGTTCAGCAGATGGCGACGCAGCACGGTAAGTCCATCTCGACGGCTGCTGCCGAGGAACTCGTCTCGCGTTCGGGCGAAAACACGCGCATGCTCGATAACGACCTGGCAAAGCTCGCCCAGATGGTCGAGGCGCCCCAGATTGAGCTTGCCGATGTGGAGCGCTGGATTGTACGTACGGCCGAGGTTCAACCCTGGGACTTTCTCAATGCAGTCTCGGCCCGTGACATGCGCCGCTCGCTCGAGCTCTTCAATCTACTGCCCGCCAAGAGCTACGTGTGGACGTACACATTGTTGTGCGGCCGCATTCGCGAGCTTATCGTTGCCAAGGCGCTCGATGCGCGCGGACAGGGTCGTGAGCTGGCCGCAACGCTCAAACTCCAGTCCTGGCAGGTCAAGAATCACCTGACCTGGGCACGTCGCTTTTCGATGGCAGAGCTCGTCGCAGCGCTCGAGGGTGCCGTTGATGTGGAGCTCGCGCTCAAGGGTTCGGCCGATTCTGAGACCGCGCTTTTGCTCTGGATTACGAACATCTTGAGAAAATCGTGATGATACCTGCCTATTTGACAAATTCGTTCTATCCCTTTGAGGGGGAGCGTGCTATAGTAGGCGCTTGCATGACCTCACCGTGTCTCAGAGGTGTCATACATTTTTTGCAAGGAACTCGAAAGGAACTCCAGAAGTGGCAAACATCAAGTCTCAGAAGAAGCGTATCCGCACCAATGAGGCAGCTCGCATGCGTAACAAGGCTGTCAAGTCCGAGCTCAAGACGCTGACCAAGCACGTCCAGTCCGCCGTCGCCGAGGGCGACGCCGAGAAGGCCCAGGCTGCCCTCAAGACCGTCACCAAGCGTCTCGACATGGCTGCCGCCAAGCATGTTATCCACAAGAACCAGGCTTCCAACCGCAAGTCCGGTCTTGCCAAGCTCGTGAACAGCATCAACGCCTAAGTTGTAAATTTCACACCAAACAGATTACGCGCATAAATGGAGCCTGTTTTATGGAACAGGCTCCATTTTTTGTACCGCTCGGGTAAGATAGTCCGCATGAATACTTCAATTGACATTTCCCACATCCGCAACTTCTCGATCGTTGCGCACATCGACCATGGCAAGTCCACGATCAGTGACCGCATCCTCGAGCTCACCCATACCGTCGACGAGCGCGACATGGAGTCGCAGCTGCTCGACACCATGGATATCGAGCGCGAGCGCGGCATCACAATCAAGTCCAATGCCGTTCGCGTGTCCTATGACGCCGACGATGGCGAGACGTATCAGTTCAATCTGATCGATACGCCGGGCCACGTGGACTTTACCTATGAGGTCTCGCGCTCGCTGGCAGCCTGTGAGGGCGCGGTGCTCGTTGTCGACGCCACGCAGGGCGTTGAGGCGCAGACCGTCTCTAACGCGACGCTCGCCATGAACGCCAATCTGGACATTGTGCCGGCCATCAACAAGATCGACCTGCCTTCGGCTCATCCCGACGAGGTTAAGACCGAGATCGAGGATGACCTGGCGATCCCTGCCGATGATGCCGTGTGCGTCTCGGGCAAGACCGGCGAGGGCATCCACGATCTGCTGGAGTCCATTGTCTTTCTGATCTCTCCGCCCAAGGGCGATGCGAATGCACCGCTTAAGGCACTCATTCTGGATTCATACTTCGACGAGTATCGTGGCGTCGTCGCCACGGTGCGCATCTTTGACGGCTCCATCAAAAAGGGCGATACCCTGCGCATGATGCAGGCAAAGGGCGACTTTTTGGTCGATGGCGTGGGCGTCAAGCGTCCCGCCGAGACTCCGGTTGACGCGCTGACGGTCGGCGAGGTCGGTTACGTGGTCACGGGCCTGAAGGACCCCGAGGCCGTTCGCGTGGGCGATACCCTCACGTGGGCGTCGAATCCCTGCCCCGAGCCGCTTCCCGGCTACCGCGAGGCCAAGCCCATGGTCTATACGGGCCTGTTCCCGATCGATAACAAGGACTACGAGAACCTGCGTGACGCGCTCGATAAGCTGCACGTCAACGACCCGTCGTTGGTGTGGGAGCCCGAGACCTCGGTGGCGCTCGGCTTTGGTTTCCGCGTGGGCTTCTTGGGCCTGCTGCATATGGAGGTCGTTAAGGAGCGCCTGGAGCGTGAGTTCAATCTTGACCTCATTGCCACGAGCCCTTCGGTGGACTATCACGTCTACAAGACTGACGGCGAGATGATTGATGTCCGCAGCCCGCAGGATCTGCCCGAGGCCACGCGCATCGAGCGTATCGAGGAACCCTACCTCAAGGCAAAGATCATCTGCCCGCCTGAGTACACGGGTGCCGTCATGCAGCTCGCTATCGAGCACCGCGGCGTTACGACCGACATGATCCACCTGACGAGCAAATCGGTCGAGATGCGCTTCGATATGCCGCTCGCCGAGCTCATCTTGGACTTCTTTGACCAGCTTAAGAGCCGTACCAAGGGCTATGCCTCGCTCGACTACGAGTTCAACGAGTACCGTCCCTCCGAGCTTGTGAAGCTCGATATCTTGCTTTCGGGCGACGAGGTGGACGCGCTGTCGTTTATCGTCCATAAGGACAAGGCTTATGGCCTGGCCCGTGGTCTGTGCGACAAACTTAAGGAGATCATCCCGCGTCAGCTGTTCGAGGTGCCCATCCAGGGTGCTATTGGCAACAAGATCATTGCCCGCTCCACCGTCAAGGCGCGTCGCAAGGACGTGCTTGCCAAGTGCTACGGCGGCGATATCTCGCGTAAGCGCAAGCTGCTCGAGAAGCAGAAAGAGGGCAAGAAGCGCATGAAGGCCATCGGATCGGTCGAGGTCCCGCAGGAGGCCTTTATGGCGATCCTCAAGGTGGACGAGTAGGTCTATGGCGCTTTCTGAATACAGCAAGCGGCTGCTGGGCGCTTATGCTGAGCAGCCGTTCCTTATGGCTCCCATGGCGGGCGTGACCGACCCTGCCTACCGCATCATGTGCCGCCGCCGCGGTGCCAACCTTGCCTACAGCGAGATGGTGAGCGTGGCGGGCCTTGCCTATGCCAGCAACAAGACCTGGCGCCTGGTGCTACCGGCCGACGAGGAGCAGCAGATTTGCGTGCAGCTCTTTGGCTCCAAGCCCGATCAGTTTGCGAGCGCCGTCGCCGCCGTCGAGGAGCGCGTTGGCGATCGCCTGTCGCTCATCGACATCAACATGGCCTGTCCTGCCCGCAAGGTTGTCACCAAGGGCGAGGGCTCGGCCCTTATGCGCACGCCCGATTTGGCCGAGAAGATCGTCGAGGCCACGGTGGGCGCGGCTCACGTGCCCGTGACCGTAAAGATCCGCAAGGGCTTTTACGCCGAGGACCGTAATGCCGCAACGTTTGCCCAGATGCTCGAAGGGGCGGGCGCCTCCGCAGTTGCCGTGCACGGTCGTTGTGCCACGCAGCTCTATACGGGGCAGGCCGATTGGTCTGTCGTCGATGAGGTCGCAGATGCTGTCGAGATTCCCGTGATTGGTTCGGGCGATGTGTTCTGCGCCGAGGATGCCGCGGAGCATCTGCGCAGTTCTGGTGCCAGCGCGGTGTTTATCGCGCGCGGCATCTACGGTAATCCCTGGGTGTTCGGTGATGCTCGCGCCCTTGCGCTCGATGGCATACCGGTGCCGGCGCGCAGCTCCGTCGAGCGCCTGGACGCCCTGCGTGAACACCTAACGCTGACGCACGAGCTTCTGCCGCTCATGTCGCGTGCCCGCACGTACGCAAGCTGGTACTTAAAAGGCATGCCCCATGCCGCCGCTTGGCGTGCCCATGTGGTGCGCTGTTCCACATACGAGGAGTTTATGGTGCTGGTCGATGAGATCGAGCGCGATGTGGTGGCCTGCGAGGCCGCACTTGCCGCCGGCGAATCGGTGCCCCCTCATCCGCTGGAGGCTTAAGGGTGGCCGTTACCGCGCTGTACGTGCACGTGCCGTTTTGCGCTCAAAAGTGCCGGTACTGCGACTTTGACTCGCGCAGTTTTGCTCCGTGCGACCTGAGCGCTGCGCTCGATGCCTATTTTGAGCAGTTGTACGCGCGCCTCGATGCTTTTGGCAAAGCTGGGGCCCTTGACCAGATCCGCACCGTCTATGTTGGCGGCGGTACGCCGTCGCTGGCGGGGGAGCGCTTGGTGGAGCTGGCGCGGCGTATTCGTGCGTCGTGCGCCCCTGTTGAGTTTACCTGCGAGGCCAATCCTGAGTCGCTGACCGCCGAGCTTGCCGCTGCGCTTGCCAAGGTTGGTGTCACACGCGTCTCTCTGGGCGTGCAAACGCTCGATAACACCGAACTTACCGCCATCGGCCGTATTCACGATGCCGATCGGGCGCTCGCTGCCATCGCGACGGTCAAGAACGCTGGGCTTGACGTGTCGTGCGACCTTATGTGCGGACTTCCCGGGCAAACCGCATCGAGTTGGAAGCGCACGCTCGATGGCGTGCTCGCGGCGGCTCCACATCATGTGTCGGTCTACCCGCTTACGCTCGAGGAGGGGACGCCCCTTTATCGCATGGCGTGCCGCGACGAGTCGCTCGAGCCTGATGAGGATTTTCAGGCCGCCTGCATGGATGTGGCGCGTGAGCGTCTGGGTGCGGCCGGTTATCACCCCTATGAGGTGGCAAGCTATGCGCTCGACGGGCATGAGTGCGCCCATAACATTGCCTACTGGACCGGACGGGGCTACCTGGGCCTGGGTCGTTCTGCCGCGGGCATGCTCGACGCCGAGGATTTCGATCGCTTGGCCGGACTGTTTTCCGACGTGCCTGCTCGCGGCGATGCGTATCGCGTTCGCCTGGTGCAACGTGACGATGACGCGACGGCGTTCGAGGCCGAATATCTGTCGCAGCGCGAGGCAGCGGCCGAAGACCTGATGCTTGCTTGCCGCATGACGCGCGGTGTCGCGTCCGACCTGTTGATTCGCGTGGCTCGTGTCATCCCGGCCGATGAGCTGACAGCTGCTTGCGATCGCGTGCTCGAATTGGGTCTTGCCACATGGGTGCCCGAGACGCTCGGGGTCCATGAGGGACCCTTCACTTCGGCAGATGTCGTCGCGGGCCATGTTCGAGCTCGTTTAGCACCGACACACCTGGGCTGGCTCGATGGAAATGTTCTGTTCGAGCTGTTTTGGGATCTAGCTTAGGCCGCTCGGGTAGAATTACCGGAATATATACGCTGCTGTGAGCAGGAGGTTGCCGCGCATGGCGACGATGAACGAAAAAGATTACTACGAGATTCTGGGTGTCTCCAAGGACGCCACCTCGCGTGATATTCAAAAGGCCTTCCAGCAAAAGGCCCGCAAGCTCCATCCGGACGTCAACAAAGAGCCGGATGCCGAGGAAAAGTTCAAAGAGGTTTCCGAGGCCTACGCCGTGCTTTCGGATGAGCAAAAACGTGCGCGCTACGACGCCATGCGTTCTGGCAATCCCTTTGCCGGTGCTCCTACGGCTTCGCCTTATGGTGGCGGCTACGCCGGCAGCGCAGGCTATGGCAATCCTTTTGAGGGCGGCTTTCCTTTTGGCGGCGCCTGGGGCCAGCAGCGTCGCGGGCAGGCTGCCTACAATCCCGAGAACGGCGCCAATGTGGTCGTCGATATCAAACTCGACGCCAGGGAGGCCAAGGGCGGTGCCCGCAAGACCGTCCGCTACACGCGCTTCGATACCTGTAGTCACTGCGGAGGCTCGGGTTCTGTCTCCTCCGAGCATGCACATACCTGTCCGAGCTGCGGCGGTCGCGGCCACATCGACGTCGACCTGTCCTTTCTGTTTGGTGCGGGCACGTTCCAGTCGGTCTGCCCCGAGTGCGGTGGTTCCGGTAAGGTCGTAGCCGACCCCTGCCCTGATTGCGGTGGCAGCGGTCGTACTCGCATAACCTCCGAGCAGACGATTGAGTTTCCTGCCGGCACGCACGATGGCGATGAGGTCCGCATTAGCGGCATGGGTCATGCTGGCACCAACGGTGCCGCGGGCGGCGACCTGGTCGGTCGCGCCCATGTTGAAGCCGAGCGCTTGGAAGGCAAAGCTCGTACCGGTTTTTACCTGATGGGCATCGTGGCGCCGTTTTTGGTACTCTCGGCCATCTCGGGCGTGTTCTCGGCCTTTGCCGTGATGTGCTTTATTCCGTTTACCATGGGTCTTTTCATGGTGCTTTCGGACGGTGTGCTTCATCGTAGTCTGCTGTGGTGGAAGCGCGGTGTGATGCAGTTTGCCAACGGTTTTGCCAACGGCTTCATGTTCGCGCTCGTGTCGGTTTGGTTCGCGAGCTGCTCGCAACGTGCCATGCTTTCGCCCTACGCAATGCAATAACATCAAACCCTCTGTTTGCGGTCGGCCCAGCTTGGGTATAGGACGCACTGTGACAATAATGAAAGTCGGAAGGATTCGGTCGTGTCGGAAAATAGGGATTACTACGAGGTACTTGGCGTCGACAAGGATGCCGACGCGCGGACGATTAAGCGCGCGTTTCTAAAGAAGGCCCGTACCGTACACCCGGATGTTTCGGACGACCCCGAGGCCGAGGCCAAGTTCAAGGAGCTCAACGAGGCCTATTCCGTTCTTTCCGATGAGCAGAAGCGTGCTAACTACGACCGTTACGGCACTGCCGACGGCCCTGGTGGTTCGGGCTACGTCGATATCAACGATATCTTTGGTGGCATGGGCATGGACGACTTGTTCTCGTCGTTCTTTGGCGGCGGTGCCGGCGGTGGCGCCCGCAGCCGTCGTGAGCGTCGTCGCGGACGTGACATGGCCATCTCGCTTTCGGTGACGCTCGAGGAGGCGGCGCTCGGCTGCAAAAAGACGATCAGCTATGACCGCCTTGCTCCTTGCGAGGACTGCAATGGCACCGGTAGGGCAGAGGGCGCACAGGAAAAGCAGTGCGGCCGCTGCCACGGTACGGGCTATGTCACGACGGTTCAGCGTTCGTTCCTGGGCCAGGTTCAGTCTTCCTCGCCTTGCCCCGACTGCCATGGCGAGGGTACGGTTATCGACCATCCCTGCGAGACCTGCGACGGTCAGGGCCGCACGCCTTCGCACGAAAAGATCGACATCGATATTCCCGCCGGCGTTTCGACCGGTCGCCAGCTGCGCGTGAGCGGCTTTGGCGAGGCCGGCCTTCGCGGCGAGCCCTCGGGCGACCTGATTGTCAACGTGCGTGTTGCCGACCATGAGCGCTTTAAGCGCAACGGTGACGACCTGTACCTGGTGAGCGATATCTCGATTGCGCAGGCTGCGCTCGGCTGCGAGATCGAGGTCGAGGGCATTATGCCCGACGAGGTCGTTAAGGTGACGGTTCCCGCCGGCGCCCAGTACGGCGACACCGTGAGCGTCAATAATTACGGCATGCCGCGCATTGGCGGTGGCGGTTCGCGTGGCCGCCTGGTCGTGCAACTGCGCGTGGTCGTTCCCACCAATCTCTCCAATAAGCAGCGCGAGCTGCTCCGTGCTTTTGCCGATGAGATGGGCGATGACGTCGCTTCCGGTAAGAAGTCGGTGACCGACCGTATCAAGAGTGCCCTCGACGATATCCTCGATTAAGGAGCCCGCGTGCTCGCACCCCATATTTCCGTCGTCAACCTCGGCTGCCGTGTCAACCGGGTTGAGTCTGACCGTATCACTGCCGATCTTATGCGCCTGGGCTTTGCTATTGTGGATCCCCAGGATGCCGATCTGATCGTCATTAACACCTGTGCCGTTACGGGCGAGGCCGAGGCCAAGACCCGTAAGGCCGTCCGTCATGCGCTGGCCCATCCTAACGAGCCCTATGTGCTCGTGACCGGTTGCGTGGTCAATTTACATCCCGAGGAGCTGCTGGAGCTTTCGGATCGCGTGATCGCCGAGCCGTCCAAGATCGATGTCGCCGAACGTGTCTGCGAGGTGTTGGGCGTTGAGTCCGATAGCGTTCCCGCCTGCAGCGATGGCGAGGTGGTCGATGCGCTCGGTCGCTCTCGCCTGGGCGTGAAGATTCAGGACGGCTGCAACCATCGCTGCACCTATTGCATTGTGTGGAAGGCACGCGGCCCCGAGCGCTCCGTGCCCGTCGAGTCCGTGCTCGAGCAAGTTCGTGAGGCCCAGGAGGCCGGCGTTCCCGAGGTGGTGCTGACCGGTGTGAACTTGGGTGCCTACGATGGCAAGAGCGCGACCGACGAGCATGTCGAAATCGATGAGCTGCTCGAGGCCATCATGGAGCGCACGTCTATTCCGCATGTGCGCATTTCCTCGGTCGAGCCCATGGATATCTCTGAGCGCCTGCTTAAGGTTATGGCGCGCTATCCGCAGCGTATCGCCCCGTTTTTGCACCTGCCCGTGCAGTCCGGCTGCACGGCGACCCTGCATCGCATGGGCCGTCCCTATAGCGCCGAGGCCTTTGAGGACACGGTGCGTATGATTCGTGCCATCTTGCCCCAGGCGTCCCTTTCGTGCGATGTCATCGTCGGTTTTCCCGGTGAGACGGACGAGGAGTTCGAGGAGTCGCTGGCGCTGTGCCGCCGTGTGGGTTTCTCGCGTATGCACGTGTTCCGCTACAGCAAGCGTCCCGGTACCCTTGCTGCCGACATGCCCGAACAGGTGCCGCCCGAGGTTATGGCCGAGCGCAGCCGCCGTATGCGGGCCGCTGCACAGGAGCTCGCTATTGCCGACGCTCGCCGTCGCGTGGGCACGGTCGAGCGTGCCGTGCTCGAGTATGGCGACAACCTGACGCTCGGCTCGTTCCATCATGCCCGTCTTGACGATACCTGTGGACTTACAGCCCCGTGCCTGCTCGATGTTGCTATCATCGGAGTCGATGATTCCGGCTTGGTCCATGCACGCAGGGAGGTTCATGGAAGCCTCGAAGATTAGACTTACCGTTCCCGAGGGGATTGATCCCTCGCGCGTTTTGGGCGCCGGCGACGGCGTCCTTCGTGCGCTCGAGAGCTTGGTTCGCGCTCATGTGGTCGCCCGTGGCGATAGCATCTCCGTGAGCGGCGACCCGGACGAGGTCGAACTCGTGGCGCGCTTTTTCGAGCACGCTTTTCGCGAGGCGGCCGCCGGGCGCACGCTGTCTGCCGACGATGTCTCTCGCTGCCTGGCCGTCTTGCGCGACGGTGAGCACGAGGCTACGTCGCTTCGCGATGACGTGCTGCTTTCGTATCGCGGCCGCGTCATTCGCCCCAAGACGCTCGGCCAAAAGCGCTATGTGGATGCCATCTGCACGCATACCATCACGTTTGGCCTGGGTCCTGCCGGCACCGGTAAGACCTATCTGGCCATGGCGCTCGCCGTTGCCGCGCTCAAGCGTCACGAGGTGGGCCGTCTGATCTTGACGCGTCCGGTTGTCGAGGCGGGGGAGAATCTGGGCTTTTTGCCCGGCACCCTCGAGGAAAAGGTCGATCCCTACATGCGTCCGCTTTACGACGCCCTTTTTGACATGATGGATCGCGAGCGCACCGATGAGCTTATGGAGCGCGGCGTGATCGAGATCGCCCCGCTTGCCTACATGCGCGGCCGCACGCTGAGTGATGCCTTCGTGGTGCTCGACGAGGCGCAAAATACCACGCCCGAGCAGATGAAGATGTTCCTGACGCGCCTGGGCTTCAACTCCAAGTTCGTGATTACCGGCGACCTGAGCCAGCGTGACCTGGTGGGTCGTCGTGGTGGCTTGGCGGATGTCGAGAAGATTTTGGGCCGTGTCGATGATGTCGCATTTTCGCACCTCGAGCGTGCCGACGTGGTGCGCCATGCCTTGGTGGGACGTATCGTCGAGGCATACGATACTTATGATGATGTGCGCGAGAAGCGCGTACGTGACCGAAAGGAGTCCCGTTGAGTGTATTGATCAGCAACGATGCCGAGCTCGATACGCTGCTCGACGCGCAGGAGGTGGAGCACATCTGCGAGGTTGTGCTTGCCGCCGAGGGCGTTGAGCGTGAAGTCGAGATTTCCCTTTCGTATGTCGACGAGAACGAGATGCACGAGCTCAACCACGAGTGGCGCGGTATCGACCGCACCACCGATGTGCTCTCGTTTGAATGCGACTCGGCCTTTGACGAGGATATTCCCGCCGACGAGACGCTCGAGCTCGGCGATATCATCTTGGCCCCGCAGGTTATTGCCCGTCAGGCCCCCGGTTTTGGCAATAGCCCCGCTGACGAGTGTCGTCTGATGCTCGTACACGGCATGCTGCACCTGCTGGGCCATGACCATATCGAGGACGACGAGGCCGAGGTCATGGAGGCCCGCGAGGACGCCATCCTTCGCGATCTGGCGCTCGAGCGCGGCGAGGACCCCAAGCTAGTCCACGTCGGCCCCATCACCAACCACGCCCACGACTAGGAGCCGTCTATGATTCCCGGATCGAACAAGGACCATCCGTCCTTCTTAAAGTCGTTTTCCTACGCCATGGAGGGCTTCGTCACCGCCGTCAAGACCGAGCGCAACATTAAGGTCATGCTCGTGGCGGGCGTGTGCACCGTCATTGCCGGCTGTATCGTGGGCCTCGACATTGCCGAGTGGGCCACGATTATCATCTGTTGTGGCCTGGTGATTCACGGCGAGCTGTGCAACACCGCTATGGAGGCTATCGTCGACCTAGCGACCCAGGAGCTCCATCCGCTGGCCAAGCGTGCGAAGGACATCGCCGCCGCCTCTGTATACGTTCTTTCCATCACCGCCGCGATTGTTGGCTTGCTGGTATTTGCCCACGCGCTCGGCTTTATTTAGAAAGGGATTCCCATGTCCGACAATATGCAGTCTGCCGATGAAGTTTTGGATGACGAGGTCCTGGACGAGGCTGAAGGTGCCGATTCGTTTGACGAGGCCGAGGAGTTCGACCCGTTTGAGGGCATGAGCGATGAGGAGCTCGACGCCCTGTGCGACGAGGACGACAACCTCGCGGGCTTTGGCGACGTTGAGCCTGGTTTCCGCAGCGGCTTCGTGGCCCTGGTCGGTCGTCCCAACGCCGGTAAGTCCACGCTGCTCAACGCCTGCTATGGCAAAAAGGTCGCCATCACCTCGCCGGTGGCCCAGACGACCCGCCGCCGCATGCGCGCCGTCCTCAACCGTCCCGGCTACCAGCTGGTCTTTGTCGATACCCCGGGCATTCATAAGCCCAAGGACGGCTTGGGATCCGAGCTCAACAAGAGCGCGTTGTTCGAGCTGAACGATGTCGATGTCGTCGCGTTTTTGATTGATGCCACCAAGCCGATCGGCAGGGGAGACGCCTGGGTTGCCGAGCGCGTCAGATGCGCTCGTTGCAAGAAGGTCCTGGTGCTCACCAAGGCCGATGAGGCCGACCCCGCACAGGTCATGGAGCAGCTTAAGGCTGCCCACGAGCTTATGGAATATGACGACGAGATTGTGACGTCGTCGGTCAAGAACTTCAACGTCGATGCCTTTATCGAGACCGTTGCGCACTTTTTGCCCGAGGGTCCGCGTTGGTTCCCCGAGGACATGGGTACCGACGCTTCCGATGAGACGCTCGTTGCCGAGTTTGTGCGCGAGAAGGTCTTGCGCCGCACCCGTGATGAGATCCCGCACTCCGTTGGCGTGATCTGCGATGCGCTCGAGCAGACCAAGAAGGTGCTGCGCGTGCACGCCACCATTTACGTCGAGCGCGAGGGCCAAAAGGGCATCATCATCGGCAAGGGCGGCGAGATGATCAAGCATATCGGTATCGACGCCCGTCGCGATCTTGAGCGCATTTTTGGCACGCAGGTCTTTTTGGAGCTGGACGTGAAGGTCAAGGCCGGCTGGCGTGACGACGAGGCCCAGATTCGCCGCTTTGGCTACAACGCCGAGGACTAAGGACGCGCGGCGCGCATGGCAGGCTCCCGGACATATCGCACGAAAGTGCTCGTGCTCGATAAGACTAAGCTCAAAGAGACCGACCTGATCTTGACGATGCTTGACGAGCGGGGGCGGCAGGTTCGTGCCGTGGCAAAGGGCGCCCGCAAACCCGGCGGACGCCTGGCTGCGCGCTGCGAGCTGTTCTGTACGGTAGATATGCTGCTCGCACATGGACGGTCACTCGACGTGGTTTCCCAGGCCGAGCTTATGGAGGCGCCGCTCGGCGTTGCGCCCGATTACGAGACGACCTGCGCCGCAAGCGCGATCGCCGAGGTCGCGCGCGCGTGCTCGTTCGAGGACGCCGAGGACCCGTTTACCTTTGCTATAACGCAGCGAGCGCTTGCCCTGGTGGGCAGCGGGCTCGACACGGCGCATATGGATCTACTTGTGGCGGCATATGTCTTTAAGCTGCTGTCGCACGTTGGCTATCGACCCGATTTTTCGGCCTGCGTGCTGTGCGGAGACCCCATGCTGTCGTATTTTTCGCCCCAGGCGGGCGGCCTCATGTGCGGGTCGTGCGCGTCGAGCGTTCCAGGTGCCGAGCTGGTGTCGACCGGTGAGGCCGCATGGCTGCGCGCCCTCATGTCCATGACCTTCGATGCGCTTTTGGCCGAGCGAATCGACCCGCATACCGCAGCCTTTTTGCTGGGGCTTTCGCATGTTTGGGCTGCGACGCACACCGATCAGCGCCTCCGTGCGATGGAATTCATGTTGGGTCGGTGATGATGCGCAGGCGCGGGCTGCTTGTGGTAACATACCGACCTGTTGGTACCTCGACCTTGGTTGCTCGCTCCACCGGCGGCTTCCCAGTCCGAGGCGAATCGAGTCGCCCGATGGCGACGCAAAAAGAAAGGTGAAACAATGACTGTTTCCAAAGAGCGCAAGGCGGAGCTGACTGCCCAGTTCGGTAACACCCCGGTCGACACCGGCAACCCCAAGGTTCAGGTCGCCATCCTGTCCGAGCGCATCAAGGAGCTGACCGAGCACATGAAGTCCCATCAGAAGGACTTCCACACCCGTCGTGGTCTGCTCATGCTCGTCGGTCGTCGTCGTCGTCTTCTCTCCTACATCAAGAAGAACGACATCGTCGAGTACCGTGAGCTCATCAAGGCTCTGGGCATCCGCGACAACATCCAGTAGGATTTGTACATGCTAAGAGCGTCCTGCGCAGCGGGGCGCTCTTTTTGTGTAAGGGCGCGAACAATCACGCTCTGAAGCGTGGCGGGGGCAGGGGGTCCGCGTCACATGAGAAGCCCGCAGGCAAGGGGCCTGTGGGGTAAAGGAGAACAATGACACTCGTATCCAAGACCTTTGAGCTGTACGGCAAGACCTACACCTTTGAGTCGGGCGAGCTTGCCAAGCAGGCCACCGGCGCCTGCCTGGTCAAGCAGGGCGACACCACGATGCTCGATACCGTGGTCGTCTCCAAGGAGCGCAAGAACTATGACTTCTTCCCGCTGACCGTCGACTTCAACGAGAAGATGTACGCTGCCGGCCGCATCCCGGGTGGCTACCTCAAGCGTGAGGGCCGTCCCAGCGAGAAGGCCACGCTCACCGCGCGCATGATCGACCGTCCGATTCGCCCGAGCTTCCCGGACGGCTTCCGCAACGAGGTGCACATCGTCGCTACCTCGCTTGTCGCCGACCAGGTCAACCCCTTTGACGTCATCAACGTCATGGGTGCTTCCCTGGCCATGACGCTCGGCGGCGTGCCCTTCGAGGGCCCGCTTGCCTGCGTGCGCATCGGCCGTAACGTGGAGACCGGCGAGTTTATCGTCAACCCCACCTACGAGGAGCGCGAGAACTCCGATCTGGACTTGGAGCTGGGCGGCTCCGCCGACTTCATCTCGATGGTCGAGGCCGGCGCCGAGGAGATCTCTGAGGACGACATGCTCGCCGCCATGAAGTTTGGCCAGGAGGCCCTTGCTGCCTTCTGCCAGGCTCAGGATGAGTTCGTCGCCGAGTGGGAGCAGGTCAACGGCCCCATCGTCAAGAAGGAGTACCCGCTCGACCAGCCCGTCGAGGAGGTCCAGGAGCGCATCTTCGCCCACTACGACGAGATGGCAGCCGCCTTGCGCGACGCCGACAAGCTCTCCCGTATCGGCAAGGTCGAGGCTCTGAAGGAGTCCATCCGCGCCGAGTTCACCGAGGAGGAGCAGGCTGCTTGGGAGCGCGAGATCCCCGTGGCGCTCAAGAAGCTCGAGAAGAAGGCCATGCGCACCATGGTCGTCGAGACCGGCGAGCGCGTCGACGGCCGTGCTGCCGACGAGATCCGTCCCATCATGGTGAAGGACAACTACCTGCCGCTCGTTCACGGCTCCGGTCTGTTCCAGCGTGGCCAGACCCAGGTGCTTTCCGTCCTGTCGCTCGGCATGCTCAACGAGGGCCAGCGTCTGGATACCATCGAGCCCACCGAGGGCAAGCGCTACATGCACCACTACAACTTCCCGCCGTTCTGCACCGGCGAGACCGGCCGCATGGGCAGCCCCAAGCGCCGCGAGATCGGTCACGGCAATCTGGCCGAGCGTGCTCTGCTTCCGGTGCTTCCCGACGAGAACGAGTTCCCCTACGCCATCCGCGTCGTCTCCGAGGTCATGGAGTCCAACGGCTCCTCTTCGATGGCTTCGACCTGCGGCTCCACGCTCGCCCTTATGGACGGCGGTGTGCCCATTAAGCGCCCGGTCTCCGGAATCGCCATGGGCCTGATCCAGGAGGAGGGCAAGACCGTGGTCCTGTCCGACATTCAGGGTCTCGAGGACTTCCTGGGCGACATGGACTTTAAGGTCACTGGCACCACCGAGGGCATCACCGCCCTGCAGATGGACAACAAGGCCACCGGCCTCACCTTCGACATCCTGGCCCGCGCCCTGCAGCAGGCCAAGGAGGGTCGCGCCTTCATCCTGCAGAAGATGCTCGATGTGATCCCCGAGCCGCGCCACACCACGCGCAGCACCGCTCCGCGTATCGTCTCCATCCAGGTTCCGACCGACAAGATCCGTGACGTCATCGGTTCCGGCGGTAAGGTCATCCGCGGCATCCAGGACGAGACCGGCGCCTCGGTCGACATCCAGGAGGACGGCACCGTCTTTGTCGGCGGCACCGGCGAGTCCGTCGACCAGGCTGTCGAGCGTATCAAGCTCATCATCAAGGTTCCCGAGCCGGGCGAGGAGTACACCGGTCGCGTGGTCTCCATCCAGCCCTTTGGCGCCTTCGTGAACCTGCTGCCCGGCAAGGATGGCCTGCTGCACATCTCCCGCGTCGCCAAGGGCCGCGTGGAGAAGGTCGAGGACGTCCTCAACGTGGGCGACGAGGTCAAGGTCGTCGTCATCGAGGTCGACGATCGCGGCAAGATCTCGCTCGATCGTCTTGACAAGCCCGAGGCCCCTGCTCGTGCCGAGGGTGCCTCTGAGAGCGACGGCGAGCACTTCCAGCGCCGTGAGCGTCCGCGTCGCGAGCGCAGCGATCGTCCGCGCCGTCCCGGCGACAACGGAGGCCGCAAGCCCCGCCGTCACCATGACGCCGAGTAACAGCTCCACATAAGCAGTTCAACAAGGGCGACTCCGCAATGGGGTCGCCCTTTTGCTTGCGCCCGGGAGGGACGCATATGAAGTTTCCTGCTCTACAGTCCTGCGCAAGACGGAAAGCACATTAAGTGCTTTCCT
>URNI01000037.1 GCA_900549135.1 uncultured Collinsella sp.
CAACCCGCTGTGCGGCCGCATGCCCATGGCGACCAACTCCAACAAGCTGCGCACCTACTCCACGGCGCACTACTACACCGACGACGAGGTGCTCGCCTACGTCACCACCGGAAAACCAATCAAATAGGAAGGCGACTCCTCATGGAAAAAATCTTTCACGGCCGCGTCGTTGTCCCCGGAACTGCCCACGCCAAGGCACTTGTCTCTCACGGAGGGCTCAACACACTCGCATCGTTTCAGAAGGCACTGATGTTTGGCGACAAAAAGGCCACGTGTTCCGACCAAAACAATCCCGACTTGTACGGCAAACCTTTGGCGGGATGTGCCTTGTGCCTTCCGCAGACTATCGGCTCCACCACAGGCGGCATGGTGCTCTTCTGCGCCACCAAAATGGGGCGCCAACCCGCATGCCTGCTGTTTTCTAAACCCATTGACAGCCTTGCCGCCGCCGGCGCGATCCTCTCGGGTGTATGGACCGACACCCCCATGCCCACCATTGACAACCTGGGCGATGAGTTTCTCGATGCCGTGTCGACGGGAGACGCCATCACCGTGACCGAAGACGGCACGGTCATCGTCGGCTAAGGCTATCCGACCCGCCGTCCGCAGATGAACAACGTGTTTCGCCATTTCCCACGCGCGGCGCGGGCGATAATCTTGACGTATTCGATATACAACACGAAAGGAGTCCCACCATGGGAGCATCGGTATCGGTCGCACAGGGCGCGCCTCTTGATGCAAGCACCTACAAGGCAGACGAGGCGGCCGTCGAGCGCTTTTGCGAATTGCTGCGCATACCCACCGTTTCGCGTGAGAACATCGCCGAGCGCGACGATGGGCCCTTCAGCCAGTGGATTCCCACGCTTCAGCGACTTTATCCGCATTTCTTTAAAGTCGCCGAGCTCACACGCGTCGACGACTTTGGCATGCTCCTGCGTTGGCCTGGCGCCGATTCCGCCTTGGACCCCATCGTCATGATGGCGCATCAGGACGTCGTGCCCGTCGAGGGCCAAGACTGGAAGCATGATCCCTTTGGAGCCGAGATCTTCGACGGCGAGATCTGGGCCCGCGGATCACTCGACACCAAGTGCATCGTCTCGGCTTTCTTCGAGGCAGCCGAGCATTTGATTGCCCAGGGCTTCGTTCCCCCGCGTGATGTCTGGTTCTTCTCGAGCGATGGCGAGGAAATCGCCGCGCCTACTGCAACCCATGCAGTGCAGTGGCTTCGCGAGCATAAAATCCATCCCTATATGGTGCTCGATGAGGGCGGCGCCGTGGCAACCGATGCACCGCTCGGTGTCACCGAACCCGTTGCCATGGTAGGCGTGTCCGAGAAGGGCCATGTCGACTTAACCGTCACGGCGTGCGCCGACGGCGGCCACGCTTCTACGCCAGCGGCAAACGATGCCTGCCGTCTTCTCTGCCGTGTATGCGAGACCATCTCTGCCAACCCCGGCAAGCCGCAGCTTACGCCTGCCGTCGAGGCCACACTGACCGAGCTGGGTGCCCGCAGCAGCGCGACGTTTCAGGCAATCTTTGGCAACCTGTGGCTCACACGCCCCGCGGTTACCAAGATTATGGCCGCCAGCCCCGAGACCTCGGCCATGCTGCGCACAACCTATGCGCTCACGCAGCTCGAAGGCTCCAACGCGCACAACGTGTTGCCACCAGTCGCTCGCGCCAATTTCAACGTGCGCATCGCTCCGTTCGAGACCATCGCCGATGCCGTTGAGCGCGCTCGCAAGCTCGCCGCTCAGCAGTGCCGCGCCTCGGGCGTAAGCCCCGACCATGTCACCGTCGAAATCAACGAGGCGATCCCCTACACCGAACCCGCACCTATCTCGCCTTACGAAGACGATGCCGCTTTCAACTACATCCATCGCTGCGTGTCGGGCATCTATCCCGAGGCCGGTTTTGCCCCCTACGTGCAGAACTCCTGCACCGACTCGCGCGAGTTCAACGAGATCTGCGATCGCGTCTACCGCTTCTGCGGCTTTATCTACTCGGGCGAGGCGCGCAAGCTCATCCATGCCGCCAACGAACGCATCGGCGTCGACGTCTACAAGCGCGGCATCGAATTCTATGTGGCGTTTCTCGCCAACCTCGAACAACTGTAGGACAGGAGGGCCGATAGCGCCCCTCCCCGCTTTTACCGACCAGGAGAACCAGCATGACCCAACCAAATCTTAAGCGGGCGGCCCGGCTCGACACCAAGGCCGTCGCCCTCGCCTCCCTACCCTTTATGGGCATGATCAGCTTTTGGCAGGTCTACGACGGCATCGTTCCCAAGATGCTCACGGGGACCTTTGGCCTATCCAACTCGCTCACCGGCGCGATCATGGCCATCGATAATGTCTTTGGCCTGTTCCTGCTTCCGCTCTTTGGCATCCTCTCGGACCGTTGCACAAGCAAACTCGGGCGCCGAACGCCCTTTATCTTGGGCGGCTCCGCGGTGGCGATGCTCTCCGTCCCGCTCATCGCGATTGCCAACAACATGGGCAGCCTACCTCTGCTCATTGGCGCGATTATCCTCACGCTTTTGGCAATATGTGCCTACCGCACCATGACGGTTGCCATCGTGGCCGATATTACGCCTCGCCCACTGCGAACCAAGGCGGACTCGATCGAAAAGATCGTCGGCTATGCGGGAACGGGCCTTATGCTCGTCGCCATCTCGGTCATGGTTCCCAAGGCCGACAAACCCGATTATCTTCCGCTCTTTATCTTGCAGACCGCCTTTATCCTCGTGTCGGCCGTTGTCTACGGCGTCTTTGTCCGTGAGCCCGCCCTCGTCGAAAAGATGCGCGAGAAATCGCTGTCCATGGGCATCGACGAGGATCAGATTGACAAAGATGACTCCCCCGAGGCCGGCGGTAAAAATCGCATTGCAGACGCCGGCGTACGCCGCTCCATCATCATGCTGCTCGCCGCAACGTTTTTCTATTACATGAGCTATAACGCCATGACCACCAATATCAGCCGTTATGCCGATATGTTCTACGGCATGGAGGGCGGTTCCTATGCCATCATCAATATCGCGACAATTGCAGGCGCGCTGCTAAGCTACGTACCCCTGGCAAACCTTTCGCTCAAAATCGGCCGCAAAAAGGTCGCCCTGGGCACCGCCGTCATCATGGTTTTGTGCCCCGCGCTTCTTTGGCTGGCACCCGGCTTCTCGCCCGTGCTGTACGGCGTCTTTTTGATGATGGGCGTCGCGCTGGGCGGCGTGGACCTGTGCGTGTACACGATGATTCTGGAGTGCTGCAGCTCCCAAAGCGTGGGCCGCTACTCCGGTTACTACTACACCGTGAGCATGGCGGCTCAGGTGGCGACACCGATTCTCTCCGGCATCGTTATGGACGTGGCGCCGTCGATGCTCTTCGTCTACATCACGGCAATGGGCATGATTATGGCCGCCGCCAAGCACGGCGATGCCATCTTGATCGACGAGGTCGCTCGCCGCGAGGCAGCAAAGTAGGAGACCGAATTAACTACCGTGCGAAAGGGGCCGGATGGGCAAAGTGCCCATCCGGCCCCTTTTTCGTTTCATCCTCAAGAAGCCTGTCGAAGCCTACCCCACCGTGACGGATTCCCCAGTAAAGGTGCTGATGAGCAGCAGGATAAAGAACGCCAAGTAACTGACACTCAGCAGATACGCAATGACCAGGAAGACGACCCATCCGGCATTGGTCTTGCCGTCGGCACGACGTTGCTCGCGATTGCGGCAGAGCCAAATCGTCACGCCAATGGCCACAATCAACAGCACAAGTGCCGCTGCCGCCAGTCCGGCAAGCGCAAACATCACGCCAATGCTCACAGCAATAACCGGGAGCAGCAGCAAGCCGCACCCGCACCCACCAGGACTATACACGGCAGACTGTCGACGTCGTTCCATCGTCACTCCAAGTCAAGCAATCGTTTGTAGACATCGAGGCCTTTGAGTAGGATTTCCTCGTCAAAGAGCATGGTATCAGTGTGAAGGGCACTCTTCGCATAAGCTGGGCAGCCGTCTGTGTCGATCGGGTTTTCTTGCGCCTCCGGCACGCCCGTACCCAGCAAGAAGAACACGCCCGGCAGATGGCGCTGATAGAAAGCGAAGTCCTCGGCAATCAGCAAAGGCTCATCTACGAGCTGTAGTTCGGGCAAAGCCGGTGCAATGCGAGTGAACAACTCGGGGTCGTTGTCGACCGGCGGATAGCCCTCGGCAAAGTCGAGATCATACGTGCAGCCCGTTGCGGCACAGGCATCGTCCAGCACGCGGCGCACGCCTTCGCGCGCCCGGTCGAACATGTCGTCCGTAAACACACGCAGGCTTCCGGCCACATGGGCCTCCCCCGCCACCGCGTTGCAAACCGTACCGGCCTGCAGCAGACCAAACTTACCGATACAGGGCTCGTCGGTGCCCAGCTCGTCCATCAGTTCGCGCTCGGCAACCAAGAACTTGGCAGCCGCCAGCGCCGCATCGTGCGACTCCTCGACCGGAACGCCATAGGTCTTAGCGATATGGATGCTCGTCCCGTGAATATGAATGTGTGTCTCACTCGAACGCGCCAGCAGCGGACCGGAACAACTCGCCAACGTGCCGGCAGGCAGATCGGGCCACACATGGAAGCCAAAAATGCGGTCAGCCCCATAGCGCTCGAACACACCGCTCTCGCATACCGTCTTGGCACCACCGGTCGTTTCCTCGGCCGGCTGGAACACAAAGAGAACGTTGCGCCTAATGGCGCCCGGCTGCTCGCGAATCGTACGGTCGACATACGTCGCGGCGGCAAGTGCCATGGCCATGTGTCCATCATGTCCGCAAGCGTGCATCTTGCCGGGATGGATCGAGGCAAAGGCCGCTCCCGTCGCCTCCGCGATGGGCAGCGCATCCATATCGGCGCGAATCGCCGTGGCATGCGCGGCACCGACGCCAGCGCCGAAGAAAGCGCAGACGCAGCTGGGGCACGGATGGGTCACTTCGCAAGCGAGCGGTGCCAACACGCCCTCGATATAGGCGATGGTTTGCGGAAGATCGAAATCGAGCTCCGGAATGCGATGGAGATCGCGGCGATAGCGACGGAGTTCTTGGAGCTCGGTCATAGAGGATCCTTTCGTGAGGTATATCTGTTGCAACTTATTGTGATACAGGATTGTGGCGCACATGTTTCCAGCATATCCCTGCATTTTTTTAACGTTATATACGAATACTCTTGTTTGGTAAAGTGCAACGTGGTAGGGTCGTTACCACTTGATAGAGGCGCGGGCACGAAGAACCGCGGGCGAGCCGGCAGGCTTTGACCCCGTGGGGAGGCGAAACCCGCCGAACTGGGCTTTTCGGGCACGAACAACCTGGTGGGCCTGTGGGAAACACCCACAGGACTGTCTGCAGCAATGCGGGAGCGCTATCCGGACATTGGGTCCACGCTATGCGGATTCGATGCGCAGATGGCGCCGTCTGGATAGCGAGGTTTACGGGACATGGCATTGACCCCCAACGAGGCATATGCGGCCAAGCAGCCGTTTGTGGACAAGGAGACACTCGAGCATATCGTCGAGCAGTTCCCCACACCGTTTCATCTATACGACGAGGCGGGCATCCGCCGCAACATGCAAGAAGTGCGCGACGCCTTTGCATGGAACCCGGGCTTTAAGGAATACTTTGCCGTCAAGGCCAATCCCAACCCGGCGCTCATCTCCATTCTTAACGAATACGGCTGCGGCTGCGATTGCTCGAGCTATACCGAGCTCATGATCGCCCGCTCGCTGGGCATCACGGGACACGACATCATGTTATCGTCCAACGACACGCCAGCTGCCGACTTTGAGCTCGCCGAGAAGTTGGGCGCCATCGTCAACTTTGACGACATCAGCCACATCGAGTTCTTTGAGCGCGTTGCGGGGCCCATCCCCAAGACGGTCAGCTGCCGCTTTAATCCAGGCGGCCTGTTCCAGCTCTCCAACGGCATCATGGACAACCCGGGCGACTCCAAATATGGCATGACCACCGAGCAACTCTTCGAGGCCTTCCGCATGCTCAAGGCCAAGGGCGCCGAGGACTTTGGCATCCACGCATTCCTTGCCAGCAACACCGTCACCAACGACTACTACCCCAAGCTCGCGCGCATCCTCTTTAAACTTGCCGTGCGCCTGGAGCGCGCGACCGGCGCACATGTCGCCTTTATCAATCTGTCCGGCGGTGTGGGTATCCCCTACCTGCCCGAGCAGCAGACTAACGACATACACGCCATCGGCGAGGGAGTACGCGCGGCATACGACGAGATCCTGGTTCCCGCCGGCATGGGCGATGTGGCCATCTGCACCGAGATGGGCCGCTTTATGATGGGCCCCTATGGCTGCCTGGTCACCAAGGCCATCCACGAGAAGCAGATCTACAAGGACTATATCGGTGTCGATGCAAGCGCCGTCGATTTGATTCGCCCTGCCATGTATGGCGCCTACCACCACATTACGGTGATGGGTCAGCCGGGCGGCGCCGACAAGGCCACAGCGCCCGTCACGAACACCTATGACATCACGGGCAATCTATGCGAGAACAATGACAAGTTCGCCATCGACCGTGAGCTTCCGCATATCGATATGGGCGACCTGCTCGTGATTCACGACACCGGCGCGCATGGCTACTCCATGGGCTACAACTACAACGGCCGTCTGCGCTCCGCCGAGGTGCTGCTGCGCCCCGACGGCTCGGCTGACCTTATCCGCCGCGCCGAGCGCCCGGGCGATTATTTTGCCACGCTCGACGTGCTGCCGAGCGGCCGAGAGCTGCTGGCCAAGTCGCGCGCCGAAAATGCTCGCCGTCGTGCCCAAGACGAGCGTCTGGCCGTCGCCGCCCAATGGAATAAACGCATCCAGATCGCGGACGCGAAGGAGAAGAACATGGACATCCGCAATCTTGAGGGCTCAATCGTCGCCCTTGTTACGCCGTTTAAAAAGGATGGCAGTGTCGACTTTGACGCACTCGGGCGCCTTATCGATTTCCATCTGCAAAACGGCACTGACGCCATCCTCACCCTGGGCACCACCGGCGAGAGCGCCACGATGACCGACGACGAGGACAACTCCGTCGTCGCCGCCGTGGTCAAGCATGTTGCAGGACGCGTCCCCGTCATTGCCGGCTCGGGCTCCAACTCCACGCAGACCATGCTCACCAAGTCGCTTACTTACCAGGGCTTGGGAGCCGACGGCCTGCTGCTCATTACCCCCTACTACAACAAGTCCAACGAAGAGGGTATCTATCAGCACTTTAAGACCGTCGCCGATGCCGTGGACATCCCCTGCATCCTGTACAACATCCCCGGCCGCTGCGGCTGCGGTATCAGCGAGCGCAACGTAGAGCGCCTGGCCGCGCACCCCAACATCATGGGTATTAAGGAGGCCTCGGGCAACGTCGCCTACGCGGCCAAGATCGCCCACCTGCTGTCAGACGACTTCCGCATGTACTCGGGCGAGGACGCGCTTACCGTGCCGCTCATGAGCCTGGGCGCCTCGGGCACCATCAGCGTGTGGGCAGACGTGCAGCCGCAGCTCGTGCATGACATGTGCCGTGCCTATTTGGACGGTGACGTGGCGCGTGCCCGCGATATCCAAATTGCCGGCCAGCCGCTCATCAATGCACTCTTTAGTGAGGTTAACCCCATCCCCGTCAAAGAGGCGCTCGCTCAGATGGGTATGATCGAGGCAAACTACCGCATGCCGCTGTGCCCCATGGCAGACGACACGCGCTCTGCACTTACCGATGCTCTGAAGGGGGCTGGTCTGCTTGATTAAGACCGTCATTATGGGAACGGGCCGCATGGGCTCGCTCATCCGCACCACCGCCGAGGGCGTTGTCGACGCCGCCGGTCAGCCCGTTTTTGATATCGTCGCCCAGATCGGCTTCGATTTGAGCGAGCTCAAGAACGCCCCGGCAGCCGACGTCATCATCGACTTCTCGAACGTTGCAACCTTCGATGCTGTCGTCGCCTATGTCGAGCGCACGGGTGCGGCGTTGGTCTCGGGCACCACAGGCTACACCCCCGAGCAGATGGACCGTCTGCGCGAGCTGGGCCAGAACACCCGCGTTATGCACTCGGGCAATTACTCCATCGGCATCGCAGCCCTGCGTCATCTAGTGGCCCAGGCCACGCGCGAGTTGCCCGGCTTTGACTGCGAAATCGTCGAGACGCACCATAACCAAAAGGTCGACGCCCCCAGCGGTACCGCCAAGCTGCTGCTCGACGCCGTAGTCGAGGCCGAGCCCGAGACAGGCTACCACCCCGTCTACGGACGCGAGGGCATGTGCGGCGCGCGCGATCCCAAGGAGATCGGCATGCACTCGCTGCGCGGTGGCACTGTCGCCGGCGTCCACGAAGTGAGTTTCTTTGGCCAGGACGAGGAGGTCACGCTCACCCACCGCGCCACGAGCCGTCAGATCTTCGTCAACGGCGCCCTGGCCGCCGCCCAGAAGCTCGTCACCCGCGAACCCGGCTTCTATACGTTCGACCAGGTCATGTTTGCCTAACCAGGTATCAACCGAATCCACCCAAAGGAGAGACAGCAAATGAGCAATGCAGCCGAGATGGATGCACAGGAGATTATCAACTACATCGCCACCGCGCCCAAAAAGACGCCCGTCAAGCTGTACGTGCGCGAGAAGCCGGGCATGAAGGTCCAGTGGGGCAATGCACACGTCTACGGCGGTCGTCGTGGCAAGACCGTATTTGGTGACTGGGATGAGCTCAAGGCAATCCTCGACGCCAACGCCGACTCCATCGACTACTACGACGTAGAGAACGACTGCCGTAACTCCGCCGTACCCATGCTCGACCTCAAGGGCATCAACGCCCGCATCGAGCCGGGCGCGATCATCCGCGACCGCGTCGAGATTGGCGACCGTGCCGTCATCATGATGGGCGCCATCATCAACATCGGCTCCGTTATCGGCGAGGGTTCCATGATCGATATGGGCGCCGTGCTAGGCGGCCGCGCCACCGTGGGCAAGAACTGCCACATCGGCGCTGGAACCGTGTTGGCAGGCGTCGTTGAGCCCGCAAGCGCCACGCCCGTCATCATCGAAGACGACGTCATGATCGGCGCCAACGCCGTGGTCCTGGAGGGCGTACGCGTGGGCAAGGGCGCTGTTGTTGCCGCCGGCGCCGTGTGCGTCGAGGATGTCCCCGCCGGTGCCGTCGTGGCCGGTGTCCCCGCCCGCGTCATCAAGATGCGCGACGAGAAGACCGACAGCAAGACCGGCTTGGAAGAGGGCCTGCGCCAGCTTTAATAGTTACGGCGTTTTACCAAACGCCGTAACGACCCGACGCTGCAAACGCCCCTAGGCGGCAATCTGACGTTCAATCGTCGGGCATGCCCAGAAGGTCAATGCCCTCCTCTTTCGCGTCACCTTGCTCGCCTAGGGGCGTTTTCGCTGACGTGTGCTCAACCTGCGGGGTAATGTCAGCAACCAAGCCGAAAACAAAAAAGGCCGAAGTCCCAAAGGGCTTCGGCCTTTGTTTTTCTGCAACGTCCAAGCACAGCTTATCGATTCTCAATACTTCCGATGTTCTTGAGCTCGATAGAGATGAGGCCGTTGGGTTCGTTGACGAACTCGATGTACTCGGAGTTCGAACCCATCTCGGCCGGGAAGCTGATTTCGATACCCGTGTCGGTACGGATCTTGTGATTGCGCACAGCTGCGCGCTCGACCTGTTTGCGCTCCACAGGCACGCGCTCGGGCACCTTCTCCTCGGTCAGTGCCGCGCGCACGCTCTCCTTGATGACCGGCTCGTCCTCAAAGACCTCGTCGACGATATCCCAAGGCGGCAGCTCCTCGTCATCCTCGACCTTCTCGGCCACAGCGGCCTTAACCTTGGCGAGCGCCACGGCCGTGTTGGCACCGTGCTCCTCGGCGACTTCCTCGACCACACGCGTCACGGTGTCGATGACCTCCTTGCCCGATACGCCCGTGTCGCACTGCAGCAGGCCATCGGGGATAAGCATACGGTCCTCGCCGGCAATCTTGCGCTTCTTGTCCACGTAGCCGATCTCCATGGTGCTTGCACGCACGATTGCATAGCTCGGCACCTTTTGCGAGGGATTCGGCAGAATGGCGTAGTGGCGCGCAATGTCGTTGCGCACCTCGCCCTCTTCGCGACCCACCTCGTGCATAAAAGCCTGCTTGGAGCCCAGCAGCATCACGGCAAACCAGCGGGCATCCTCATCGTCATCAAAGTCCGCCACAAGCACGTCAGTGGACTCGGCTTTCTCGGCCTTGGTAAGTTCGGAAGAGATGAACTCCGCAATCTGCTGAGACAGGTCCACGAACTCACGCTCACCAAAGAAATAGCCCTTGAGCTCGCCGCCGAATGCGGAGTTCTCGGCAAACGTGGCGCGTTTATTGTCGGCCGAGGTGCGTGCGCGGCGCAGATGCGTGGTCACGAAGTTGCGCACGGTACGGCTCTCGATATCGAGCTCTCGCTGGCTCATGACGTTGACGGCAGAGTCAAAGTCCAGGATATGCAGAATCGCGTGATTGATTTTCATATACGGCATTCCGTTCTAGATCGATTTCGGCACGAACCAGTATAGCGGTCGAGCCCGCCCCAGGCGCATCGAAGATTGGCGCATCGGGGACAGGTTGCTTTGTATCAATGGCTAGCGCAGGAGCTCGGACTGCCAAGCCTCGAGCTGTTCTGTCAAACTCTTGCCGGCAGCGGGCATGTCGATCTGAGGTCGTTTGGGCAGCAGTGCGCATTTAAGGATTGCCACGATGGTCTGCGAGACAAAGCGTCGTGTATCCCTGTCAAAGCCTTGCGCAGCCTGGAGCATCACGGGCAGGCTCTCGCGCAGATTCCCAGCGATATCCGCAAACCGCTCAGCACCCGTAGCCTCAAACACGGAGAACAACGCATCTACAAAACGCTCGCGCTCGCTAGGTGACACTGCAAGCAGCATCTCGCGAATGGAGCCATCAACGTATCGAGCACCGGCGGACAGGCGCTCACAGTACACGAAGTCGCGACCATCAACCACCCAGCTAAAGGGATTATGCTGAAGCAGGCTGAACTCGGTGCTCTCAACGATGGCATAGTCCTCCTGTGTCTCGAACATCATGCCAAAGATCGACGACCGAGGTAGCGTCTTGTCGATTCGACCGGAAAGATCGGCAAAGGCATTGCCGTTCAGAAACTCCTCGACGAACCCCGGACCATCATGGGAATACGCCCGTTCGATTCGCTCACGGGCGACATCGGAGCACATCGCCGCACCGTACACCGCAAGGTTTCCGCCCTTGGAATGACCTCCGCACAAAAGCGGCCCGTCAATCGCATCCGCCGCCTCGTCCACATAACGTGCCGCGGATTCCTGGGCCGGCACAGGACACCGGAACGCCATGTTAAAGTCTTCTTTCCAGCCCACAATCGTACTATCGGTCCCCCGGAAGGAAAGATAACTAAACCCCGCCGGAAACCGGAACGCCATGGCTGCAAACTGCTCTGTCGCCACCACATCGCTCACGACACGATAGCCGCAAACGTGCACGCCACGGTAGCGAGGACTTGCTGCCACGGCCTCCAGCAAGGCCCTGCTCCCCTCTGGGTCCCACAAGTCGTCAATCATGTCCCGGTAGCACTCGGCACGCAGCAGCTCGCGTACGTCTAGGCCCTGCCAGTTCGTCAGCTCCGCCATATCACCCGGCAAACGCAAATAGGACAACCACGCAAAGACCAGGCTGTCCACCGCGCAGAACGGCCGCTCCTCAAACGGATCAAACGCCGTCTGGGCATAGGTCAAAAAATTAGGCGAATCCGACATGGCCCTCCCATCAACTATGGTGCATTGGGATGGTGCATTGGGGTCAGGTTACTTTGCACCAAAAAGGCGCCCGGACCGTGTGGGCCCGGACGCCTTCATTGTAGCTTTTCGCTCTAGCGAGCTTGATTTAGCAGGAGAAATCGACGCTGTCGATGATGTCCTTGAGGGCCTTGGCGGAGACGGTGAGCTCATGCTGCTCGTCATCGTTCAGCGGCACGGGGACGCGGCAGACAACGCCGTCGCGGCCAACGACGGTCGGCATGGAGATGGCAAGATCGGACAGGCCATACTCGCCCACCATGAGCGAGGAGACAGGCAGAACGGTCTGCTCATCGCGCATAACGGCGGTGCAGATGCGCTTGACGGCCATGGCGACGCCATAGTAGGTGGCGTGCTTCTTCTCGATGATGGTGTAGGCGGAGTTCTTGACGTCCTCGGCGATGCGCTTCTCGGCAGCCTCATGCTCCAAGTGGCCGTGAAGCTCACAGAAAGTGTTCAGCGGAACGCCGGCAACCTGAGCGCTGGACCAAGCGACAAACTCGGAGTCGCCGTGCTCGCCCATGACATAGGCCTGGACATCGCGCGGGTCAACCTCGACGTGGGCACCAAGCATCTGCTGCAGGCGGCCGGTGTCGAGCACGGTACCGGAACCGATGACGTGGCCCTCGGGCAGGCCGGACATCTTGATGGCGGCGTAGGTCAGGACATCGACCGGGTTGGAGACGATGAGCAGAATGCCGTCGAAGCCGGACTTCTTAATCTCGGGAATAATGGACTTGAAGATGCTGACGTTCTTGTTGACCAGGTCCAGGCGGGTCTCACCGGGCTTTTGGGCAGCGCCAGCAGTGACGACGATCATGGCGGCGTCGGCGACATCGGAATAATCGCCGGCGTAGATCTTCATCGGCTCGGCAAACGTCATGCCGTGCGCGATATCCAGGGCCTCACCCTCGGCACGGTTCTTGTCCACGTCGATGAGGACCATCTCGGAGAACAGACCACTCTGCATCAGTGCGAACGCCGAAGACGAACCGACGAAACCGCAGCCGACAATAGCGACCTTCTTCTCGTTAACCATTAGAAACTCCCATCTCTCTCCACAAACAAGCCGCCCGGGAACGACCCGAGCGGCTTGTCGTAATCCCAATACATCCAATCGGGACTTTGATTATGCTCCTATTCGCAGCCAAAAATCGACCGTTTACCGAAATTGTTTGCAGTATTCGTAAAATAACTGCACGAAATCGGTTTCGAGCTATTGACGAGTCGAAATAGGTTTCTAATACAAGCCCGCCTCGCGAATGGCCTCGACAGCCAAAGCGATCTGATCGGGCGGCAGGACCAGTGCCATACGCACGTGCCCCTCGCCCGAAGGGCCAAAGCTCGCGCCCGGCGTCACCACAACGCCGGCCTTCTCCATAAGCTCCTCGCAAAACGCCATAGAATCGGTGCGACCACCGGGAAGCTTGGCCCACACAAACATAGAGCCATGCGCGTTGGGTCGCTCCCAGCCCAGGCCCTCAAGACCGTCGCACAGGGCATCGCGGCGCTCCTGGTACTTCAGACGCTGCGCCTCGACCTCATCGCGCGGACCGTTCAAGCAGGCGATAGCAGCCTTCTGGATCGGGAAGAACATACCGAAGTCGATCTGGCCGCGCAGCTTGGCAAAGGCCGAGACCACATCCTCGCGACCGACCAAAAAGCCGATGCGCGCGCCGGTGACGTTAAACGACTTAGAGAGCGAGAAGAACTCCACGCCCACCTCGAGCGCGCCGGGATACTGCAAAAAGCTTCCGCCCGGCTCGCCGTCAAACACGATGTCGGAGTACGCGTTGTCATGGACGATGAGCAGGTCGTGCTCGCGGGCGAAAGCGATAATCTCCTCGTAGACCTCGGGCGTGCCCACCGAGCCGACCGGGTTCGCGGGCAGCGACACGATCATATACTTGGCACGATCGGCCACCTCGGGATCGATACCCGCCACATAGGGCAGGTAATTATGCTCGGCAACCAGCGGATAGTATTCGAGCTTGGCATCGGCGATCTTGGCACCCGCCTCAAAGACCGGGTAGCACGGATCGGGAACCAGAATGGTGTCACCCGGATCGAGCAGGGCCAGGCCCAAATGGCCCACGCCCTCCTGCGTGCCGTTGCACGACTGCACCATAGACGGTGTGATGCCCGAAACGCCAAAGCGGCGCTCGTAGTAATCGCACACGGCTTGCTTAAGCTCGGGCAGATCGCGCAGGGCATACTTCCACATCTCGGGGTCCTGGGCGGCCTGGATCAGCGCCTCGACCACGTGGTCGTACGGCTTAAAGTCGGGTGTGCCCACGCTCATGTTGTAAATGGTCTTGCCCTGGGCCTTAAGCGCAAGAAGCTTGTTGTTGAGCGAGGCAAAAACCTCCGCGCCAAAGCGGTCGAGACGCTGCGATGCCTGCATGGTGCCACCTTTCGATATAAAAACGCGGCGCCCCGACAAGAGCGCCGCGCGATACGGGCCATCAGATTGCAAAAGTGTAACGCTTACAACCCCCGTATTGGTTCAATTTAGCCAACCTTAGTCAACTGGATTGAGCGCGTCGATCTGCGCAAGCCACAGACGCGAGCTAGCGTCACTCGGCATACGCCAATCGCCGCGCGGGCTGAGCGTCACCGAGCCCACCTTGGGACCATCGGGCAGACAGCTGCGCTTAAACTGCTGGGCAAAGAAGCGACGGTAGAACGTACGTAGCCACGTGTGGACGGTCTTGGCGTCGTAGACGCCCTCGAAGCTCTTGAGAGCCATGCGGTAGATCTTGCCCGGCTCAAAGCCAAAACGCAGCAGGTAGTAGAGGAAGTAGTCGTGCAACTCGTACGGGCCCACCAAATCCTCGGTCTTCTGCGCAATCTCGCCGTCGCCCGTGGGCGGCAGAAGCTCGGGGGACACCGGCGTATCGAGGATATCGAGCAAGACCTCGGCAATGCGCCCGCCAAAGACATCGGCGGCATAACGCACCAGATGGCGCACAAGCGTCTTGGGCACGCTCGCGTTGACGGCGTACATGCTCATGTGGTCGCCGTTATAGGTAGCCCAGCCGAGCGCCAGCTCCGACAGGTCGCCCGTGCCAATGACAAAACCGCCAGCCTGGTTGGCCAAATCCATCAGAATCTGCGTACGCTCGCGCGCCTGGCTGTTCTCGTAGGTCACGTCCTGCACGGTCGGATCATGCTCGATATCCTTAAAGTGCTGCTCCACGGCAGCATGGATCGAGACCTCGCGAAAGCTCACGCCTAGGTCGCGAGCGAGCGACTCGGCATTGGACTTGGTGCGGTGCGTCGTGCCAAAGCCGGGCATGGACACGGCCGTGATACCGGTGCGCGGCAGGCCCAAGGCGTCGAACGCACGCACGGTCACGAGGAGCGCCAGCGTGGAATCGAGGCCGCCCGAAAGGCCGATGACGGCCGCCTTGGTGCCCGTATGGGCAAGGCGGGTCTTGAGGCCGGCGGTCTGCAGGTCGAGGATAGTCTCGCAACGCTCAGCCAGATCACCGTGGTCGGCCGGCACAAAGGGAGCGCGGGGGAAGACTCGGTCGATGTCGAGCGCATCGCGCAGGACAGGTTCTTCGGCCAGTACGCCCTCAAACGAAAACTCAACGGTCGCGGATTCCGGCGCATCGTCGGTGCGCGTCCACGTCGTCGAGCGACGGCGCTCGGCAACCAGGCGGTCAAGGTCAACGTCGGCGATGGCCATATCGCAGGTAAGCAGTTTGGTCGCGGCGAGCTTGGAGCCGTTTTCGTAGACGAGGTTCTCGCCCGCAAAGACCATGTCGGTCGTGGACTCGCCCTCGCTCGCGTCCGCGTAGGCATAGGCGCAATACAGGCGCGCGCTCTGGTTGGAAATGAGGCTGCGGCGGTAATCCGCCTTACCGATAATCTCGTCCGAGGCCGACGGATTGAGAATCACCGTCGCACCGGCAAGCGCCATCTCGGTCGAAGGGGGCGCCGGCACCCACAGGTCCTCACAGACCTCAACGCCCAGCACCAGGTCCTCGGCACCTTCATCACAGCAGCGGTAGACAAGCCCCGAACCCAGCGGAACCGGACCCTGACCGGCAAATTCAACCCACACGGGATCCGCAGGCGCCGGAGCAAACCAGCGGCGCTCGTAGAACTCGCCATAGTTGGGCAGATACTTCTTAGCCGTAAGACCCAAAAGCTCACCCGCACAGCACACGGCAGCGCAGTTGTAGATGTTCTCGGCAACTGCAACGGGAAGACCGATGGTAAAGACAATCGGCAGCCCGCGGGTTTCATCGAGAATATGTGCCAGTGCGGTCTCGCAGGCATGCAGTAATGTGCGGTTATGGAACAGATCGGCCGCGGTATAGCCGGTCAGGTTAAGCTCGGGCAGTACCAGCGCGCGAACGCCACGCTCGGTAGCCTCGCGAACAGCCGCCAGCGCCACCTCGGCATTGCCCTCGACATCGGCCACACGCATCTTGGGCGAGGCCGCCGCCACACGCAAAAAGCCATCAGACTGAGAAAGGTGAAGATTCATAAGAATGCTCCCGTGCGTAAACGCCATTCACAACAATTAGCAAGCCCTATTGTAGTTCAACCGCCGACTGTAACCGCATCCCACCAACTTGGTGAGCTATTGATGAGTTGATGGTATCTGTTAAATGTCACGTACGATTCACATCTGGTGGGTACCCTGATGGCTACACGAAACGAAGCAGATTTACACCGGGAGGACCCCGTATGACAACCAAGTACACCGACGCGCCACGCACGCGCGTCATGACGCCGGCATCGCTCAACAACGGCGTGCACGAGAACCATTCCATCGGACAGACCATGGCCATCGCGCCCAAAAAGGGCCTGTTTGACGACATTTCCATTCCCCAGATCATCGCCGGCGCCGCAGCTGCCGCCACGAGCGTCGCGCTTGCTTCCAAGATCGGTATCGCCGGATCGGTGATCGGCGCCGCCGTGAGCTCGGTTATCACCGTTGTGTCCTCGCAGGTCTACCGCCACTTTATCTCTGCCAGCGCCAAAGCCCTCAAAGGTACGCACACCGCCGTCGACTACCCCGCCGGCGTCTATGAGCCCGTTGAGTTTAATGCCGAGGAGCACCTGGGCGGCGCCGCGACTACGCAGGAGATGCGCCAGATTGCGGGGCGCGCGACCACGGCGCGCGTCGCTCCCGACAACCTGCGCGCCAAGGCGGCGGCAGAGCGCAGCCAGACGCAAAAGAAGGTCATCGTCTTCTCGATCGCTATCGCCATCGTCGCGGTCATCGCCTGCGCCGGCGCCATCCTTATCACCACTGCCGGTGAGGGTCTGGGCGAGCGTCCCGAGCCAATCCTTTCGTCGCGCACGACCGAGCACGACGCGGATAACACCGGTCAATCGCAAAACCAGCAGGACGACTCGCAGGGCACCTCCACATCCACCGACTCGTCCTCGAACACCCCTGATCAGTCGCAGAGCGCTGATTCCTCTGCGAACAGCGGCGGCACGCAATCCGGCACGACCGACTCAAGCCAAACGACTGACGGCTCTCAACCGAGCACGGGTGACCAGACGAGCGGCAATACATCGGGCACGAGTTCCACCGACAATAACAACACCGACAGTTCGGGCGGAACCGCGTCCGGCACAGCATCTGACAGCTCGAGCCAAGGCACGACGTCGGGCAACTAAGCACGTTTGCCTCTCATAGATAACCGACCTGCATAACGGGCGCGAACCGGCAACGGTCGCGCCCGTTTACCTTGGGCGACGAGATGGCAGACCCCGTGCGATGGTAAGATGCTTTGGTGTGTAAAGAGGAGATTTGCCATGAGCAAGACAATAGTTAAGCCCGCGCTATCGCTGGGCAACCACATCTATCTGTATCGCCTGCTGCGCGATGCGATTGGGTGCGGCAAGCAAACGTTTATGACGCAGGTCGAGGAGGCACTCGCCGCTGGTGACATGGCCGCTTATGACCTGGGCTTCGAGTCCACGCGCGAGTTGCTCGAGGAACTCGACGA
>URNI01000038.1 GCA_900549135.1 uncultured Collinsella sp.
CTTCAGTCCTGCTCACGACGGAGAGCACATTAAGTGCTCTCCTGTTCGTGCGGAACTCGCGACAACCTTAATATGCCTCAGGCCCGCCCCCTCCGCCGCACACTGGGAACGCCACGTTGATGTCTGCTTAACTTTGCTCGTTCAGGCTAATGACTTTGTTGAGGGTCCACTATTTGCTGGAGGGTGAACTTGCATTGCATTGGCTCGCCTTCTGCTTGTGGCTTTGCCTCATCGAAATCAAAGATCATGATGGCGCAGTTGGGGAGTTTTGTTGGGAGCTCGAAGCCCTCTGGAGCTGCAGCCTTGATGAATTGGCGGCTGGCGCTGCCGTGGCTTACTGCTAGGAGGGTTTCTATGCCCTCGGCGCCCATGAGATTGGTGAGGGTGTCTACCATGCGCGCTTGCAGCGCCTGGCTTCCTTCCCCTCCGAAGGGGACCAAATCCTCGCCCGGATCCCAGACGTCGGTGGGAAGGGCATCGTGGGGACCTTCCTCGAAGGTGCCGTAGCAGCGTTCGATGATGCCTTCGCAGGGCTCGACTGCTGCGTCCGGGCCAAGGAGTTCGGTTGCGACGAGCCGAGCCGTGTCCATGGCTCGGCCTAAGGGCGAAGAGACCACTTTGTCGGGGACAACGTCGTGGCCCTTGAGCCATGCGGCTGCCATTCCCGCTTGTTTGCGGCCAAGGTCGGTCAGCGGTGAATCGCAGCGGCCCTGGACCAGCTTTTTGACGTTGAATTCCGTCTGGCCGTGGCGGAGTAGGTATAGGCGCTTCATGCTCTCCTCTTCTGTATAACTTGCTTTGCCGGCACAGCCCTACTCGTGGGTATGCCCTACGTAGTCTTCGTCGATCGTAATCTTGGCAATCGACTTGGGATATTCCGATTCGACCCGTTGTGCCAGCGCGTGCTTTAAGTCTTCGGCACTCATCTGCAGATCCGAGGGACGCACGCAGTCAAAGATCACTTTGGTGTGCGTGGGGCCCGGCACACAGCGCAAATCATGAATCGAAAGGCGGCTATCGATCTCTTGAGCCATAGCGTTGATGCGCAAGCGCATGCTCGCCACCTTTGGATCGTCGGTCACGATGGGGTCGTAGTGAAGTGTGACAATCATGCCGTCTTCGTTCCTAAACGACTGCTCGATGTTATCGAGCGTGTCGTGACTTTCCAGCGGGCTGGCCTCGGCTGCCATCTCGGCGTGAGCGCTTGCGAACTTCCTGCCCGGGCCGTAGTCGTGAACCATCAAATCGTGAACTCCCAAAACGCCGGGATAGCTCATGATCTTGTCTCGAATGTGCTTGACCAGCTTAGGATCGGGCGACTGACCCAAAAGCGGGCTCACCGTATCTTGAATAAGTTCAAAGCCGCTCCAGCCAATATAGGCGCCAACGGCAAGGCCAACCCATGCGTCAAGATTGATGTGCGTCACCTGCGAAACAATTGCACATGCCAGCACGGCGCCTGTGGCAAGAACATCGTTCTTGGAATCCTGGGCAGTCGCATGCAGTGTCTCGGACTCGATACGGTCGCCGAGCTTTTGGTTGAGCGCCGCCATCCACAGCTTAACAACCATCGAAAGCGCCAGGACTGCCACCAGGGCAAGCGAGAACTCGACAGGTTCGGGGTGGATGATACGCTCAAACGAGGACTTCACCAGTTCAAGGCCAATGAGAAGCACGAGCGCCGCCACGACAAGACCCGAGAGGTACTCGTAGCGACCATGGCCGTATGGATGCTCGGGGTCGGCGGGCTTGCTCGCCAGCTTAAAGCCCAGCACGCTCACGATATTCGAGCTGGCATCGGACAGGTTGTTCATGGCATCCGCCACAATCGAAACCGATCCCGAAACCACACCGATTGCGCCCTTCGCAGCACAAAGCGCCACATTGGCGACAATACACACCATGCCCGCTAACGTGCCCACACGCGCACGATCGCCCTGCGCGCGCTTAACTATCCACTCGACCATCTGCATCCGCCCCCACGGTACTACCTATATATCTATTGCTCAAACGGATTGTAGTGTAGCCACTTTGTCTCCCAGATACAAAGAGGCCGCAGCCCGCACGGGCCACGGCCTTGGAGCATGACAAAAGAATCGTCCTTTTGTCGCACAGGTTTATGCGCTTACTTCAGCAGCGCTCGCCACTGTTTCGGGTGAATCGGCCCCGTCTTCTGCCGCCTGTCCCTGCGCCGGCACCACGCCAAAGCAGTAGCTCAGCGCCGCAGACACCGCAAATGCCACACCGCCGGCAACGCAGCACCACAGCAGGTTCGAGATGCCGCCCGTGGCAAAGCCAATGACCATAAGGACATTCGTCATGCCGATGGTATAGGCCGTAACGTGGCCCACGGCCGCAACAAGGCCTCCGACGGCGCCGCCAATGGCCATGTACGTCAGGCACCTGCCATATTTAAAGCCGCAACCGTACAGCGCCGGCTCGCTTACGCCGCCAAGAATACCCGAGATTGAATAGCCCAGCATGAGTGCCTTCTCGTCCTTATCCGCAACGCGGAGCGACGCGCCAAAGGGCATGCCCCAAACGGCGAACGTCGCCATCGTCGCGGCGATCAGGATGCACGAATCCGTTCCCACACTCATAAACTGAGCATAGGCAAGCGATAGGACAACGTTGCTGACGCCTGCAATCTTAAGAAACTCCCAACCCGCGGCAAGCCCCATGAGCGTGAGCAGCGACACGATGCCACCGGAATTGCCAAGCATAAACATAAGCTGGCCCAACAGCATGCCCAGATAGCTGCCCGCCGGCGCCGTAATACACAGCGAAACCGGAACCATGACAAGCATGGTCGCAAACGGAACAAACGAAAACGCCACGGCCTTAGGGATAACGCGCTGAAAGAAACACTCCACTCGCCATAGCACGGGCACCGAAAGGAGAACCGGAATAACAGTCGTCGTGTAATCGTTGACCGGCGCGGGAAGCAGACCATACACGGAAGTCATCGATGCCCCCGTCGTCGATGCGGCATCGACGAGCTTAAGCAGATCGGGCGCAATCAATACGCCGCCCAGCATCATGCCTAGCTGCTCCGAGCAACCGAGCTGGCGGGCGGCCGCCCAACCAAGATAAATGGGCAAAAAGTAGTAGCCGGCGTTATAGAGCCAACTGTAGAACAGGCGATAGATTTCGGAATCGGCAGACCACAGGCCCAGCATACCTTCGCCCATAATGACGGCAACGGTGCGGAACAACGCCGCGCAGACAATAAACGGCAGCGCCGACATCATGCTTTTGGACAGATAGTCCACCACGGCCATGGCGTTTGATGAAACCGTCGTTGTAAACGAGGTGTTAGAAACTTGTAGCATGGAACGCCTTTCCCAATATGACATGCGGGCTGTCCCTTTGTCACATCGTGCGGTACTGACCGATTGCGCGGTACTTTTCGTAGCGGAGGTTTGTGAGGGTCGCGTCGTCGAGCTGCCCAAGCGTATCGAAGGCATCAAATGCCGAGGACATGACGGCACCGGCGATCTCCTCATGCGACAGGCCCCTATCGTCAACAATGCCGTCGATGATGCCGAGCGCCAACAGATCGGGGGCCGTGAGCTTAAGCGCCTCGGCGGCCTCATTCGCGCGCTCGGTATCCTTCCACAGGATCGACGCACAGGCCTCGGGGCTCACGACCGAATAGGCCGAGCTCGAGAGCATCAGGATGCGGTCGGCCACGGACAGCGCCAGCGCGCCACCAGAGCCGCCCTCGCCTGTCACCACCGAGACAATCGGCGTCTTGAGGCCGCTCATCTCCATGAGATTCTGGGCAATCGCCTCGCCCTGGCCGCGCTCCTCGGCACCGATGCCGCAAAACGCGCCCGAAGTATCGACCAGACACAGAACCGGTCGACCAAACTTTTCGGCCTGGCGTATAAGGCGACGCGCTTTGCGGTAGCCCTCGGGATGTGCCATACCAAAGTTGCGACGCATGCGCTCTTTGGTCGTGGTACCGCGCTCGACGGCGATAACCGTCACGGGTCGCCCGTCTTTCCAGCCAATGCCAGCCACCACGGCGGCGTCGTCGCCAAAGTAACGGTCGCCATGCAGCTCCACAAATCCATCCAGGCCCAGCGAGATCATCTCGCCCGCCGTGGCGCGATCTGCCGAGCGGGTCTGCTTGACAATCTCGAGCGCGGTTTTTGGTGCGGTCGAGCGCTTGAACAAGTGTCCCAGCTTTTTGCCGCGACGACCCGTATGCACGATCTCATGCGGTGCCCCCAGGCCGGGCGCGTGCCCTTCGTGCAGTGCCAGCAGCTCGCCTACCGTGAGCGCAATCTCGCCACGCGGAACAACGGCATCGCAAAAGCCGTGCTCCAGCAAAAACTCGGAGCGCTGGAATCCCTTGGGCAGGCGCTTGTGCATGTTCTGCTCGATCACGCGCGGGCCGGCAAATGCCGTCAGGGCATCGGGCTCGGCCAGGATAATATCGCCCTCCATGGCAAAGCTCGCGGTTACGCCTCCGGTCGTGGGGTCGGTGAGCACCGTGATATACAGGCCGCCCGCCTCGCTGTGGCGCCTAACCGCCGCAGAAATCTTGGCCATCTGCATAAGCGATGTCACGCCCTCTTGCATGCGCGCACCGCCCGAAACGGTAAAGCCGACAACCGGCAATCCCAGCTCGGTCGCGTGCTCAAATGTGCGACAGATCTTCTCGCCCACCACGGAACCCATCGAGCCCATCATAAAGTCGGCATCCATAAAGAAGAGTGCGGTATCGCAACCGCAGATTTTGCCCCTGCCGCACACAACGGCATCGCGCTCGCCCGAACGCTCGCTTACGCTCTTGAGCTTGTCGGCATAGCCGGGAAACGAGAGGAAGTCCTCCGACGCCAGATTGGCATCCCATTCCTCAAACGTGCCCTCGTCGACCGTCATGCGCATGCGCGCGCGACCGCTCACGCGAAAGTGTTTGCCGCAACGAGGGCAAACCTCGAGATTGTCGTGCAGGCGTGCCTCATCGATCACGCGGCGGCACTCCGGGCACTTGATAAACACGTGGCGCGCGGGAAACTCGGCGCACGACTCGGTTATCGGCCCCTCGAGGACGTTGACCGTCTTCGCTTTTCTATTCATCAGCATAGAGATGCCCCATCAGATCGGTGTGGTACATGCCCGACAAGAACTCGTCGTTTGCCAGCACGTCGAGCTGAAGCTCGCTGTTTTCGCTCACGCCCTCAATCACGAGCTCGCCCAGGGCCGAGCGCATCTTGCGAATGGCGCCGTCACGCGTGGGCGCACACACGATGAGCTTGCCGAGCATGGAGTCGTAGTACGGCGGAACGTTCGCACCGGTAAACATGGCGGAATCCCAGCGCACGCGCGGACCACCCGGCACACGCAACGCGGTGACCGTTCCGCATGATGGCAGAAAGTCCGGCGTTTCGGCATTGATGCGGCACTCCATGGCGTGGTTGCGGACCGGCATGTCCTCCTGCTCAAAGGGCAGAGGCTGGCCGGCTGCCACACGCAGCTGCCACTTGACCAGGTCGGTATCGGTCACAAACTCCGTAACCGGATGCTCCACCTGCAGGCGCGTGTTCATTTCCATAAAGTAGAAATTGCCGTCGTCCGAATACAGGAACTCGATGGTACCGGCTCCTTCGTAGCCGACGGCACGAGCCAGGTCACGCGCTGCCTTGTGCATGCGAGCACGAATGTCGTCGTGTCCGTCGAGGCACGGCGCGGGGCTCTCCTCGATCAGCTTTTGGTTGCGGCGCTGCACCGAGCACTCGCGCTCGCCGAGCGAAAACACATGGCCCTGCTTATCGGCCATAATCTGCACCTCAACATGGTGCGCCGGCGCGACAAACTTCTCCATGTAGCACTCGCCGTCGCCAAAAACGGCCTCGCCCTCGGCACGCGCCTCGATAAACGCCTTTGCCGCATCTTCCACGCGCTCGACCTTGCGAATGCCGCGGCCGCCACCGCCGGCACGCGCCTTAATAAGCACGGGGCAGCCAATGCGCTCGGCCTCGGCCGTCGCCTCCTCGGGACTTTTGAGCAGATCGCAACCCGGCACGATGGGCACGCCCGCCGCAGCAGCCGTTCGACGTGCGGCGTCCTTGTCGCCCATGCTGTCGATCACCTCGGCCGAAGGACCGACAAACGCCAGGCCATACTTGTCGCAGTCTCGCACGAAGCTCGCCTTCTCGGAGAAAAAGCCATAGCCGGGATGAATTGCCTTAGCTCCTGACTTTACGGCACAGGTGAGCACGGCATCGTCATTGAGGTAGCTCTCGGCAAGACGCGGGCCGCCGATGCAATACGCCTCGTCGGCAAGCTGCACGTGCAACGCGTCCGCATCGGCCGTGGAATAAACGGCGACGGTCTTGATGCCCATATCGCGGCACGCGCGGATAACACGGACCGCGACTTCGCCGCGGTTGGCGATGAGCACTTTGTCGAACATGAAGCCTTCCTTAACTTTCGTGCATGAGTGCAAAAGACATATCGGCGCGGCAGCAAACCTCACCGTTGACGCTTGCAGTACCCGTCGCAAAGCGGAACGGCCCGCGCGCACGCGTGATGGAGCACACCAGATCAACCGTATCGCCCGGGCGCACCGGACGCTTAAAGCGCACCTTGTCCAGACTCGTGTAGAACGGCGTCGCGCCGCGCGCCTCCTCATCGCCCATCAGCAACACGCAGCAGTTTTGGGCGAGCATCTCGCACTGGATCACGCCGGGGACCACCGGGTTTCCCGGAAAATGCCCCTGCAAAAAGTATTCGTCGCCCGTAATCGTGATCTTACCGTGGGCCTCGTCGCCCACCAGCTCGGCTTCGTCGAGCAAAAGCATCGGTTCGCGATGCGGTAACAGTTCTTTGAGCTCTTCTTTGTTCATGGATATCACCTATCCGATCCTCATGAGGCAGCTGCCAAACTCCACGAGGTCGCCGTCGGCCACGCAGACCTCGAGTACCTCGCCATCCGTCTCTGCCGTCACCTCGTTGAAGACTTTCATGGCCTCGATGATGCAGAGGGTCTCGCCGGCCTTGACCTTGGAGCCCACGTGCACAAACGGCTCGTCGCCCGGCGCCGGGGCAGCATAGAAAACGCCGACCATGGGAGCGGTCACCTCGGTGCCCTTAGGCTCCGACACGGCGGCAGGTGTCTGCGCGGCGGGTTCCGGTGCGGTGGCAGGCATGGCGACAGGAGCCACCGCCGGAGCAGTCACGGCACCCGGCATAGGCATGGGCACGGCAACCGGCTGCGCGGCACTCGCGCGCTCGAGCTCGACCGCGGTGCCATCGGGCTCCTCAACACGCACGCGCGTGAGGCCGCGGTCCTCCATCACATCGGCTATCTCGGCAAGTCTTTTGGAATCCATGCTCTAGCTCCTCGTATATCTACGCAGCGCGATGGCGGCATTGTGTCCGCCAAAGCCCAGGTTGGTCGAAAGCGCCCAGGTAAGGTCGGCGCGAACCGCACGATTGGGCGTGTAGTCAAGATCGCAGGCGGGATCGGGCGTGTGGTAGTTAATGGTCGGCGGCACCACGCCCTGCTCGAGCGCCATGGCACAGGCCATGACCTCGATGGCACCCGTAGCACCGATCATGTGGCCGGTCATCGACTTGGTCGACGAGACGTGCGCGGCGCGCGCCGCATCCTCGCCAAGCGCACGCTTAATGCCCGCCGTCTCGGACGAATCGTTGAGCTTGGTCGAGGTGCCGTGGGCATTGATGTAGAGGCCCTCGGAAGGCTTAACGTCGCCCTCGGCCACCGCCAGCGATATCGCACGGGCGATGCCGGCAGCCTCGGGATCGGGGCTTGTGATGTGGTAGGCATCATCGGTGTTGCCGTAGCCCACGACCTCGGCATAAATGTGCGCACCGCGCGCCTGCGCGTGTTCCATGCTCTCGAGCACCAGCACGCAGGCGCCCTCGCCCATCACAAAGCCGTCGCGGTCTGCATCGAACGGACGACACGCCGTCGCGGGATCGGGGTTGGTGGTCAATGCGCGGCAGGACGTAAAGCCCGCAACAGCATCGGGGATAATTGCGGCCTCGGCGCCGCCGGCCAGGATCGCATCGGCATAACCGTGCTTGATGGCGCGGAACGCCTCGCCCACGGCATGGGCCGAGGTCGCGCACGCGGTCACCACGGGCAGGGTCGGGCCCTTTGCCTTATGGCGAATCGCAATGTTGCCCGAAGCCATGTTGGGAATCATCATCGCAATCATGTAGGGCGATGCGCGACGAGGCCCGCGATCGGCAATCGTGTGGACGTTGTCGACGAGTGTCTGCATGCCGCCCACGCCTGAACCCACGTAGACGCCCAGGCGCTCGCGATCGATGGCGCCCTCGACATCAAAGCCCGCATCGTGCATGGCCTCGTCCGACGCTGCCAGGGCAAACTGGACGCAGGGGTCCAGGTGCTTGGCGTCACGCTTGCCAAAGTACTCGTTGCCGTCAAAGCCCTTGACCTCGGCCGCCACCTTAACGGCAAATGCATCGGTATCGAAGTGCGTGATCGGACCGATGCCACACGTTCCGGCACACATGGCCGCCCAGGTGGCAAGCGCGGTGTTGCCGAGCGGCGACACGGCACCGATACCGGTGATTGCAACTCTCTGTTCCATCATGGTCTCCTCATCCAAGCCGCTTACCCGGCTTGATTTCTACATCGCCATTCCGCCGTCGACGCGTATGACTTCGCCCGTAATGTAAGCGGCCGCATCGCTCGCTAAAAAGCGCACCACACCGGCCACCTCCTCGGGCTGCGCCATACGCTTTAGGGGAATCTGCTCCTCGCACGCCGCGCGCACCTTCTCCGAGAGCTTTGCCGTCATATCGGTCTCGACAAACCCGGGGGCGACCGCGTTCACTCGTACGCCGCGGGGCGCAAGTTCGCGCGCCACCGCCTTGGTCAGACCGATGACGCCCGCCTTGGAGGCAGCGTAGTTGGCCTGCCCGGCATTGCCCATCAGCCCCACAACCGAGCTCATGTTGATGACGCAACCGCCGCGCTGGCGCATAAAGGTCTTGGTGAGCGCGCGCGTCGTATTGAACGTGCCCTTGAGATTGACGTCGAGCACGCGGTCGAAGGCATCGTCGCCCATACGCATGAGCAGGCCATCGCGGGTGATGCCGGCGTTGTTGACGAGCGCCCAAATGGAGCCAAAGTCGTTGAGGACCGTTTCCACGCACGCGTTGACGGCAGCGGGATCGGCCACGTCGCATTGATATGCGCGTGCCGTAGCGCCAGCCGCCTCGCAGGCTTCGCACGTCTCGCGCGCCGCATCGACGCTACCGGCATAGACGACGGCGATATCAAAGCCGTCCTCCGCCAGACCGACAGCGCAGGCGCGGCCGATACCCCGCGAGCCGCCCGTGACCAGTGCCACGCGACGTGAGTCGTTGCGCTCGAGCGCGTCGTTGTTCAAGTTGCCCATGTCATTCCTTTCGGGTTACAGCCCTGTGGACTATGCGAGCTCGTCGGCAATAGCTGCGACCTGCTCGGCCGTTTCGCACGAATACACACGAACGTCGCTCAGCGTACGCTTGACCAGGCCCGACAGCGTTTTGCCGGGACCGACCTCAATAAACGTGTCGATGCCTTGATCCTGCAGAGCATGCAGCGTGTCGACCCAGCGCACGGCATGACTCACCTGGTTGGCCAGCACCTCAGATGCCGCCTGCGGATCGGCCGGATAGGGCGCCGCCGTCATATTTGCTATAACAGGAATGAGCAACGGGGACGGCGCGTGACCGGCCTCGATATACGTCGCCAACCCCTCAGTTGCCTCGGCCATATAGGGGCTATGGAATGCACCCGACACCGCGACTTTCATAACGCGGCCACCAACCTCTTTTACCAGGACGTCGAGGGTCTGCAACGCATCGGGCGCTCCGGCCACAACCGTCTGCTGGGGACTGTTGTAGTTGACCGGCCAACAGTCCTCGCCTGCCTGTTTTGCCAGGCCCTCAACTTGCGCTGCATCGAGCTTGATGACGGCGCGCATGCCGCCGGGGTGACGCTCGGCCGCCATGGCCATCAATGCCGCGCGCTCACACACGAGCTCAAAACCCGCTCGCGTATCGAACGCCCCCGCAAAGGTGAGTGCAGCGACCTCGCCCAGCGAGAATCCCGCACAGGCGGCAGGCACCACGCCGCGCTCGCGCAGGGCGACGGCGACAACCAAGTCGTGCACAAACACGCAAGGCTGCGTGTTCTCGGTCTGCGAGAGCTCCTCTTTCGAGGCGCTCCGGCACTGCTCGCTGGTCCCCGGGCGCGCCTCGTCAGCAATGGCGAACACCTCGGCAGCCGCCGGCGATGCTTCGATGAGGTCGACGCCCATCGCGGGATGCTGGGCACCCTGACCGGCAAACAGAAACGCTACGCTACCCATGCGGACGCACCCTTCAGGACATGCTCGGCGCCAACGACCAGATCGTCGACGATTTCGCGTGCGCTCTGGCGTTTGTTGACCATGCCAGCAATCTGTCCGCACAAATACGAACCCTCTTCGTAATTACCGTCCTTTGCGGCTTTACGAAGCGCGCCCGCACCCATGGCCCCGAGCTCCTCGGGGCTTGCGCCCGCCGCCTCGTTCTTGGCATACGCGTTGGTGAAGGGGCTCTTGAGGGCGCGAACCGGATGTCCCGTCGAGCGACCGGTCGCACGCGTCGACGTGTCGCCTGCCTTGAGCACCAGCTCTTTGTACTGTTCGGATACGGTGCACTCGTTTGCGACCAGAAAGCGTGTTCCCACCTGGACGCCGGCAGCGCCGAGCATAAAAGCGGCCGCCACGCCGCGGCCGTCGGCGATACCGCCGGCAGCCACGACGGGAATGTCGACCGCATCGACGACCTGCGGCACCAGTGCCATCGTCGAGGTCTCGCCAATATGGCCGCCAGATTCGGTGCCCTCGGCAACCACGGCAGTGGCTCCGCGACGCGCCACGAGACGCGCCAGCGCCACCGAAGCCACGACGGGAATAACCTTGATGCCTGCATCACCCCAGGCCTTCATGTACTTGGTGGGATTGCCGGCACCGGTCACCACAACGGGCACCTGCTCATCAATCACCACTTGTGCGACCTCGTCGACAAACGGGCTCATGAGCATAACGTTGACGCCAAAGGGCTTATCCGTCTTGGCGCGCAGCTCGTGAATCTGATCGCGCAGCCAGTTTGCGTCGGCATTCATGGCCGCGATAATGCCTAAGCCGCCTGCCTCGGACACGGCAGACGCCAGCGAGGCGTCGGCAATCCAGGCCATGCCACCCTGGAACACGGGTTTTTCGATGCCGAGCAAATCGCAGAGAGGAGACTTGAGCATCACTACTTCTCCAATGCCGCCTCGACCGTATCGACGAACTCGCCGACCGTCTTGGGGTTCTCCTCGGTATCGAGTTCAATGCCAAACTCGTCCTCGACGGCGACGAGGATCTCGACGGTACCCAGGCTGTCGAGGCCAATCTCCTCGAGCGTGGACTCGGGCTTCATCTCGACATCGTCAAGGCCGGCGGTCTCGCGGATAACGTCGCAAACGCGCTCGAAGGTCTTCTGATCTGCCATGGTAGTTCTCCTTTGTTTGTGCCCCCCAGGGGCGTTTTCATTTCCTATGTGCAACTACTTCCAGCGAAGTAGATAGCCACCTACATCCAAGCCGGCGCCAAATCCGACCAGGGCGATAGTGTCGCCCGCGTGCAGCGCGCCGGTATTTGCCAGTCGATCGAGAGCAAGCGGAATGCAGGCGCTCGAGATGTTGCCGGTTTCACGCAACGTTCGGACCACACGGTCGTCCGGCACACCCAAGCGCTTGACCGCCTGGCTCAAGATCCGTTCGTTAGCCTGATGGAATACAAAGTGGTCGATGTCCTCGACCACGATGCTCGCGTCGCAGGCGAGCTTGTTGACCGTGTCGCAGATGGCATTGACGCCAAACTTGAAGACGCGACGACCGTTCATGGAAAGCACGCTTTCGCGGTCCTGCGCCGTCTTATACGGCGAGGAGCCCGCCAATCCGGGGACACGCAGTGTTTCGACGTCAGGCGACGTCGAAAGCTCAACAGCAAGGGGATTCTCTCCCCCAGCCCCTATGACCGCAGCACCCGCGCCATCGCCAAAGAGCACGCACGTGGCACGGTCGGTCCAATCGAGCGCGCGCGTCATCTGCTCGGCGGCAACGACCAGCACGTGCTTGGCGCGACCGCGGGCGATATAGCCCTCGGCAACATCGAGCGCAAATACGAAGCCAGCACAAGCCGCCGAAACGTCGAAGGCTGGACATGTTGCACCCAGGCGCTCAGCAACGGCACACGCTTCGGCAGGAACGAGATGATCGCCCGTCGTCGTCGAGCAGACGATAAGATCCAGCTGGCTCGCGTCGATTCCGGATACCTGGAGCGCCCGCTCGCTCGCTGCCACGGCAAGGTCGTCGAGTGACTCGGTGGTGCAGACGTGGCGGCTCTTGATACCGGTGCGGGTAAAAATCCACTCATCCGAGGTATCGAGGAACTCGAACAGCTCGTCATTGGAAACGCTGCGCTCGGGAAGCGCCGAGCCTGTTCCCAGTATCGTGAAACCCATCACTAACCTCCTTTGAGTTGTTGACGTGTTTACATCGACCAAGAGAGGATAGCGCATTTTAGTCGTTGTTGACGTGTTAACATTAAATTGTCCAAATGCGACAAAGGCTTCACATTGTGTCTGTCTCTCGACACCATTGCGTTATTCACTTATTCATTAAGGAGGTAGCAGCCGTTATGGATGCCCAATTAACGATAGTCGACGTAACCGGATCGACCAACGATGACCTGCTCGAAGCAGGAAAACAGGGTGCACCGCACGGCACAGGACTTGCCGCACGGGCTCAGACAGCAGGACGCGGCCGACGCGGCCACAAGTGGGATTCAACCGCTGGTAACTTGTTGCTCTCGATTCTCCTGCGTCCACGTGTTGATCCCGCCAAGTACTCTGGTCTTGCCGCCGTCAGCGGCCTAGCGGTGCTCGAGGCACTCGAGGCGCAAGGTCTTGCTAACGAGATCGGCCTCAAATGGCCCAACGACCTCGTCGCGCGAGGGCGCAAACTCGGCGGCATTCTGGTCGAAGCCGCACGCGATAACGAAGGCAAACCTTTCGCCGTCTGCGGCATTGGCGTCAATGTGAACTATGTGCCCTCGGAGGTTCCCGATGGCGGCCTGCCGGCAATCGGTCTCTCGGATCTCAACGAGAACGTTCCCGCCGTCGATGTGTTACTCAAGGAGGTCTATCACACCGTCGTAAACGCTGTGAACGCGTGGGCAGAGCGTCTCAACGCCATGGAAGAAAACGCCGGACCGCTCGCGCCCGTCCGCGATGTTTATATCGGTCATCTCAATTGGATTGGAGAGCACGTTATCGCCCGCTCCCCCGCTGGAGACGAGCTGACGCATGGCATCTTTCGAACGGTCGATAACTTTGGTCGCGCGTGTATCGAAACGGAAGACGGCTTGCGTCCCTTCCATTTTGAGGAGGCATCGCTGCGCCCCTTGAGCGAATAAGGCGCCGCAGCCACCTACTCGGTAGCATTACCCGATTCCCAAAGGCCATCATTCAAAGCAAAAGAGCCCCGCTACCGTAATGGCAGCGGGGCTCTTTAAGCTATGAGCGATATCGCTTAGAGCTTGATGTCGATGTCGACGCCAGCGGGGAGGTCGAGACGCATGAGCGAATCAACGGTGCCCGAGGTGGGGTCGAGGATGTCGATGAGGCGCTTGTGGGTGCGCATCTCGAACTGCTCACGGGAGTCCTTGTTCACGTGCGGCGAGCGGATAACCGTGTACAGGTTGCGCTCGGTGGGCAGGGGGACAGGACCGGAAACGCGAGCGCCGGTCTTCTGAGCGGTCTCGACGATGAGCTTCGCGGACTGATCGACGACCTCGTGATCATAGCCCTTGAGGCGAATGCGGATCTTCTGGGTAGCCAACTTAAACCTCCAAAGAGTGCGAGAGATGTTCTCGCGGATTACGTAACAGGGAGCTCGAACTTAGGCGTTCTTGCTCATGACCTCGTCCACGATGGACTTGGGCGCGGGCTCATAAGAGTCGAACTGCATCGTGTAGGATGCACGGCCCTGGGTCTGGGAGCGAAGGTCGGTAGCGTAACCGAACATCTCGCCCAGCGGCACCTTGGCACGGATGAGCTTGCTGTTCTTGCGATCCTCCATGCCCTCGATCTTGCCGCGGCGACCGGAGAGGTTGCCCATAACGTCGCCCATGTACTGCTCGGGGGTCTCAACCTCGACAGCCATGATCGGCTCGAGCAGCTGCGGGTCAGACTTCTTGAGAGCGTCCTTGATAGCCATGGAACCGGCGATCTTGAAGGCGGCCTCGGAGGAGTCGACCTCGTGGTAAGAACCGTCGAACAGGGTGACCTTAACGTCGAGGACCGGGAAGCCGGCGATAACACCGGTGTTCAGGGCCTCCTGGATGCCCTTGTCGATGGACGGGATGTACTCCTTGGGCACGACGCCGCCGACGATAGCGTTGACGAACTCGTAGCCGAAGCCCTCCTCCATCTTCTCGAGCTTGATGACGGCGTGACCGTACTGACCGCGACCGCCGGACTGACGGACGAACTTGCCCTCAGCCTTCTCGACGTCGTGACCAGCGGTCTCGCGGTAGGCAACCTGGGGCTTACCAACGTTAGCGTCAACCTTGAACTCACGGAGCAGACGGTCAACGATGATCTCGAGGTGCAGCTCGCCCATGCCGGCGATGATGGTCTGGCCGGTCTCGTGGTTGGTGGACACCTGGAAGGTCGGGTCCTCCTCGGCGAGCTTGGTCAGAGCCAGGGACATCTTGTCCTGCTCGGCCTTGGTCTTGGGCTCGATGGCAACGTCGATAACGGGCTTAGCGAACTCGATCTTCTCGAGGACGATCTCCTTGCCCTCGGCGCACAGGGTGTCACCGGTGGTGGAGTTCTTGAAGCCGACACAAGCGACGATGTCGCCGGCGGCAGCGTCGTCACGGTCGATACGCTCGGCGGCGTTCATCTCGAGGATGCGGCCGAGGCGCTCGCGCTGACCGTTGGAAGCGTTGACAACGTAGGAGCCGGACTCGGCACGGCCGGAGTAAACGCGGACATAGGTGAGCTTACCGACGAACGGGTCGGTCATGATCTTGAAGACCAGGCCGGAGAAGGGCTCGTCGAAGGAAGGATGACGCTGGATCTCCTCGCCAGTGTCCGGATCGGTACCGGTGACGGCCTCAACGTCGAGCGGGCTGGGCAGGTAGTCGACGACAGCGTCGAGCAGCTCCTGGACGCCCTTGTTCTTGTAGGCGGAGCCCACGAAGACGAGGTTGAGCTCGTTGGCCAGAACACCCTTGCGCAGAGCAGCCTTGAGCTCCTCGACGGTGAAGTCCTCCTCCATGAGGATCTTCTCCATGAGCTCGTCGTCAAAGCTGGCAGCAGCGTCGAGGAGCTCCTCGCGCTTGGTGGCAGCGATGTCAGCGAACTCAGCCGGGATCTCGTCCATCGGCTCGGGGTAGGTCATGCCCTTGTCGTCGGCCTTGAAGTCCCATGCGGTCATGGTGACGAGGTCGATGACGCCCCAGAAGTTGTCCTCGGCGCCCATCGGGACCTGAGCGGCCACGGCGTTGGCGTCGAGACGATCCTTCATGGTCTCGATAGCGTTGAAGAAGTCAGCGCCCACGCGGTCATACTTGTTGATGAAGGCGATGCGGGGGACGTTGAAGGTAGAAGCCTGACGCCAAACGGTCTCAGACTGGGGCTGAACGCCGGCAACGGCGTCGAAGACGGCGACAGCGCCATCGAGGACGCGCAGGCAGCGCTCGACCTCAGCGGTGAAGTCAACGTGGCCCGGGGTGTCAATGATCTGGATGCGGTAGTCGGTACCGTCCTTCTTCCAGAAGCACGTGGTAGCAGCGGAGGTAATGGTTACGCCGCGCTCCTGCTCCTGAACCATCCAGTCCATGGTGGCAGCGCCCTCATGGACCTCACCGATCTTGTGGGTCTTACCGGTGTAGTAAAGAATACGCTCGGTCGTGGTGGTCTTACCGGCATCGATGTGAGCCATGATGCCGATGTTACGGGTATCGGAAAGCTTGTACTTAGGCTTAGCCATGTTAGTTCCTTACCTTAACTTACCAACGATAGTGAGAGAACGCGCGGTTGGCCTCGGCCATCTTGAAGACGTCCTCACGCTTCTTGACGGAAGCGCCCAGGCCGTTGGAAGCGTCGAGGATCTCGTTGGCGAGACGCTCGGCCATGGTCTTCTCCTTGCGAGCGCGGGAGAAGTTGACGATCCAGCGGATACCCAGAGCGGTGGAACGACGGGAGTTGACCTCCATCGGGACCTGATAGGTAGCGCCACCGACACGCTTGGGCTTAACCTCGAGCGTGGGCTTGACGTTGTCCATAGCCTTCTTGAAGGTAGCGAGAGCGTCGCCACCCTCGGACTTCTCGGCAACGATCTCGAAAGCGGTGTAAACGATGCGCTCAGCGGTGGCCTTCTTGCCGTCAAGAAGGACCTTGTTGATGAGCTGAGTCACCAGGCGGTTGTTGTAAACGGCGTCAGGCTGAACCTCACGACGATTAGCTGCTGCACGACGCGGCATGTGAAATCTCCTTAAGTGTCTACCGTGCGGCGCTTAGGCGGCACACGGCGAAAGTATCAAAACGTTATCTGGCTTATTTAGCCTTGGGGCGCTTAGCACCGTACTTGGAACGGGCCTGCATACGGTTCTGGACCGGAGCAGCGTCGTAGGCGCCACGGATGACGTGATAACGGACACCAGGGAGGTCACGGACACGACCGCCGCGGACGAGCACGATGGAGTGCTCCTGCAGGTTGTGGCCCTCACCCGGGATGTAAGCAGTAACTTCGATGCCGTTGACGAGGCGAACACGGGCAACCTTACGAAGAGCCGAGTTCGGCTTCTTGGGGCTCGTGGTGAAGACGCGGGTGCACACGCCGCGCTTCTGGGAGTTGTGCTGCAGAGCAGCGTTCTTGGACTTCTTGGGCACGGAACGACGGCCCTGGCGAACCAGCTGGTTAATAGTAGGCAAAGCGTACTCCTTCTCGAATGATTCCAGCTTTCTGTAAAGTGCAACGGCTTGAATCGAGGGGTCAGCATCCCCCTACGAAACACGCAGTTCGATAGGATACGTGGCGTTAGCTGTGCCGTCAACAGACCACGCCGCCGGGCGTATCCTAAAATTGGCACATTTCCGCAAAGCCTACACAAAAGGAATCTCCTTCTGTGCGCGGGGGCGGATTCCCGGGCCGGGCGGCACAGGGGTTAAGTTTGCTGCTCTACAGTC
>URNI01000039.1 GCA_900549135.1 uncultured Collinsella sp.
CGGCGCCCAGCGACCCAATTTGTTATCGGTTGGAGTTTCTGTTGTAGCGAGCCATAAGATAGAGCAGCTGAATAATCGAGGTGAGCGCAGCGGCAACATAGGTAAGCGCGGCGGCCGTCAGCACCTTCTTGGCACCGTTGACCTGCTTGGAACTCATACCCGACTGCTCGATGTACGCCACGGCGCGTCGGCTGGCGTCAATCTCGACAGGCAGCGTAACCAACTGGAACAACACACTAAACGAGAAGAAGATCAGCGCGAGGGTCGTGAGCCCGGCAATGTTCATAAACAGGCCCAAGAGCAACACGATGGTCCAGGTGTTCTGGGTAAAGTTGACGACCGGCACGAGGGCGGTACGTACTTTCATCATGGCATAGCCGCTTTGACGCTGGGCGGCATGGCCCGCCTCGTGGCAGGCGACGGCAACGCTTGCGACCGAACCGCCCGAACGGTTGGCATCCGACAGATACAGGTTGTTGTCCTGCGGGCTGTAATGATCGGTGAGCTCGCCGGCAACGCCCTCGATACCCACGGCGTTACAACCGTTGGCATCGAGCATGCGGCGAGCGACCGTGGCACCCGTATCGCCGTCCGAGCGAACCTTGGACCAGGTTTTGTACGTCGAGTTGATATAGTTCTGTGCGGCAAGGCCAAGCACCGTGCAGACAAGAACAACCAGCAGGTACAGCGGGTCGATGCCAAAGCCGTATCCATAGTAATAAGGCATGCGAATTCCTCCGAGTCGAGTTACACGTTGGAGGCATTTTACCCATTCAAGCGGCTAGGCTTCCCTACAGCAATTCGATTTTTCCGTCCTTCACCGTCAACCCCATATTGCCGGAAAGCAAATCGTCCAGGCGCGAGCCCACAAGCTCAAAGCGCCAGCCTTCGCGCAAGGGGCTCTGCTCGGGATGCTCAATATAGTCGGCCAGGTCATCGCGCGAGGCAATGACCGAAGTCGCCACGCCCGAGCGCTCGGCAACCAGGCGGATGAGCGCGTACATCAGGTCCGTCACACTCTCCAACTCCGGCGAAATCTGACGGTGCCCGCGCACCATGAGCGGCAGGCGATCGTGCGGGCAGCTCGCGCCGCGCTTGATGGCCATGAGCGCACCGTCCACGTCGCGCTCCCCCAACTGATCGGTACCGCGGATGCTACGGAACTCCTCAACGCGCACGGGATTGCGCTTAACGAGCGCAAGCAGCGTGTCGTCGGACATGACCCACTTGCGCGGGATGTTACGGCGCTCGGCGCGGTCCTCGCGCCAGGCGGCGAGCTCGCGCGCGATGCCCAACTGGTGACGGCTGCACGAATTGATGCGTTTGACCTTGCGGAACGCCTCGTGGCGATCGGCGCGATAGTGCGACTCGTCAGCCAGCGGGCGCAGCTCGTCGAGCACCCAGTCCACACGGCCCAGCTCGCGCAGGCGGCTCATCATCTCGGTATAGGCGACGATCAGGTACTTGACGTCATCGATCGCATACTCAATCTGCTTATCGGTCAGCGGGCGGCGCGACCAGTCGGTCAGCGACTCGGTCTTGGGCAGCGATACGCCGCAGAACGTCTGAACAAGCGCGCCATACGAAATCTGCTGGCGCTCGCCCAAAAAGGCGGCGGCGACCTGCGTATCGAAAATCGGTCGTGGCAGCACGCCCACGGTATGGAGCATGACCTCCATATCCTGCGAGCACGCGTGGAAGACCTTGGTCACGCTCTCGTCGGCCATAAGCTCGGCCAGCGGCGACAGGTCGTCGATCACCAGAGGGTCGACCGCTACGCTCTCGGCAGGGGTGGCAATCTGAACCAAGCACAGGCGCGGGTGGAATGTGCGCTCGCGCAAAAACTCGGTATCGACGGCAATCGCGTCGAACTCACGGGCGCGCTGGCAAAAGTCGAGTAGAGCCTGATGTGTGGAAATGTACATATCAACCAATCGAATAAGGTTAGGCCCGAAAAACACGGGTAGGATATCGGCATTGCCTTACAACTATACTCGGTTAGTCACAGAACGGGAACGTAAGTATGCGCTGCCTCATCATCCACAACCCGGCATCGGGCCCCAGCTCAGATGAAATCTACGCATTCACGCACGCCCTCGCGCAGGGCGGCGACGAGGTCGTGATGCGTTTTATCGGCGATGGCATGGAGCCCGAGGATGCCGTGGCAGACGTGCGCGAGTTTGATCGCGTGGTCGTTTCGGGCGGCGACGGCACCGTCTCCAACGTGCTCGACCAGATGCGCGGGTGCGGTGTCCCTACGCTCGTCTTCCCCTCCGGCACGGCTTGCCTGTTCTTTAACAACATCGGCAATGCCCCCGAGGCAGCGGCGCTCGCCAAGGCCTGCCGTGCCGGTCGCACGGTCAAAGTCGACATGGGTGAGCTCTTTTGGCTCGACGAGAACGGCAACGAGAAGCGCCACGGCTTTATCATCATCGCCGGCTCGGGCTTCGACGCCGAGATCATGATGAAGGCCGCCCCCACCAAAAACGACATCGGCGAGATCGCCTACTTCCTCTCCGCGCTCGCCACGCCCAATCCCACGGTGGCGCACTTTACGATTGAGCATGACGGCATTGTCGAGGAGCTCGACGGCATCTGCTGCATGGCCGGCAACACCTCGGTCATCCAAAACGACATCAACCTGTTCCCCGACTGCCGTATGAACGATGGCATGGTCGACATTGCGGTCATCGAACCCGTGCGCACCGTGCAGCTGCTGCCTACCGTGATCACCGCCGCACTCGACCCCGCCGGCAAGGTACTCGGGCGCCCGCAGTTCAAGATCATCCAGACCAAGGAAGCCAAGATCACCTGCACCCCGTCGCTGGGCATGCAGTTCGATGGCGAGATTATCTCCAGCAATTCGGGCGTCTTTGGAGCCCGCGCGCTTCCGCAATGCCTCGACCTCATCGTCGACGAATTCTCCCCGCTCGGAAAATAGGAGGACCCTATGAACGACAATCCCCTGCTCGGCTTTATCATCATCATTTTGGCCATGCTCGTCGGCTATGCGATCAACGTGATCCACCGCCGGAAGAAGTAATTCCACATTGGTATGATATTCATCCAATTATCGTCTCCCCTGCTGTTTATGCATTTGCCAAACAGCGGGGGATTTTCTTTGCGCCCCGTGCAAGGCGCTTTATTCAGGCACGGTAATTGCAGGGCGTCTTTATTAAAGTAAAGCTACAAACCGAGTATAATTAACCACTCATCGCATATTTCATTACGCTTATCGAGTAAGTTTCTTTCATAGATGAATATTGTTTCCAGTTCGTTACGCTAATGGGGTGTCTTTATTGGCTGAAGCTCTCTGGCAACGGAGAGCTTTCGCACGCTGGGAGGGAAAATGAGGAAAACTCACCCCGTCAACGCGCTCAAAAAGCTTGGCATAGGCCTCGCCTTTGGAGCTGCAACCATCATGTCCATGCCGACGTCTGCGCTCGCCTGCACGCAGATCTACATGGGCAGCAAGCTCACGGCGGACGGCAACACGTACTACGGCCGTGCTGAGGACTACCGCAAGCGTTACCTCAAGCACTTTGGCATCGAGCCTTCGTTTGGCCCTGGTCACACCTACAGCTCGGATGAGTCTGCATTCGTGTATACCTCGACCAAGACCTCGTATCGCTACACCTATGTGCGTGACCACCCCAGTCAGTGGGACGAGCGCTGGGATGCCTACTCCGAGGCTGGCATCAACGAGAAGGGTGTCTCCTGCTCCGCCACGCTGACCACCTACATGAATGCAGCTGCCAAGGCTGCGGACCCCCTGACCGATACTGGCATTGGCGAATATAGCTACGGCAGCGTAATCTTGGGCGAAAGCGCCACGGCACGTGAGGGTGTCGAACTCCTCGGCAAGATCATCGACGACCAGGGCGCCTGCGGCAACGACCAGATTATCATCTCCGACAACAATGAGACCTGGCTGTTCGCCGCACTTTCCGGCCATCAGTGGATCGCCATGAAGCTCACCGATGACATCGCCTCGCTTAACCCCAACATCGGCAACCTCAACTACAAGGTTGACCTCAACGACACCGAGAACTGCCTCCACTCCGAGGGCATCGAATCTATGCCCAAGGAGAAGGGCTTCGCCAAGTACTTCGATGATGGCCAGTTCGACGTTGCCCAGACCTACGGCGAGGAAATTAGCGAAAATGCCATGCACTCTTGGGCACGTTATGTCCAGGGTCGCGCTTACTTCGATGCGCCGCTCACCGAGGGCACCGACTATAAGATTGTAAAGGACACGCGCGAAAACGCCCGCGCCACGACCGGCGCTCTGCCCTTCGAGGCACAGCCCCTGTTCTTCCAGCCTGGCAAATCCAACTGGAACACCTTTGAGATGATCCGCGCGTTTGGCAACCGCGGCGAGAAGGCCCCGGGCCTCAACGCCAACACCGACGGCGCCTACGCCATCGGTACCGAAAGCAACAGCGAGATCAACCTCTTCCAGATTCGCGATGGCCTCGATCCCGAGATCGCAACCATCCAATGGGAAATGCTCTCCCGCGCCGCGTACTCCGTCGCCATCCCCTTCTACTCCGCACTGCTCACCGAGGTTAGCCCGTATTTCAGCGACCAGACCGTCTCCTACGATCACTGCAAAGAGACGGACATCGTAAACAACGAAGAACCCGAGAACTCCATCAATTACGTCCTCATGGACATCAGCTCCCTCTGCTTCGAGCATCCCGAGCTGCTCGGCGTCAACGTCCGCACCTACCTCGACGCCCTCCAGAACGAGCTCGTCGAGCAGAACTTGGAAGTCGACGAGGTCATGCAGGCCACCGAGGGCACCGAGGCCCGTACCGCCCTGGCAAACAAGGCCGGCAATGCTGCCACCGAGAACACCTACGTCAAGTGCAAGGCCTTGCTCCAGGAGATGCGCGCCTATCTGAAGGCTGAGAACTTCGACCAGCCCTTCACCCCGAGCGACCTGAACACCGAGACCAATGGCCTCAAGGTGTCCATCACCTACGCCAAGGACGCTCTTGCCACCGACCCGGTAACCCCAGATCAGCCTGGCACTCCCGAGCAGCCTGGTACTCCTGAGCAGCCCGGTACCCCCGAGCAGCCCGCTAAGCCCGAGCAGCCCACCACCAAGCCCGAGAAGCCTGGCAAGTCGGACACCACGACCACGGTAACCACCAACAAGACGAACACCAAGGGCGGCCTGCCCACCACCGGTGATCGTTTTGATGGCCGCGTGGTGGCTGCATTCGCCATCGCTGGCGTTGCCGTCATCTCCGCGGGCGGTTACTTCCTCTACCGTCGCAATAAGGAGTAACGTCTTAGCTGAGCGGGCAAGGCAGCAATGGCAGCCTCTCGCCCGCTCAGCCCACTCTTTTGACCGGCGGGAAACCCGCCTGAAATCTTTTCAAAAAAGATTTCCCCGCACACACTTTGCTGTGCTATAGTGCAGCGCAACAGCAACTAGGTGCGACCGCGCCATGGCATCACGAAAGGAGCCACCGACATGAAGAACACGATGAAGTCTCTTAACAACTGGTGGTGGCGTGATGCGAATACGATCGGTCGACAGTGAGTCCCTCACGCCTGTTTTTGCGCTCTAGGTGATTGGAAGGCCTCCGGTTTCGACCGGGGGCCTTTTTCTATCTCGAGCCCGATCGCATTCGCATCACGCGCCTCCGCTTTTCTCTTGCACTCCCCTTCCGAAAGGATTTTCACCATGTCTCAGAACACCGCCGCCACCCAGCCCCGCACCGTCCAGACCGCCGACCGCGGCAAACTCGATGTCCGCGCCCTCGTCCTGCTTGCCATCCTGCTCGCCGCCGGCTTCATCCTCAACTTCACCGTCGGCAAGGCAATCTCGGGCATCTCGGGCGGTATGATCAGCCCCGAGTTCATCATCTCGGCCTTCTGCCTCACCATCCTGGTCGTTCGCCCCAACATCGGCCAGGCGCTCGTTATTGGCCTCATCTCGGCTGCCGTGATCCAGATCACCACCACTTCGCCGTTCGTCGATTTTGCCGCCGAGGGCATCGCCGCCATGCTCATGGCCGGCATCGTCAACGCCGCTGGCAAGAACGGTCAGGTCAAGCCCGCCATCGCCATTGTCGCAACCTTCCTGACCACCTTTGTCTCCGGCGTCATCTTCATGATCATCAAGATGGCCATGCTCGGCGTGGTCGGCGAGCTCGCCGCCGCCATGCTGCCCGTCGTCGCCACGACCGCCGTCTTTAACGCCATTCTGGTCGGCGCCCTCTATCTGCCCATCCAGAAGGCCCTGAAGCTCAACTAACCCACAGTGCCCCATCGGTAAAGACTGTCCCAAACGGCTAGCTTTTGGGGACGTTCTTAAACGACTAGTCATTAAAGAACGTCCCCAATGACTATGAAAGGTATCCATGGAAACGATCATCAACGACGACGATGTCTCGTTCTCCTATGGCACGCAGACCGAGCAGGCGCTCAGCCACATCTCGCTCAGCGTGAACAAGGGAGATTTCATCGGCATCATCGGGCCCTCGGGCGCCGGCAAGTCCACGCTTGCCGCCTGCCTGTCAGGTGCCGTGCCCCACCACTACACCGGCGCGTTCTTTGGGTCCGTCATGGTTGACGGCCATGACACCTGCGAGGTCTCGCTGACCGACGTGTCACAGATCGTCGGCAGCGTGCTGCAGGATATCGACACGCAGATGGTCGCCTCGGTCGTCGAGGACGAGATGCTCTTTGGCCTCGAGAACTTTGGCGTTCCCCACGACCTGATCGAGCAGCGCGTGAGCGAGACGCTTAAAACCGTCGGTATCAGCGACCTGCGCGACCGCGAGATCGCCACCCTCTCGGGCGGCCAAAAGCAAAAGGTAGCTATCGCCGCCATCCTCGCCATGTGTCCGCGCGTCTTAGTGCTCGATGAGCCAACCGCAGCACTCGATCCCGCCAGTTCCACCTTGGTCTTCGAAACGTTACGTGAGGCAAACCGCGCGCTCGGCATCACCATCGTCGTCGTTGAGCAAAAGGTCGCCTTGCTTTCGGAGTACTGCAACCGTGTGTTAGTGCTCGATCACGGCCAAATCGCGCTGCAAGGTGAGTCGCACGAGGTCTTCGCGCACACCGACGAGCTTCGCGCCATCGGCGTCGATTGCCCGCGTGTCACGCGCATCTTCAACAGTCTCGAGGACAATGGCCTGGTAAGCGGCACGCCCTGTCTGGATGTCGACGAGGCAGAGCGGCTGATCGCGGGCATCGTCGACCCCGACCGTGCGACAAGCGATATCCAGGCGCCCGCGTGCTCCCCGCACGCGCCGTCGCTGCGCCCGCATGCGAAAGACGCTGAGCCGGTGCTCACCTTTGACCATGTCGAGTTTTCCTACCCCCATGGAGGCGCCGCCGTCCACGACCTCAACTTGGCACTCTATCCCGGCGAGCTCGTGGGCATTGTCGGCCAAAACGGAGCCGGCAAAACCACGCTCACCAAACTGCTCACAGGCCTGCTCAAGCCCGCATCGGGCAGCGTACGCGTTACGGGCTTGGACACGGCATCGGTTCCCACGAGCCGCATCGCACGCGAAGTGGCAACGCTTTTCCAGAATCCCGACCGCCAAATCTGCAAAGATACCGTGCTCGACGAGGTCGCCTTTGGTCTAGAACTTGCCGGCATCGACCGCGCCGAAGCCCTGCGTCGCGCCCAGCTGGTCATCGACCGCTTTGGTCTGCCCGCCGACGAGGCACCGTTCTCGCTTTCGCGCGGCCAGCGCCAGATGGTGGCGCTCGCCTCCGTTGTAGTGCTCGAGCCCAAGATCGTGGTGCTCGACGAGCCCACGAGCGGCTTGGACTACCGCGAGTGCATGACCGTGATGGAAACGGTGCGCACCATGGCCGAGCGCGGTTGCGCCGTCATCATGGTCTGTCACGACATGGAAGTCGTTTCCGACTTTGCCGAGCGCATCGTGGTGATGGCCAACGGTCGCATCCTCGACCGCGGCCGCGCGCACGAGCTATTCTCGAACGTCGATCTCATGCGGCGTGCCTACGTGGAGCCTCCCCAGGTTATTGAACTCTCGCGCCGCCTGGCATCTTCCGTCTCGCCCGCTTTTGCGCAGGTAAGCGAGGTCTCCGATATCGTTCGAATTACCAAGGAGATGGTCCACCGTGGTTAACGTCATCGACTACATGCCGGGTGACACGCTGCTGCATCGCCTGAACCCCGTCGTCAAACTGGGCCTCGCCGCCGCCATCATCGTCGGCATCTTTTTGTCCGACACCTACGTGGCGCTGCTGGGCTTTTTGGCACTCACCCTTGCGCTGGGTGCTTACGCCGGCGTCGTCGACCGTCTGTTCTCGCTGCTCAAGTTGCTGATTCCGCTCGCGCTTATCATGCTGATGCTCCAGCTGGCCTTTATGCGCGATGGCAACGTGGTGTGGGGTTTTATCACCGACACGGGCCTCATCACAGGATCGAAGGCCTGTCTGCGCCTGCTGGGTGTGGCGTTACCACTCATCCTCATGCTCATGGTGACCAAGCTCAATGACCTTGCCAACGCCTGCGTCGAGGTGCTGCACGTGCCGTATCGCTATGCCTTCACCTTTACCACGGCGCTGCGCTTTGTGCCGGTGTTTGGTCAGGAGATGAACGCCATCATGGAGGCGCAGACCGCACGCGGCGTCGAGTACGACACCAAGAACCCCATCAAGAAGCTTAAGCTCATGCTGCCGCTCTGCGTGCCACTACTGATCTCGAGCGTGGGTAAAACCGATGCCACGGCCTTGGCGGCAGAGCAGCGCGGCTTCTATTTGCGCACGCGCGCCAGCTCTTACAAGCGCTACCCCATCAAGGCCCTGGACATTGCCGTACTTATTATCAGCATTGCTCTCATCGTCCTCGGATTCCTCTTCTAACCCATCGCCATCGGAAACCGACAAACGAAAAAGGCCGCGGCTCGTATCAAGCGAGTCGCGGCCTTGCTGTTTTCTCAGATAAAACCTACCAAAATGAACCTGTCCCTTTTTGGCAGGTCGAGGTTGATCTCGGGCATCTCACGATACTTTTGCAGCACTGAAAGCTCCGTGCAAGCCAGAATGACGCGATCGCAGCCGCTGCAGGCAAACTCCCACATCACGCGATCGAACTTATCCATATCGGGCTCGCGTCCTGCCTTCACGTCGTCGTAGATGAGCGACATCACGTCGGCCTGACGTTTCTCGCTGGGGTAGACGACCTCGACACGCGCCGCCTCGCACTCGCGCTCTGTAAACTGCAATGCCATGGAAACTTCCTATCATCAACTGCCCGTACGATGGACGGTCTTTATACAGCTGGTGTTTCTAGCGTGCCGAATCGCCGACGCCTAAAGCTCCGCCGCATCTATGGCAAACGAGGCGATAAACCCAGCGTAGCGCCAGCGCTCACTGACGTACGACAACAAGCAAAGAACCTACCGTTGTTGTAGGATTCAGCGTATTGCCACTCTCGACGAAAGGCGCACGCGTGCCCCAAGAACATCCAATCGATAACCCCATCCTCGATGCTGCAAAACGCGAGTTGGCGCAGCGTGCGCGAGCGACCGCTCCCCTGCGCACCGCAAACGACGTCTATGACGGACCCGCCCGCATCACCTCAATCAACACATCGGCACACAAAGGCACGCGCAAGACGCCCGTCGTCGACGGACACGATATCGTTATTGAGCAGTTTGGCCTCGCCTCCGATGCCCATGCCGGACATTGGCATCGTCAAGTCTCGTTTCTTGCCGCAGAGTCCATCCAGACAGCCCGGGACCGCGGGCTCAATGTGCACGAGGGTGATTTTGGAGAGAACTTCACCACCCAGGGCATCAACCTGCTCTCGCTCCCCCTGGGAACACAACTCAAGCTTGGCAGCGAGGTAATCGTTGAGATCAGCCAAATTGGCAAAGTTTGCCATACCCGCTGCGCCATCTACTATCTTGCCGGTGATTGCATCTTTCCCCACGAGGGCATCTTTGGCGTAGTCCTTCACGGCGGAGAGGTCCATACCGGGGACGACATTCAGGTAGTCAAACTTGGCGATGGCACCTGTTCCTTCACCCCTGCTGAAGCACTTAAAGAGGTGGAGCGGGCTCGCCGCGAAGGAACCCTATAGTTGCAAAACCCCACGTGAGGCAACTCTTTAAGCTCTAAATCGAGCTTCGATAGGGTTCCGTAACGTTAAAGTTGAACTCTATGGTTTCTCAACAATTCACTATAACTGCAGGTCAAAGCCAAAGCCTCAAGTTCAACTTGACCCTTTAGAACCTTTAAGGTTCAAGTTGAGGTCGAAAGCAGTAGTAGAATACCGTTCGAACCATAACCTACGATTGATTGCAGAGGGACTGGATGCAGCATTCGAACCATCGCACCGCAGCGCTCGTCGCGTCGAGGCCGGCTCGTATCATCACGAGCGCCGCGCTCGCCGTTGCGCTGACGGCCACGCCGATGCTCTCCCCCGTCGCGGCCTATGCCGCCTCGCAGGCAACGCAGGATCAGCTTTCCGCCGCCCAGCAGAAGATCGAAGCCGCCACGAGCGCCTACAACGAGGCCCGCACCAAGCTCGAGGATCTGCAAAAGCAAATCGACACCAACGAGGCAAGCATCGAGCAGATCGAAGCCGAGCTTCCCGATCAGCAGGCAAAGGCAAGCTCCGCCATGCGCGATCTGTATAAGTACCAGAAGGGCACCAACCCCATCGTGAGCTTCCTGGTCAACGCACAGAGCCTTGGCGAGTTCATCACCACCTGCAGGTACACCAACCAGATCGCGAGCTCAAGCGTCGATGAGATCGAAGAGCTCAACAAAATGCAGACCGAGCTCGAGCAGAACAAGACCGAGCTCGAGCAGGCCAAATCCCAACTCGAGGCCGAGCAGAAAACCGCCGAGGATGCACTGGCACAGGCCCAGCAGCTTCGCAGCGAAGCCCAGGCAAAAGCCGAGCAGGAGAATGCCGCCGAGCTGGCCAAGCTCGAGGCAGACAAGGCCGCTGCCGCCGAGAAAATCTCGGGCGAGGGCGTGAGCGGCAACAACTCCAACAGCCAGGCCAACAACGCCAACACCACCATCGACACCACGGTGAACAGCTCGAACAGCGGTAACTCCGATTATGACTCGTTCATTAACGAGTGGACGAGCCGCATCGACAACTACCTTGCCGGCTCCCCCATGGCAGGCCAGGGTTACAACTTTGCCGTGGCAGCCTGGAACACCGGTGTTGACCCCCGTTGGTCCCCCGCCATCGCCTGCGTCGAGAGCAGCAAGGGTCTCTATTGCGCCGGCTCCTATAACGCCTGGGGCTGGAGCGCCCGCGGCGGCGGCTGGCGGAGCTTTGGTAGCTGGAGCGAGGGCATCTCTGCCCACGTTGCCTATCTGGGCGCCAGCTATGGCTCCACGCTTACCCCGGCAGCCGCCAAAAAGTACTGCCCGCCCACGTGGCAGGACTGGTACAACAAGGTTGCAACCCAGATGAACCGCATCTAAGATCAACGTCAAAGGGCCCCAATCGGGACCCTTTTTCTTTTACGCGACAGAGGTATCGACGACGCCAGCCGCGTTTGCGATGGCAACGATGATAATCATTGCCAACAAGAGCACGCCCATAGCCTTGAAACAGAGCTTTGCAAGCTTTTTGCCACGATATCTATCGAGTAGCTCAAACTGCCGGCGAAGGCGGCGTTTATCGAGCATTACAAAATGAATGAGCGCTACGAGACCGTCTACGAAGACAAAATACTCAATCGCGAGAAACCACATCGGGTAGTTTTGGTTGGCACCCGTGGGATGAAAAACGGCAAAATGGCTTCCGGCAAAGAAAACAAGTAACGAAAGATAGACGAATGCGTTCCAAATACGCCCAACGGTGTCGGGAATGCGGGAGAGTAGACTCGGGCGCTCAGGCACCAAAGGCAATCCACCCTGAGACTGATCTGCGGGAAGGATGGGAGCAGGGCACACAACTCGCCGCTCTGGAGGCTCTTGAAAGGAAGCAGCATTCGGCGCGGACGATGGCGTCGGTGCGGACAACGCATACGATGCGCGTGCAGCGTGCCCTAGTGCCTTCGCGCTTGCAAAGCGCTTGTCCGGATCGAGTGCCATCGCCATGCAAATAACATCGGCAAGCGAGGCGGGGACGTCACATGCCTCGCATTGCTCGCGCATGTCCCGACCCGGCTTGGGGTCGGCCCCCGTCAGACAAAAGAACAGCAGGGCGCCGAGCGCATAGACATCACTGCGCACGCTCGTCTGGCCAAAACCGTACTGCTCGGGTGGCGCATAGGGTCGCGTGCCAAACTTAACGGTATCGGCATCGGCTCCTTCGCGCCACACGCGAGCGATTCCCAAGTCGATAATCACCAGCGATGAAAACGTCACACCTGTATCGGGCGTATAGTTCGCGCCCGAGACGATGATATTCGAAGGCTTTAGGTCGCGATGGATCACCGGCGCAGCCATCTCCCCCGCCGACGCAAAGCCGGTATGGAGCTCCGCAACTGCATCACAAAGGGCGCCAAACAGCTCACAAGCATAATCGGGCGTCGCACCCAAACGCTCCACCAGGGCCCCGAGCGTTTCGCCTTCGATGTATTCCATGACCACGCAGAGCTCGTCGCCCACGCGGTGGCAATCGACAATCCGAGGCAAGTGCTCGTAACGTCGCCCGGCACGCTGGGCCGCAAACAGGCGTTCATACGCTCCGCCAATCTGGGCCGACGCGTCGATGTGCTTGCGAACAAAGGGGCCAAGAGATCCTCCGCCAGAGCCCTCAAAGTACACGAGCTCGGTCGTCTCGACGTCAGAGCGCTTGAGCACGCGATCCACGCGATAGCTGTCATCACGCTCAAGTGACGCCAGGTGTCCAGCGAGCGCAATGGCCAGCTCATCATCGGAATATGTTGGGCTCTGAGTATCCATGGCGTCCATAATAACGCAGGGCACGGACGCCCCATGACGCCCGTGCCCTGCACGTTCAAAATATCGTGAACGGCGCTTCCACCGGCAGCCAGCCGTTAGCTCACCGTCTCCTCACCAAAGCGATACAGCTCCTCGTTCACCTTTTGCAGGCTGCAGCCACGATCGATACAGAAAATGATGATGGCGTCACGGCGGTTCTTGCAGTTGAGGACATTGGCGCCTGCCGCCGTCAAGGCGCGGTTGGCCTCCTTGAGCGTCAGCGCCATGGCAAAAGCAAGCTGCAGCACCTTATTGCGGCTCGGATGCCGCGCACCGGTAAAAATCTGATAGCCAAACGTTTCGTTGAGGTCGGCCATACGCACCACGCGCGAACGCTCCAGCCCCTTTTCTTCCAAAAGCTGTTTCAGATACTCCGAAAGCGACGGGGCGGCAAAGTCATGCTCTTTGATATAGCCATCAATGCTTGGCGCATCGAGAAGCTCATTGAGCAGCTCTTCGGTTAGCTTTTTATCGGGCATACAGCCTCACCTCCCCAGATCGCATAGTAATCATGTTGTTTATTCTAGTTAAAAGCCGCTCACATCAGAACGTTCCCAGCTAGCAACCTGATCGGGAGATACCGTGCTCATCGCTTCGAACTTCCAGGTGCCGCCCGCTTTGAGATGGTTGGTGTTCGCAAGAGCCGTTCCCACCTGATTGCCGTCTGCGTCATACAGAACATACTCAATCTGAATGTAGCTTTGCTCTTTATCCGTATTATTGGTCAATGTGCCAGTGATCTTATACGCGAACTGATTAGACGCATCCCCGGCCTCATCCGAAACCGTATAGGGTTCTTGTGCCTCTTTTTGCTCATCGACTTGCTGGGTCTGTTCGACAGGCTTTGCTGCATCACCCGTAGACGAATCAGACGAGTTACCGCCCATAGAACCTACGACGCCGGCAACAACAAGCACCACGATGACACCCAGAATAATCTTGCCGATCGGCTTCTTTCCCTCTTTTGCCATTATGCATCCTTCCCACGATCCGGCTACCGTGCCGGCACACAGCACATCGTAGGAGGCAGCGAGTTCAAATTCATTAGCTGGGAGCTAATGTCGCAACACAACTTGCCATCCGACGCTCATTAAGTCCTTTTTTTCCTTCACCGAACTCATGCCTTTGTTGTTGACTATTAAACATTTAGACGTAAACTGCTTTGTTACCTTGTCAACATCTGAAAGGAACCTCATTGGGAAAAGACGTACTGGTGCAGCAACTCGTCGACTCATTCGACAGCTGGCCCGCCAAAAAATCCGGTTGCGGATCGTCCCGCATGACACAAGAGCTCTATCCTTTTGACAAGCTCTTCTCTCCCATCAAAATTAACAAGCTCACCGTCAAAAACCGCATTGTCATGGCACCGATGGGCAATATCGACATGTGCGAGGAAACTGGCCGCCCCAGTGACATGATGCTGCAGTACTTTTTCGCCCGCGCCAAAGGCGGCTGCGGCCTCATCACAACAGGACTCGTGCCGGTAAGCCACGGCATCGATACCACGGTCACCGAGCTGGACAAGCTCACCTATTTCCCGCGCATCGATCGAAGCCGAACCGTCATGGCAGGCTGGCGCGACCTTGCCCAAGGTGTCCATGCCTTCGGATCGCGCATTTTTGTCCAGCTTACGGCTGGACTCGGCCGCGTGGGCAACCCGCAATGCCTCATCACGCAAAAGAAGTTTCCGGTCTCGGCGAGTTTCTTGCCTAACTACTACATCCCCGCCATTCCATGCATGCGCCTCTCGGACCAAAAGCTGCGCCGTATCGTAAACAATATCGGCCAAGCGGCGGCCGATGCCTATGCCATGGGCATCGATGGCGTCTATTTGCACGGGCACGAGGGCTATCTTATCGAGCAGCTCGGAAACCCCGCCTTTAACCATCGCAAGCTTGGACGTTATGCCGATTGGCGTCAATTTGGCCTCGATATGGTCAAAGAAATCCGTCGCCGCGTTGGGCCCGACTACCCCATCATGTACCGCATCGACCTTTCGCTTGCACTCGAGGAAACCTATGACGAGCAGGTCATGAATTCGACCTATCTGGGACGCATGCGCGGCGGCCGCACAGTCGAACAGACCCTGTGTTATATGGAAGAGCTCGTGGCGGCGGGAGTAGACATCTTTGACGTCGACCTTGGTTGCTATGACAACTGGTGGATGCCCCACCCGCCTGCGAGCATGCCCGCAGGCTGCTTCGTTCCCGTGGCGCGCGCCGTTCGAGAGCGCTTTGCCGCCGACAATATCCGCTCCAATGCCGGCCTTCCCGTGCCCGTTGTCGCAGTGGGTAAGTTGGGCTACCCCGACATTGCCGAACGCGCCCTTCGCAATGGCGACGCCGATATGATCATGCTCGGACGCCCGCTGCTTGCGGATCCCGAGTGGCCCAACAAGGCGTACGCCGGTCGCGTGGCAGATATTCGCCCCTGCATCGGATGCCAGGAAGGATGCCTCAACGAGTTTGTCGAAGGGGGCCATCCGCAGTGTGCCGTCAATCCACGCTGCAGCTTTGAATACCTCATGCCCCAGGCACCCGCTTCCACCACAGAACCCAAACGCATAGCGGTGATAGGAGCCGGACCCGCCGGGATGGTCTGTGCGCTAATCGCCGCGCGTCGTGGCCACGACGTAAAGCTCATCGACGCCGAAGATGAACTTGGAGGAAAACTCCTCTCCGCCAGCGCCGCCCGGATCAAGTTCGACCTCGATAACTACCGATCATATCTTGTTCAACAGGTGCGCGAGCAGGCAGAAAAACCCAACGGGAACCTGACACTCGAACTTGGACGGGCAGCACGCGCCGAAGATCTTGCAAAAGCAGACTTCGACGCAATCGTGTGTGCGACAGGCACTTCCAATGCGATACCGCCCATCCCCGGCCTTACGGAGCTTGCAGCATCGGGCCATGCCGTGCAGGCAACGCAGCTACTGCGCCAACCCGCGCTGCTTGGCAACGCCAAAACCGTCGCCATCATTGGCGGAGGGGCCGTGGGCTGCGAGGTTGCCCAATGGCTCACCGTCGAACACGGCATACCGCAGGTCAGCGTAATTGAAATGCTGCCTCACATGATGCAGGGCGCCTGCACGGCAAATCGTGGCCACCTACTCCATGCGCTCAGGGGACGCAATGTGCGGCTCCTCAATATGACACGCGTCGAGCGCGCGGAGGTCGGCGGCAAACGCGAGTCTGGGGCCCCATCGAGGTGTACGCGTCTCCATTTGAGTCGCAACTGCCACAAAAACGTTCCCGACCCCTACGTATCGTGGTCACCGGTCTTGCCCGAGAACGTCGAAAATCCGCTTGCACCCAAAATCGGCAACGACTGGAAGTCACTCGAGCTAACCTGCGACCTGGTAATCATTGCCTGCGGCGGACACCCCGACGACGCGCTGTTCTACAAACTGCAGCAGACGCACGCCGCAGACGAGTTGCATAACATCGGCGATGGGTTTGCACCCGGCCGTGTACTCGAAGCGGTCCGTGCGGCATACCGGCTCGGCACCAATATCTAACACGAAAGGATGGGCTCACAGATGAACCTGACCTCCCAACAACAAGCCCTGCTCGACGGCGCCAAGGGCCCCGCCATGGCCAAAGTGGTCAAGACCCTCGTTATGTACGGCGAATGCTTTGGCGCCGAGCGTATGGTTCCCGTGACCGGCGCAAACGGTCATCTTGTCACAAGTTTTGGCCTCTCCATGCTCGGTCCAG
>URNI01000040.1 GCA_900549135.1 uncultured Collinsella sp.
ACTCAAGCAGGGTGACTTTGATGCCCTGATCGCCGAAGAGCTGGATGTTGAGCCCGAGCAGATCCTGGGTCGCGACCTGTTCCTGGTCAATCGTCAGGATGCACGCATCTGGGGCTGGGCCGACGAGTTTATCTCGACGCCCAAGCTTGACGACCTGGCCTGCGCCTATACCTCGCTACAGGCATTTTTGGGCGCCGAGAACGCGCACGACGTCTCGGTCTTCTGCTGCTTTGATAATGAGGAGGTTGGCTCCGAGACCAAGCAGGGCGCCATGTCGACGTTCTTGGCCGACGCGCTGCGCCGCATCAACGGATCGCTGGGCTTTGACGACGAGTCGTATCATCGCGCCCTTGCCGCATCGATGCTCGTGAGCTGCGACAACGCGCATGCCGTGCACCCCAACCACGCCGAGAAGTGCGATGCGCGCAACCAGGTTGTGCTCAACGGCGGCATCGTCATCAAGGAAGCCGCTAACCAGCACTACTGCACCGATGCCTTTAGCCGCGCGCTGTTCCAGGCTATCTGCGATGACGCCGATGTGCCCACGCAGGCCTTCGCCAACAAGAGCGATATGGCGGGCGGCTCCACACTCGGCAACCTGTCGAACATGCAGGCGAGCATGCATGCCGTGGACGTGGGCCTGCCGCAGCTGGCCATGCACTCAAGCTACGAGACCGGCGGCGTACGCGACGTGATGTACGCCATCCGTGCCCTCACCGCCTTCTACGAGCGAAACCTAACCATCAACGGCGCCGAAAGCGTGGAGCTCTAAATGCGAGCCGAAGAAATGAAGGCCGAGCGTGGGGCTCAGCTTATTGATCGGGGTTTACAGCTGTTCGTCGCCGCTTGCCATGAGTCAGGGGTCGACGTGTCCAAGGCGCGACCAACGAGTGCTGAAGAACTCAAGCGTAACGCCTATTCGGACCGCTATGACGAGGAGACGGACTGGCTCTAATAAGCGAAGTGTCGAAAACGCTAGATGTATGTTTGATATCACTTTGGCGAGAGTGTCGCAGACAGAACTACCGGTATAGCGCAAGCCAACCTGACTCCATTGCGCCAAACCTACCAAAAAGGGACAGGTTCATTTTGGCAGGTTTTATCTGGACAAATGCCGCAATGCCAACAGCTGGACAGAATTGTTAACACACCGCGGGTTGAGCAAACGTCAGCGAGCGACGTCCAGAGCGAACAAGTTGGCATGAAAAAGGCAAGGCATGACCTTCTGGTCATGCCTTGCCTTTTGAATGACAATTTGTCGCTCTGGGCGGCTCGCAGCGTCGACCGGTCCGACGTTCGTTAGAACGGCGGAACCCTAATGCTCGATCCAGCAGCGAAGCGTCTCGCCCGCTTGCAGGTGACGCAGGTTCTCCGCGGCAATGTCGACCACATTGTTGAGCGTGGCTGCCAGGTGGAACCAGCCGGAGACGTGCGGCGTGATGAGCATGTTGGGTGCATCCCACAGCGGGCTTGTCGCGGGCAGCGGCTCGGGGTCGGTGACGTCGACCGCGGCGCCGGCGAGATGTCCCGACTCCAGGGCGGCAACCAAGTCGTCGGCGACCACAAGGTCGCCGCGGCCGCCGTTGGCAAAGAAGGCGCCCGGTTTCATCGCGGCGAAGAACTCGGCGTTCGCCAGGCCGCGGGTCTCGGGTGTGCTGGGCATAAAGGAAGCGACGATGTCAGCCTCGACCAGGCGCTCGGACAGGGCGTCCATGCCGTCCATGTCCTCAAACACAATGGGATAGACGAGCGGATGGCGCTTGATGCCGCGGACGTGCGCGCCCATGCTGCGGCAGAGCGTGGCAAAGTGGCCGCCGATATCGCCCGCGCCCAGCACCAGCACGTTGGCATTTTTGAGCGAGGTGACCGGCCCTAAGTCCTCCCAGCGATGCTCACGCTGCAGGTCCTGGTAGCCGGGCAGGCGCTTCATCATAGACAGCACCATGGCAAACATGTGCTCGCTCACAGCCTGGCCGTAGGCACCCACCGAGCAGGAAAGCTTAGCGTCGGCCGGCACGGTGCCGGCGGCCAAGTAATCGTCATAGCCGGCGGTCTGCAATTGCAACAGCTGGAGATGCTCGCATGCCGTGAGCATGCCAGGGTCGATGTTGCCAAGGATCACGTCGGCATCGGCGACCTGCTCGTGCGTGGCGGCGTCGGCGCTCGTGTAGATAAAGTCCTCGCCCGGAGCGCTCGACTCAAGAATTGCGCGATGACGGTCGTTGACGGGCAACAAAACCAGAATGTTCACAAGCAGTCCTCTCCGCTCGACCTGCCAAAAAGGGACAGGTTTATTTTGGCGGGTTTTATCAGGCAAAACGTTCAAATAAAACGCCGGATGCAAGACGAGCGTGCCCGTCAGCATCCGGCGCATCCACGGCTACCAGCTCAGCAGCTCGTAACCGTCCTCGGTCACCACGAGCTGTACCTCGCACTGGGCCGAGTCGCTGCCGTCCTTGGTGCGCACGCACCAGCCGTCACCCTTGCTAATCTTGATGTCGGGCGCTCCGGCGTTGACCATGGGCTCAATGGTAAAGACCATGCCCGGAGCCATGATGGTGTCCACATCGGGTGCCTCGGTGGTAAAGCCCACAAACGGGTCCTCGTGGAACTCCTTACCGATGCCGTGTCCGCCGTACTCGCGCACCACGCTAAAGCCGGCGTCCTCGACCGTCTTTTGCACGGCCTCGGCCATCACGGACAGCGGTAGCCACGGCTTGACGGCAGCCAGGCCCGCTTCCACGCTGGCGCGGGTGACGTCGACCAGGCGCTGGCGTTCGGCAGATACCTCGCCGATGCAGAACATGCGGCTCGAGTCGCTAAAGTAGCCGTCTAGGATCGTGGAGCAGTCCACGTTGATAATATCGCCCTCGTGCAGCACATCCGCATCGCAGGGAATGCCGTGGCAGACGACGTCGTTGATCGAGGTGCACACGCTTTTGGGGTAGCCCTCGTAGTTGAGGTCGGCCGGCGTGCCGCCGTGCTCGACGGTGTAGTTGTAGATCATCTGGTCGATCTGGTTGGTGGTCATGCCCGCGGCGATGTGCTCGCCTACGTAGTCAAGCACGCCCACGTTGATGGCGGCAGAGCGCTTGATGCCCTCGATGTCGGCGGGCGTCTTGTAGAGTGTGCGGGGCAGAACCTCCCAGCCCTCTTCCCACAAGCGCTCGAGGCGCTCATCAAAGGCGCTATGGCATTTCTTGTATTTCTTGCCGCTGCCGCACCAGCAAGCGTCGTTGCGGCCAGGCACGGGTCCTTTGTCATACATGGCTAACTTCCTTTCATCCGCAGCTAGTATAGCCCACCCACGCGTCCATATAAGTTGCGGTGATATAGTTCCGATTTAAGCGGTTTAACAGCATAAATAGGAACTATATCACCGCAACTGATGGAGCGGGATGGCGGGCACTGGCTGCTGCGTGGTTTTGCTAGTAGCTCACCTGGCAGGGAATGCCGAGGGCGCGCACGCGTGCGGCGATCTTGTCGAGCACCTCGGGCGCTGCTTTGGCAAGGCCGGCGACCGGCGTCTCGCGCGCCACCGTGTAGATGGTCGCTTCTTGTGGGCGAATACGCTCAAGCGCCGCGAGCCAGGGGGCAACGTACTCCTCGCCGGTGTTGTCGATGAGCTTGCCCTGATACTCGCCGGTCAAGAAGATCGTCTGGATAATGACATGACCGTCAAAGCTTGCGAACGTCTCAATCTGGTGCTCGACGTCGTAGGGGCCAACGGGCTGGTCGAGCAGCTGGATAAATGCCGGGTCGACCGTATCGAGCTTGAGGATGTTGTCGTCGACCATCATGAGCGCATCGTGTACCTCGGGACGGTCGGCGCGCGTGCCGTTGGAGAGCACGGCGATCTTGGAGTTTGGGGCAAGCTCGTCGCGCAGTGCAACGGCGCCGGCGATGGCCTGCGGAAACTCCGGTGCAGCAGTGGGCTCGCCGTTGCCTGCGAAGGTGATCACATCGGGGAGCTCGCCCTCAGCTGCCATCTCGCGCAGCTTTGCCTCGAGCGCGTCGAGTACCACGGCAGCTGTGTTGTACGGCTCATGACAGGGGCGCTCGGCGTTGAGGCCGTTTTCGCAGTAAATGCAGTCGAACGTGCAGATTTTGCCGCTGGCCGGCATCATGTTGACGCCGAGCGAGAGACCAAGGCGACGGCTGCGAACGAGCCCAAAGATGGGGCTGGCATTCAAAAACGTAGACATAGGCATATGCTCCTCAAGACAATTGTGCCTAAGCATAGCATCGGCTCCAAAGCAAGGTGCGGGCCCTTGCTTTACAAGTTTCGTTTTTTCACGTCGCTCATTATGCGGTGCCATGAAAAGCCTCGGGTCGGGTACAGTTAATCTGTTAACAAGGCGTAAGGCAATGCGGGCCCATCCAACCGTACTGACGTGCAACTGGATGGGCGTTGATGATGGGAACACAGTATGGAATTTACGGTCGAGAATGCGGGCACCACGATCGCCTGCCGCGAGTATGCCGGCCCGGCTGTATCGTCCGATGCACCCGCTTTGGTGTGCGTGCACGGTGCCTGCGTCGACGGCGTCTTTTTTGATGCCATCGCCCGCGAGCTCGCCCGTGACTGTCGCGTCATTGCCTACGACCGCCGCGGTTGCGGCGAGAGCGGCGACGCTGCAGACGGACGCTACGACCTCGCCGCCCAGGCCGCCGACCTGCAGGCTGTTATCGAGCATATTGGCGCTCCGGCAAACGTGCTCGCGCACAGTGCCGGTACGTTGGTGGCCCTGGAGCTTCTCCGTGCAAACCCCACCATAATCTCGCGTGCGATTCTGCATGAACCCGCCGTGACGGATGAGGGCGCCGGCCTGGGTGCGGCCCCGGTTTTGCTCGAGATGATCGCCGCGGGAAAGGTCTCCAGGGCATTACGGGCCTTCCTGGGCGCCATCGGCGATTCGGACCCTGAGGCCCCCAAGTTAACCGAGGCAGAAGCCAAGCATGCCCTGCGCAACGGCCGCAGTTTCATGGCGAACGAATACGGGATTACTATGACCTGCGTTCCCGATTGGGATAGCGTTCGCGCGTCGAAAACGGTGGCCGCCGTGCTTTTGGGCGAGCTCTCGATTGGCACGCCCCGCGAGGCGGGCACGAGGATGGCGGCTGAGCTTTTGGACTGTCCGCTCGTAATGGTTCCCGGCGCGCACAACGGCCTGCGCGATCGCCCGGCAGCGGCTGCCCAGACTGTCCGTGGCATCCTGGAGCTCTAGCAGCCGTAAAAATCAAAACAGCCTTCACCCGCAAACGTTTCGGCCGTGTTAACAAATGTGCTCAAAACCTCACGTCTGCGGCTTCAATCGCACCGTCTGCCAACTCATAAAAATGTAACAGCATTCACGTGCTTACCTGCATCGGCAAGGTGTTACCCTTGTAACATTTGGAACCCACCGCTACCATGCGAAACTATCGAAAGGGCCCCATATGCTCAATAATCACGAGGCCAATCTAACCGACGAGGAGGCTGCCGCCGAGGTCGCCCGCGTCGCGCAGACCTACCCCGTGGTGCGTTTGCTGTCGGCCGATCAGATTAAGAGCGAGCCTAACTGCTTGCTCGCCGGCGATCGCTGCCCTTGTCTGCGTCAGTCGAGTCTTGAGGCCTTGGCAGATTCGGGCGAGGTGTCGGAGCAACTGCTCAACGATGGTGTTGAGTACCGCGCCCGCCTGCGCCCTCTAAAGGTCGAGGGCGAGCCTCACGTCTTGCTGATGGTGCGTCCGATTGATGAGCAAGAGGCCACAGAAGAGGACCTTGTCTACACCGACGTGCTGACGAGTGTGCGCAATCGCCGATATTACGAGGAAAAGCTCCGTAGCGCCCGCATGAAGGCCGGCGTGGCGATGATCGACCTTGATGATTTTAGGGTCTTCAACGATACGTGTGGCCATCATGCCGGCGACCTTGCACTCGGTGCCGTGGCGACAGCCATACGCAGCGGAATTCGTTCGACTGACGAGCTTGTGCGCTATGGCTGCGACAAGTTTGTGGTTGTCATGCCCAATATTCCCTCCGATGACTTCACCCGTCGCCTGCATCAGGTATCCGATGCCGTTCATGCCACGATTGTTCCGGGCCATGAGTACGCGAGCTTGACGGCATGTGTTGGTGGCGTTCTCATTCATGGCGAGACGGTCGATGAGGGCGTTGGCCGCGCCGTCCAGTTATTGAGCCGCGCTAAGGCAAAAGCCGGTACGGTCGTGACTGATGCCGATTCCATCGAGGCCTTCCAAAGCGAAAAGCCTTTGGTGCTTATTGTCGATGACTCCGAGATGAACCGAGCCATTCTCAACGAGATGCTCAAGGACGAGTATTGCATCCTCGAGGCCGATAACGGTCGTACGGCGCGTGACATGGTCGACCGCTATGGCGATGAGTTGTCGCTCGTGCTGCTGGACATTGTCATGCCGGGCATAAGCGGCTTTGAGGTGCTGGCCGATCTATCGCACCGATCGGCTACTGACAATCTGCCTGTCATCATGATCTCGAGCGAAGATTCCGATGATATGGTTCTGCGCGCGTACGAGCTGGGCGCCTCGGACTATATCAACCGCCCGTTTGACTCCCGTGTCGTGCGCCGCCGTGTAAGCAACATCATCCGCCTATACGCCAAACAGCGCCGCCTGACGAGTCTGCTGTCCCAGCAGTACAACGAGCGCGTCAAGAACAGTCGCATGCTCATCGACATCATGGCCGGCGTCATGGAGCTTCGCAACGGCGAGAGCGGCAGGCACGTTACGAACATCGAGAAGCTGACCGAGCTGCTGCTTGGCTGTCTGGTCCAGCGTAGCGATACCATCTCCCTCGACAACGAGGAACGCTCCACGATTGCCCTGGCTTCGGCGCTGCACGATATTGGCAAGATGGAGATTGACGATGCGATCCTCAACAAACCCGGGCGCCTTACGCCCGAGGAGTTCGAGATTATGAAGACGCATACCACGATGGGCGCCGACATGTTGCTTGAGCTGGGCCGACATCACGTCGGCAATGCGCTTATGGAATATGCGTACCAGATTGCGCGTTGGCATCACGAGCGCTGGGACGGCAAGGGCTATCCCGATGGCCTTAAGGGCGACGAGATTCCCATTGCCGCGCAGGTGGTCTCGGTGGCCGACGTGTATGATGCGCTGACGAGCGTGCGCGTGTACAAGGACGCTATCCCGCACGAGGAGGCGATCAAGATGATCCTGGACGGTAAGTGCGGTGAGTTTAACCCGCTGTTGCTCGACTGTCTGCTCGAGGTGCAAGACCGTATTGCCGAGACGTCGGCACGCCCCGCCGACGTCGTTGCGTTTCCCACGATTTAGTTTGAACAAAGGAGTTTTTAACCCATGATTTCTATGCGTGAGGCGTATGAGAAGATCGGCGCTAATTATGAAGATGCGTGCGCTCGGCTGATGGGCGAGGAGATGCTTAGCCGCTTTGCCCTCAAGTTTTTGGATGACGAGAGCATGGACAAGCTGGAGGCCGCCATGGCGGCGGGAGACGCCGAAGGTGCGTTTATGGCAGCGCACACGCTCAAGGGCGTGAGCCAGAACCTGGGATTCGATAATCTGTACGAGCCGGCGGTTGCGGTGACCGAGGCGCTGCGCGGCGCCGATACCGTTGACGGCGCTCGCGAGGGAATGCATGCGCTGCAGCAGCAATATGCGGCCACGTTGTCGGCCCTGCGCGAGGCGGCTGAATAAGAGCTTGCGGGCCTTGATGACTATGAGAGTGGATAATCTCCCGTTTTAGGCCCGGTGGCGGCCTCAAAGTGGGAGATTATCCACTCTCGTTCGATATGTGTCCAAAAATCCACGCTCACCCCTCCGGGTTAGTAAATGGCCTATGCGCACTGGCGGGGCTTTCCGCATGCAATCAATATCGTTGTTCGATAAACTGTTCGAATAACGATAGAGTCGATGAGGGTGAGTGTATGTCTAACAGCGTTCAGCGTATGGCCAAAGCGGGCGAAAATATCAGGAAGCTTGGCTTTTGCATGGCAGCCGTTTTTGCAGGGATGCTCGTCGCTTTTGCCGCGTTGGTTGTTTACGTGATCTGGTATGCGGTTGCAAACGTTGCCTCTGTCGATTCTTTCGGCGTCGTGACGCTTCTCGATGGCGGGTGCATCGTTATCCCAAGCGGACTGTGCCTGGCACTCGTCGTGGGTATTTCGCTTGTCGTTCTGTGTGGGATCAGCCGTAACATCTCGCGAGGCGTCTCGCCCTTTACCAAGACGCATGTGCGGCTTATCCGTGTTCTTGCGCTTGCCTTTGCTGTTAACGCCGCGGTTTCGCTTATTGGTGCCTACGGATCGGTCAATCTTACCATTGGTGGGCTGGAGCTTTACGTCGTGCCTCATTCCTTCGTTATTGAGATTTGCCAAGGCGTTGCCTTTGATGCGGGGTCGCTTATCGGCGCGGCTGTCTGTCTGTGTATCTCGGTGATCTGGAGTTATGCCTCGCTGCTTCAAGAGCAGTCTGACGAGCTTGTGTAGGAGGAAGCATGAGCTATCTCATCATCGAGCTTGAGACGCAGCTACTTAAGACCGGAAAGACCAGTGCTGATCTGATTCGGGCGACGGGGCATACTCCGGCTAATATTTCAAAGCTGAGAAACGGAAAGATAAAAGCTATTCGCCTAAAGACGCTTCTCGATATCTGTGATGAGCTTGATTGTCAACCGGGAGATATTATTCAGCGCGTGAGCGAGAAAGAGCTTGAGGAGCTTATTGTCGAGCGCGCAAAAAATGTCGTGAGACAGATGCGGGATGGCGGAGGCAACGAGGCGTCGCTTCCGACATCAGTCTTTGCTGTCGATTTGAGCGACGAGTAGCTTAAGGCGAACAACTAAAACGAAGTATCAGCGTGAAGGGACCCGTGTCTAACACGGGTTCTTTCTTTTAGATTATCTTGACAAATATGAGTTATCGAAAAACAATAACAACTATTGAAAACGATAAAGGAAAGAAGGAACGATATGAGCGGCTTTGCTATCAAGCAGAACGGGAGGCCAATGAACGCATCAGCGATAAAGTTATCAAAGGTGTCAAAGCGCTACGGGAAACGGCGCGTTTTGCATGACGTTTCCTTCGAGGTGAATCAGTCTGAGCTCTGTGCCCTTGTCGGTGCAAACGGTGCGGGCAAAAGCACGCTTATTAAAATCGTCTTGGGCCTCTGCGAGCCATCGTCGGGGAGCGTGGAGCTCTTTGGAGGCAAATCAAAGAGAGAGCTTAGCCTGATGCGGACGCGTGTCGGCTATGTGCCAGATTCCAGCGGAGCATACCAGTCCCTCAGTGCGGTTGAGAATCTTCGGATCCGATGTGCGGAATGGGGGCTTGATGAGAAACGTGAGGTTCCTCGCGTTTTGAGTCTAGTTGGACTGGACGTCGAAGAGAAAAAGAGCGTAAGCAGTTTTTCTCTGGGGATGAAACGGCGGCTGGATATAGCTACGGCTTTGTTGGGTGACACTGACCTGCTTATTTTTGATGAGCCAGCAAACGGTTTGGACCCGCTGGGCATCGAGAGTATATGGGCCCTTATCGGTCGATTGAATCGAGAACAGGGTAAGACCATACTCATCTCTAGCCATGATTTGGATGAGTTGGCATCAGTTGCAACAAGTTGCGTGTTTATTCATGACGGCGAACTGCTGAAAAAGGAATCGATGGACGTCATAAGGGATGAGGCGTCGTCCCTAAAAGAGTATTACAGGCGCTTGATGAAGGCGGTCTCGCTATGAAGCGGGCGATCCATCCCATAAAGGCAGATATGATGCGTTTGCACAGGATGTTTCCGGCGAAGTTTGGTCTTGCGCTTATTCTGGCGTTCGGCCTTCTCTTCGGTGTCTTTCTAAAAAACGGAACAACGTTGCTCGCCTTTGGCAATAGCGTTTTTGGGGAGGATATTGGTTTCTGCTGGAATGTAATCGATCCTTCTGCACCCGATGAGTCCCTTGTGCGCAGTGCTTTTGCCGGCACGTCTCTGTTCGTTCCGCTCATCGTTTGCCTGGCGATTTTACAGGAGCGCGGCTATGAAGAGGGACACCGAATTTCTTCAGCAAGAGGTCTTACCCGCTTTAATGGGGTCCTAGCACATGTGCTTTCGTTTGCTTTAATAATTGGCGTAGCATATAGCGCGCTTTGCCTTCTTCTTTTTGCAATAGCCATAATACGTGGAGGGCATAACCTCTCGCACGACATGCTGGCTGCATTTTTGCCTGCAATGATAGTCAACGCTGTATTGGTGATATCGGTTGCGCTGGAGACGGTGACCATCTATCGGATTACAGGCAGCGCTGTATTGAGCGGGGCTGCGATAATTATTGGATTTGTCATGAGCTTGACGCTCTACGGAACTTACCTTCAGACGCCCATACCGTCCTTGCGATGGATCTTCTTTCTTCCGGGGCCGTACCTTGGAGTCGGATGTGCCTTTGGGTATAGCGATATGGGTCAGCTGACACTTCTGGGATATGGCGTGGCAGCCAGCTGTCTATCGGTATTGATTTACGCTCTCGTGAGCTTTCGTGCTGGGGGTGTGCTCAATGGCTCGTCAGACTAGAAGATTCCTTCATTCAGAATTGAAGCATGTGAGCAAATGGACGTACGCCTTAATCCTGGTAATTTATGCGTGCATGGTGGTATTGCAGCTTAATTCTTTCCCGATGTGGTTCTGTAGCCTCCGTGAGAACAGTTTCTTGGGCTTTTTCCCAGACCCGACGCTTCGGCTATCGGCAGAGGATGTCCTTCTATTTGGTAATGCAGAGGTTTTTCGCGGTCTGCTGTTCAACGTAGCCCCGTTGGCTCATGCATTGTTCTTTCCGTTCATCGCGGCTTGCATTGTGCCTCGCTTTGTCAGTTCGGGCTTTATTGAGGAACCCTGGGGATTGTCGGAGGCTCGGGGAGGGAAGCGTGTGTGCGCTATCGTTGCGCGAGTGGCGCTGTCTTCTTTTGCCCTTTTGGGCGCGTTTATCTTGTCGAGTGTCGTTTTGTACTGTCTTAACTGCGTAATCGTTTTGGATGCTCAGCAGTATTTCAACCTGAATATATTTTGCTATCGACTTCTTCTGGCGAGTGTCGTCTGCCTTGCATACGTGGTCTCTTGCGTGATCGCTGTTTCCTATTTTGGGTCCGGCTTCGGTCCTATTGGCATGCTGCTGCTTGTCAACGTCGTAGCGGTCTACATACAGCTCGGGGCCATTCCCATGCTTCCGCTTCCAGCCTCGATGCTCATGTGGATTTGTGGCGTGACCCCGTTGGGGAATAGTCAATGCATTTCGATTCTAATTGACTGCCTAATAAACGTAGCAAGCGTTTTTGCCATTTGCTTTACTGTAGACCGATTGCGGTCGAGATTTCTTTGATTGTTTGTGAGGGATGATCATACCGAGCATACCAAATATAGGGGGGCGGGCACCGTGGCTGGTGTCCGCCCCCTCTGGCTTAGGAGGCTTTAACCTGAGTGATTCGCGAGCTAACGGGCCTGCTTAACCTTTGCCGCTGCCTCGACAAACGACTTCCACAGGTTAAAGTCGGTCTCGAGCGTCTGCCAGGTGTACTCGGGATGCCATTGCACGCCCAGGCAGAACGGCTGACCTTCGACTTCGATGCACTCGGGAACGCCGTCGGTTGCCTTGGCGACCAAGCGCGTACTTTTACCCAGACGATCGACGCAGCAGTGGTGTGCGGAGTTGGTCTGGATCAGCCTGTGCCCGCCAACCGCGCGCTCCAGAAGTGAGCCCGGCACGACCTCGACGGGATGCACGGGGTCGTTGAGCACGTGGGTATGGCGCCACTGCGTGCGGCCCTCGCGAGCGCCCAGGCTCGGCACGTCCATGCACAGGGTGCCGCCAGTGGCGACATTGAGCAACTGCGTGCCGCGGCAGGTGGTAAAGAGCGGCTTCTTGGCGCGAAGTGCCTCGTTAACCAGCTTAAACTCAAAACGGTCGCGAATCTCGCAGCACAGTGTGGGGTCGTAGGGACGCTCGTCGCCCCAGCGCTTGGGGTTGACGTCCGGGCCGCCGGGAATAGCGATACCGTCGGCGATTTCAACGTAATGACGGATGACCTCAATGTCCTCGGTGATGGACATCTGCAGCGGCAGGCCGCCAGCGGCAAGGATGGCATCGACAAAGACACTTGCGATTTCCTCGTTGGGGGAGAGCATCTCGGTTAAAAACGGCTCTGCCTCTTCCCAGCGCGGTGCGACGAGGATGAGTGGGCGGTCGGCGGGGGCGACGTCGACGTGCGGAGTGTATGACGATGAAGTGCGAGTTCCGATCATAGGTGCGGCTTTCGAATCTGAAGGTGACAGTGCGCATGAGGGACGTGGGACAACGCTTTCAATGGATTTGTCCCACGGGGTGGCTGGTTAGTGGCCCTTGATGGAGTTGAGGAAGTCCTGGGCGCGCTTGGTCTGGGGGTGGTCGAAGAACTCGTCGGGCGTGCCGGTTTCTACGATCTGGCCGTCGGCCATAAACACGACGCGGTCGGCCACGCGGCGGGCAAAGTTCATTTCGTGCGTGATGACGATCATCGTCATGCCCTGCTGCGCCAAGCGCACCATGACCTCGAGCACCTCGTTGATCATCTCGGGATCAAGGGCGCTCGTGGGCTCGTCAAAAAGCATGGCCTTGGGCTGCATGGCAAGCGAGCGGGCGATGGCTACGCGCTGTTGCTGGCCGCCCGAGAGCTGTGCGGGCACCTTATCGGCCTGCTCGGCCACGCCCACGCGGCTCAGCAGGTCCATGGCGCGCTCACGGGCCTCGTCCTTGGACACGCCCAACACGTCGACCGGTCCCAGCATGACGTTCTGCAACACCGTCATATGTGCGAACAGGTTGAACTGCTGAAAGACCATGCCCAGCTCGGCGCGCATGCGGGCAAGATCCTTGCCTTCCTGCGGCAGGGGCTCGCCCTCGATGAGGATCTCGCCTGAGTCGATGGTCTCCAGGCGGTTGATGGTGCGGCACATGGTCGACTTGCCCGAGCCCGAGGGGCCGATCACGACGACGACCTCGCCGCGGTCGACCGACAGATTGATGTCGTTGAGAACGTGCAGGTCGCCATAGTGCTTATCGACATGCTTGAGCTCGATAAGCGGCTGGTTGCCAGGAGTAGAAGTGCTCTGTGCCATGGTGCTCAGCTCCTTATGACTAGAGATGGTAAAGCGTTAGCGGATGATGGCCGCGCCGGTCTTGTGCGAAACGTAGACAGCGGCCTTGTTAATCGCGACGTTGATGAGGATGTAGATGACCGCGATAACCAGGTAGACCGACACGAGGGCGTCGTAGTTGGTAATGAGCACGCGGGCATTTTGCATGAGGTCGGGGTAGCTCACCACGTAGGCGACGGTGGTGTCTTTGACAACGACCACAAGCTGTGAAATCAACGACGGAATGATAAACCGAATAGCCTGCGGCAACACGATTTTAAAGGTGATTTTAGCCTTGGAGAGACCGAGTGCCTGGGCCGCCTCGACTTGTCCGCGCGGTACGGCGTTGACGCCGGCTCGGAAAATCTCGGCCAGCACACCGGCTGCAGCGAGCGCGACAGGGAGCGTGAGCATCCAAAACGACGGCAGCGCAATCTTGTATTGAGGCAGCACCAAAAAGAAGAAGTAGATGAACAGCAGGCTCGGTACGCCGCGGAAGAAATCGGTGAGCACGCGGCAGGCCAGCTGCAGTGGCTTAATATCGCTCGTGCGGCCGAGCATAAGGGCTAAGCCCAGCACCAGCGCGATGGCGCCAGCGGTGAGTGCGACTTTAACGGTGCCCTCAAAGCCGGCAAGCAGGAACTTCCAGGTGGTGAGGTGCGTAAAGAAATGCCAATAGTGGACCGAAAGCTGGCCGGTCACATAAAAGCGCTGCAGCACCAGGACGGCGAGCGCGGCGACGGCAACAAGCGAGATGGCGGTGCCGATGCGAATCTTGGCACGCATCTTGGGGCCGGGAGCCTCGTAGAGCGCATCACGCATGGTAAGCGCAGGGGAGGAATGCTTGCTCATCGGAGGATCCTCACCTTCTTATCGATATAGTTGCCAATGTGGCTCACCACAAAGGCCGTGCCCAGGTAGCCGAGCGCCGAGATAAAGAACGCGGCGACGCCGCCAAGTGAGCGCGTGTTGATGTAGCTCACCACGCCGGTGAGCTCCTGCGGTTTAAGCGGCACCTGGCTGCCGAGCGCGGTGGTGAGCATGACGGCGATAAAGAGGTTGGTCATGGGCAATACGCTTGAGCGCAGCGCTTGCGGAATCACGATTTTGGCGAGGATGCGGTTAAAGCTCATGCCGAGCGAACGTGCGGCTTCCACCTGGCCGACGCCGACGGTGTTGATGCCGCTCATAAAGTTCTCGGAGCCAAAGGCCGAGCCCAAAAGGACTGTGGCGACGATAACGCAGGTGCGATAGGGCAGGACGACCTTGAGCGGCGGTAGCGCATAGACGACAATGATGAGCAGCGCGATGCCGGGGATGTTACGGAAGACCTGGACATACAGGTCGCCAAAGACGCGCAGCGGCTTGAGCGGCGACACGCGCATCACGGTGACGGCGACGGCCAGCACCATGGCGATGGCAAACGACTCAAGCGTCATGCCCCAGGTCGCTAGCAGCGCGTCGATATAGTTCTGGCCATAGAGCGACCAGAGTTCGGAGAGACTCATGCGGACCTCCTGCCGATAAGGAAAGGGGCTCCCGTGTGTACGGAAGCCCCGACAACTCAGTGAGGAAACAGTTTACCGCAATAAAGCGCATCATGCGTTTCCATATGGTTTCGTTGCGGCCGTTACTAGGCTCGTTGCCTAGGCGCCGATCTCGGGCAGCTCGGGAACGTTGGTGTCGCCCGTACGGTCGCCGATGCAGATCTGCCACAGCTCGGTCCAGGTGCCATCGTCCTCGATCTTATTAAGGAAGTCGTTAACGAAGGCGACGCCGTCGGAATCGAGCGGCAGGCCGATGCCGTAGGGCTCCTTGCTGCCGAAGGGCTTGCCGGCGATCTTGTACTTGCCGGGCTCGCGGACCAGGGCGCTCTGCTGCATGTTGTTATCGATGACGTAGGCGTCAACGCGACCCTGCTGGAGTGCCTGACGGGCCTCCTCGTCGGTCTTAAACTCCTGCTGGCTGGCCTTGGGAGCGAACTCTTCGAGGATAGCGGGGCCGTTGGAGCCGGACTGGACGGCGACGTTCTTGTCGGCCAGGTCGTCGACGCTCTTGATGTCGTCGTTATCGGCGAGCACCAGGATGGCCTGCTGGGTGTAGTAGTAGGGGCCGGCAAAGGAGACGAGCTTCTTGCGCTCGTCGGTGATGGTGTAGGTGGCAAAGACAGCGTCGACCTGGCCGTTCTGCAGGACGGACTCGCGCGTGTCCGAGGTCACCTGGGTGATCTCGACCTTGTTCTCGCCCAGGATGTAGTTGGACAGGAGCTGTGCGATACCGGCGTCGAAGCCGCGGGTCTGACCGTCTTTCTCGTTGAGGAGGGAGAAGAGCGTGGAGGTCTGAACGCCACCGATCTTAAAGACGCCGGCGTCCTTAACGGCCGTGGCCCAGGTGCTGGCGGCGATGGCATCGTCATCGGCCTTGGGGCCGTTGTCGACGAGCTTGTCGAATGCCTTGGCGTCGAGCGTGGTGGAAGCTTCGGTATCATTGGGGCTCTTGGAAGAGCCGGCGGCGGAACCCTTGTCGGCCTCGGCGCTGGTGTCGGAGCAGCCGGCAAGACCAAGGCCGGCGACGGTTGCGAAGGTGGCGGCAACGAAGCCGCGGCGGTCGAGAACGACCTGCTGGGAGAGGTTCTTGCTCATGGTAGAACACCTTTCTCAATAAAATCCCTAGCGGTTGAGTAGAGTTATACCCTATCGCGCTCAAA
>URNI01000041.1 GCA_900549135.1 uncultured Collinsella sp.
ACGAGTGCCACGCTCGTCCTCGATGACGCCTTTGCCATGGGTGAAACGATCGATCTGGCCGAGCTTGCAGAACAGGATTCGATTCTCACCTTCTACCCCATTGATGCCGCCGATGTAACCAATGACGAAATCTATGATGCCGCCCTACTCGCCATGACATATAAAGGCGACGACGCCCCCGATGTTGCCGCACTGTGCCAAGCGGCAATCGGTCGACGTGACGACGCCAACACAAGCGGGAACGCCTTCGAAAGTTGCGGTGAAATACGGATTAATTGAGCCTTTAGGCTGGCAAAACAGTCCTTATTTCACCGCAACTGAAACAGGGGCGCTCTCCAAGAGAGCACCCCTGCCAGGTTTCCATAGTACTGGCGAAGCAGTCCTTGAGATCCGCCTTACCTTATGCCAAGAACTCCTTGGTGGTCGCCACGATGTTGGCGGCGTCCAGGCCGTACTTGTGCAGGAGCTCGGCGCCCGGGCCGGACTCGCCGAAGGTGTCGTTGACGCCAATCTTCTTGAGCGGCGTCGGGCACTGCTCGCACAGGACGTCGGCGACGGCGCTGCCCAAGCCACCGATCACGGAGTGCTCCTCGACGGTCACGACGTGGCCGGTCTTGGTGGCGCTCTTGACGATCAGGTCGGCATCGATGGGCTTGATGGTGTGCATGTTGATGACCTCGGCGTCGATGCCCTCGGCAGCGAGCTGCTCGGCGGCCTCGAGAGCCTCGCCGACCATCAGGCCGCAGGCAATGATGGTCACATCGGCGCCCTCGCGCATGACAATACCCTTACCCAACTCGAACTTGTAGGTCTCGGGATCGTTGATAACCGGCGAGGCCAGACGGGCAAAGCGCATGTACACGGGGCCGTCGCACTCGTAGGCGGCGCGTGTCACGGCGCGGGCCTCGACGTCGTCGGCGGGAACGATGACGGTCATGCCGGGAATGACACGCATAAGGGCGATATCCTCGCAGCACTGGTGCGTGGCACCATCCTCACCCACCGAGATGCCGGCGTGCGTGGCGCCGATCTTAACGTTGAGATGCGGGTAGCCGATGGAGTTGCGGACCTGCTCAAAGGCGCGGCCGGCGGCAAACATGGCAAAGGTGCTCGCGAAGGCAACGCGGCCGGTGGTCGCGATACCGGCGGCGACGCCCATCAGGTTGCTCTCGGCAATGCCCACATCAAAGAAACGATCGGGGCAGGCGGCCTTAAACTTACCGGTCTGCGTAGCGGCGGCCAGGTCGGCGTCGAGGACCACAAAGTCATCGTGCTCGTTGGCGAGTTCGACGAGGGCCTCGCCGTAGCTTACACGCGTGGCGATTTTCTTGACGTCTGCCATCCTAGAGCTCCTCTCCGGCGGCCGTGAGCTCTGCCATGGCCTGCTCAAACTGTTCATCGTTGGGGGCCTTGCCATGCCAACCAACCTGGTTCTCCATAAAGGAGACGCCCTTGCCCTTCAGGGTCTCGGCGATAATGGCGGTCGGCTGCCCCTTGGTAGCGCGAGCCTCGGCAAAGGCGGCGCGGATCTGATCGAAGTCGTTGCCGTCGGCAAGCTCCACCACGTGGAACTTAAAGGCGCGGAACTTGTCTGCTAGCGGCATGGGGTCGTTGACCTCCTCGACGGGACCATCGATCTGCAGGCCGTTGTGGTCAACAATCACGCAGAGGTTATCGAGTTGCTGGTTACCGGCAAACATGGCGGCCTCCCAGACCTGGCCCTCCTCGCTCTCGCCATCGCCCAGCAGGGCGTACGTGCGATAAGTATCGCCCCAGTGCTTGGCGGCAACGGCCATGCCCACGGCGGCGGAGATGCCCTGGCCGAGCGAACCGGTGGACATGTCGACGCCCGGGGTGTCGTTCATGTTGGGGTGACCCTGCAGGTGGCTGCCGATATGGCGCAGCGTCTCGAGGTCCTCCTTGGGGAAGAATCCGCGCTCAGCGAGCACGGCGTACAGGCCCGGAGCGCAATGACCCTTGGAAAGCACAAAGCGGTCGCGATCGGCCTTGCGGGGATCGGCCGGGTCGACGTTCATTTCCTCAAAGTACAGATAGGTCATGATGTCGGCGGCGCCGAGCGAACCGCCCGGATGGCCGGACTTGGCAGCGTGCACGCCGGTGACGATGCCCTTCCTTACCTCGTTGGCAACCTTTTTGAGCTCTTCGTCGCTCATTGTGCCTTCCTTTCATCCTCATTAGACAAAATGCGCACGGCACCGAAGGTAATCCCAACACAGCCGCAATGCACGTACGTCATTCATTATGCTGGAAACTGATGGCTTTACCAGAGTTTTTATCATTATTTGAACAATTTAGCAGGCAGAACCGCTGATGAAACGGTTTATCAATGTGAACGTCTTTTGGATGGAACGCGGTCGACCCTACGCGCTAATGTCCTTGAATCCCTCGCCGAAGGCTTCCGTAACGTCAGCGACCGTCACGATGGCGTGAGGATCGCGCTCACGCACGATCGTCTTGAGGGTATTGAGCTCTCGACGGCTCACGATGACCATGATCACCGGCTTCTCGGCACACGAATACATGCCAGTCGCCTTAAACTTGGTACAACCACGACCCAGACCATACATGATATCGGCAGCGATATCAGGGAACTTGTCCGAGATGATGAGTACCATACGGCGCTTGTTGCCACCATCGACCACGGCATCGATCACGTAGCCGCTAATGACCATCGAAAGGCCTGCATACAGTGCGTTTTCGATTGAAAAGACCGGAGCCGATAGCGCGCATACGGCAACATCGATCGCCATGACGGTCGAGCCCACCGGTAGCGAGGTGTTACGCGAGATGATTTGGCCAATCGTGTCCGAGCCGCCGGTGTTGGCGCCGGCGCGCAACACCATGCCGTAACCGATGCCCGTGATAATGCCGCCCCACATAGCGGGAAGCATCAGGTCTGCATGTGCCAGAGGCGCTACAAACGGGGCAAACAGATCGGTAAAGAAGCCCAGCAGCACAAAGCCCGTCGCGGTCTGCACCACGTAGAACATGCCACCCTCGCGCATAACGACCAACAACAGCAAGGCGTTCATCACGATCGTCTGAATACCAACGGGAAGCGATAGGCCGCGCGATGCACCGACCGCCTGGATAATGGTGGCAAGGCCCGTAACGCCACCGGCAGCAAGGCCGTTGGGAATCAAAAACAGGTCGGTCGCAATAGCGGCCAGAGCGCACCCCAACATAATCTGGGGCAGGTCGTGAAAGAAGTTCATCGAAAGAATGCGCTTGATGTCCAGACGATATGCCATGCTGCCCCCCTCAAAAAAGCGCACCCCATCGGATGCGCTTTGGACTTCTTGTATTCGATTCTACCGATTCGCCGGACAAAAACCACCCCTGTGCAGGGTATGTTCCGGATGCAAAACCGCCCCGCTCGGAAAGCCTTGACCCATTTCCACATAAACTAAGCGGTTTATGCAGACGGGGCCTCCGCGTCAGCGTTGCCGGTAGCCCAACGGTGATAGCCAATTACAAACGGATCCAGATCGCCGTCGTCAAGAACGGCCTCGACATTGCTGGTCTCCACGCCCGTGCGCAGGTCCTTAACCATCTGGTACGGGTAGAGCACGTAGCTGCGGATCTGGTTGCCAAAACCAATTGTGGTCTTGGGTCCGCGAATCTCGTCCAGGGCCTCGGCGCGCTTTTCGAGCTCAATCTCGTACAGGCGAGCCTTGAGGATCTGCATGCACGCGGCCTTGTTCTGGATCTGGCTGCGCTCGTTTTGGCAGGTGACCACAATGCCGCTGGGAAAATGCGTCACGCGCACGGCGGAGTCGGTGGTGTTGACGCCCTGACCGCCCGGGCCGCTCGCGTGATACACGTCCACGCGGATGTCATCGGGACTGATTTCGATGTCGATATCATCGGGTAGCACGGGGATGACCTCGACGCCGGCAAACGTGGTCTGGCGGCGCTTCTTGTCGTCGGTGGGGCTAATGCGAACCAAGCGGTGGACGCCGGCCTCGGCGCGCAGCATGCCAAATGCGTCCTTGCCCTCGACGGTAAAGGTCGCGCGGTCGATGCCGATGACCTCGGCCGCGGGACAGTCGTTGATGGTGACCTTCCAGCCGCGACGCTGGCAGTACTTCATGTACATCTTAAAGAGCATGAAGGTCCAGTCCTGGGCCTCCAGACCACCCTGTCCGGGCTTGATGGTCACAATGGCATCGCCGTGATCGAACTCACCGGTAAACCAGCTCGAAAGCTCAAGCTCATCGATGACACGGGCCAGGCGCTCAGCCGTGGCTGTAGCCTCCTCGCGAAGGGCGGCGGCGTCGGGGTCATCCCCCATCTCCTCGGCAAGCTCCAGCGCGGCGCGGGCATCGGAAAGCTCGCCGCGCGCGGTGTCCACGGCAGCGATATCTTCCTTGGTGCGAGAGATCTCCTCCATGGTAGCACGGGCGGCGTCGGCGTCATCCCAAAAGCCGGGGGCCACGCTTTTAGCCTCGAGCTCGGTCACGCGCGTGCGCTTTTCGTCCAAATGGAGATACGACTCGACCTCGCCGAGCCGGTCCGCGAACGCGTCCAGCTCGGCGGGCGTTACCTCTAAAGCCTCAGCCATTAACGATTCCTGCCGTGGCAGTACTTAAACTTCTTGCCGCTACCGCAGGGGCACGGGTCGTTGCGGCCCACGTTGACGTACGGATCGTCGCTCTCGGACTTGCGATAGGTGGTCACCTTGCCACCGTTGTTGACGGCAGCCGGACCACCCTGGACAGCTGTGCGGGCCTGCACCTGCGCCTGCTTGCGCAGCACCGAGTCGCCGTTGTCACCATCGACCTCGGCAGGACCGGAGAAGCGCGCACCCTCGAGCGAGGGCTCCTCCTTGTGCTCCACGGCACGCGGGGCAGCCTTGATCTCGATGCGCAGAACCGTGCGCAGGTAATCCTCGTACATGGTATCGACGAGTATCTGGAACGCGCCGTAGGCCTCGGTCTTGTACTCAACCAGCGGGTCGCGCTGGCCAAAGCCGCGCAGGCCGATGCCGGTCTTGAGGTAGTCCATCTCCTGCAGGTAGTTCATCCAGCGGGTATCGATGACGCGCAGCATGACCTGGGTGTTGAGCTCGCGCATCAGGTCCTCGCCCAAGCGCTCGGCCTTCATGTTGTAGCACTTCTCTACGTAAGCCAGGACATCGGCAGCCAGGGCCTCATAATCCTCGTCGGGGAACTTCGGCGTATCGATGTGGCCGGTGAGCTCCACAACCCACTTGCGCAGGCCCTCCAGGTCGCGCTCGCCCTCGTGGCTGTCCTTGGTGCAGAACTCCTGCACGCAGCGGTACACGGTATCGTGCATGACCTCGGTGATGTGGTCGGTCAGGTCCTTGCCGTCCAGAATCTTGTTGCGCTCGGCGTAGATGACCTGGCGCTGCTTGTTCATGACGTCGTCGTACTCAAGGACGCTCTTACGCATGGAGAAGTTGATGCTCTCGACCTTGTGCTGGGCGCTCTCGACGGCCTTGGAGATGATCTTGTGCTGAATGGGCATGTCGTCGCCCATGTCGGCCGTGACCATCATCTTGGAGACGCGGTCCATCTTGTCGCCGCCGAACAGGCGCATGAGGTCGTCCTCGAGCGACAGGTAGAACTGGGTCTCGCCCGGATCGCCCTGACGGCCGGAACGGCCGCGCAGCTGGTTGTCGATACGACGGGACTCGTGGCGCTCGGTGCCGATAACGGTCAGGCCGCCGGCGGCAAGCACGCGCTCGCGCTCGGCCTTGCAGGTCTCCTTGGCCTCGGCGTTAAACTGCTCGAGCTGCTCGGGCGTCACGTCCTCCATGGTCAGGCCCTCGTACTCCAGGCGCTCGCGCACCAGCTCGTCGGGGTTGCCGCCCAGCAGGATGTCGGTACCACGGCCGGCCATGTTGGTAGCGATGGTCACGGCGCCATAGCGACCAGCCTGGGCCACGATATGGGCCTCGCGCTCGTGGTGCTTGGCGTTAAGAACCTCGTGTGCGATGCCGCGCTTGGTAAGGGCGGCGGACAGCTTCTCGGAGCTCTCGATGGAGACGGTGCCCACCAGGACCGGCTGGCCCTTGGCGTGACGTCGCTCGACATCGTCGGCGACGGCGTTGTACTTGGCCTGAATGGTGCGGTACACCAGGTCCTCGTGATCCACGCGCTGCACGGGCTTGTTGGAGGGGATGACCTCGACGGGCAGCTTGTAGATCTCGCGGAACTCGGCATCCTCGGTGAGAGCCGTACCGGTCATGCCAGAGAGCTTGTCATACAGGCGGAAGTAGTTCTGCAGGGTGATGGTTGCCAGCGTCTGGTTCTCCTCGCGCACGAGCACGCCCTCTTTGGCCTCGATGGCCTGATGCAGGCCCTCGGAGTAGCGGCGGCCTTCCATAATGCGGCCGGTGAACTCATCGACAATCTTGACCTCGCCGTTGGTGACCACGTACTGCTTGTCGCGGTGGAACATGTACTGGGCCTTCAGCGCCTGCTGCAGGTGGTTGACCAGCTGGCCGGAGAGATCGGCATAGATGTCATCGATACCCAAGCGGCGCTCGATCTTCTTAAGGCCGCGCTCGGTGGCGGCAATGGTGTGCTTGGCCTCGTCCATGACATAGTCGCCCGTGGGCTCCACGTCCTCGGTGGCGGTGAGCATGTCGTGCGACACGTCCTCGCCGCGCTCAAGGCCGCGCACGGCACGCGCGAAGTCCTTGTAGGTGCTGGCGGACTTGGTGCCGGCACCCGAGATGATGAGCGGCGTTCTGGCCTCGTCGATCAGGATGGAGTCGACCTCGTCGACGATGGCGTAATGGTGGCCGCGCTGCACGCGCTGCTCGGGGCGGGTGACCATGTTGTCGCGCAGGTAGTCGAAACCGAACTCGGAGTTGGTGCCGTAAGTGACGTCTGCCTGGTAGGCCGGGCGCTTGAGCTCGAGCGGCATGTTGTTCTGGAGCAGACCGACGGTCATGCCCAGGTACTTGTAGATGCGGCCCATCCACTCGGAGTCGCGCTTTGCCAGGTAATCGTTGACGGTAACGACATGCACGCCCTTGCCGGCGATAGCGTTGAGGTAGCCGGCCAAGGTGGAGACGAGCGTCTTGCCCTCGCCGGTCTTCATCTCGGCAATATGACCCTCATGAAGCGCCATGGCGCCGATGAGCTGTACGTCAAAGTGGCGCATGCCCGTGATGCGCTTGGAAGCCTCGCGCACGGTGGCAAAGGCCTCGGGAAGCATGTCGTCGAGCGACTCGCCGTTGGCGTAACGCTCGCGGAACTTATCGGTCTGGGCGCGGAGCTCCTCCTCGGTCATCTTCTCAAACTGGGGCTCAAGACCGTTGATCTTGTCGACGATCTTGTAGTAGCGCTTGAGGTCCTTATCGGATCCGAAGGACAGCAGCTTTGACATGAATCCCATGTGGTTTTCCTTTTTGGCCATCGCCCGTGGCATGAAACCTTGGACAAGTTAAACACAGATATTTGTACTTTAGCCAAACAAGGCGCCGCCTATGCGGTCGACCTCAACCGCCACGTAATAACTATGACCACCCCACCAAAATGGGACTGGTTTATTTTGGCAGCTTTTATCTGGGAAAACGCTGTCTCTCTGCCATTTGGTGCAAGCTGACCCGTCCCTTACGCACCAACCTGGTGCAATGGGGACGGGTTAGCTTGCACCAATAAAAAGAAAAGGGCCGCGCACCCAAATGGATGCGCGGCCCTTATGCCATGAATGCGAGTGTTTCCGCGGCGAGCTATTTACTCAGCAGCCTCGGTGGTCTCGGCCTCGGCAGCGGCCTCCTCGACGGGAGCCTCTGCGGGAGCCTCGGCGGCCTGCTTGGCAGCCTCCTCGGCAAACTTAGCAGCACGCTTGGCCTTCTCGGCAGCCTTAGCCTCAGCGGCGGCCTTGCGAGCGGCCTCGGCCTCAGCAGCCTTGGCAGCCTTGGCAGCCTTGGCCTCCTCGGCCTTCTTGAGCTGGGCGGCAGCGGCGCCACCGAACTTGTCGGCGAAGCGCTGGACGCGTCCACCGGTGTCGACGAACTTCTGCTGGCCGGTGTAGAACGGGTGGCACTCGTTGCAAAGCTCAACCTTCATCTCGGACACGGTAGCGTGCGTCTTGAAGGTGTTGCCGCAGGAGCACGTCACCGTGCACTCGACATACTGGGGATGGATACCCTGCTTCATGGTAGGACTCCTTATTGGTCAGGCGCTGGTTACCGATCAGCGCATAAGGCGTCTTGGTTTCCGACCAAGACAACAAACTCGGCTATGGTACCACGGCGCCGCGTGTCCCACAAAAGGTTCACGGTCTTTTCGGAACGACACGAATCTGACCCATCGAAACACATCTCCACCGTTCCTTCAACTGGGAAAATGCCGTCCCCGGGGCCTGAGAAGGGCCCCGGGGACGTTCGACTGACTGCGGGAACGGCCTTTCCGCTCAATGTGTTCGGCTGAGATCGGAAATCAACCAAACTGAACTAGGTTCAGTTGACATGGTTAAAAACGAGGGGCGACGCTTTTGCGTCACCCCTCGTCCCGGCCGGTTGCTTTAGTTGTACACACGGTAGTTACACTTGAACTGGGTTATGTGTCCATAGTTGGAGCGGTACCAACCCGACGTATAGCTGATTGCCTCTGCGCCTAGATATTCGTATCTCTTGTTGTAGCGAAGCTCACGGTAGGTCGTGTCGTACTCTGCTACGTAAAACGCGTCTCCAGAGAAGGCTTTGTACCGGTCCTTAACCGTCGAAGCCATGTACGCGGGTTCGACATCGCCTTTCTCCCCGTTGAGCGCATAGACGGGTGCCGCGATTCCGCATAAAGCCGTTGCCACGAGGATGGCGTAGACAGCCATGCGCGACGCATTGGACTTCAGCTGTTCAAATAGTTTCATGTCATTCACCTCCCTCGTATGTATCGAGGTATTCCTGCTTGAGCGTCTGCGAGGACGACTTGATCTTTTCCACGAGCGTGCCGGCCTCGATGAAGTAGAACGAGTTGGTGAGGTCTGCCAGGTCGTCGAGCAGGTGGCTTGAGATGAGCACGCTGCGTCCCCGCGCCACCTCGCTGCGCATCGCGTCGCAGGAGGTTTTCCGCTTTCCCGGATCGAGGCCGTTCAGCGGTTCATCGAGGATGAGGTACGGGCAACCGGTCGCTATCGCCATGGCAAGCTTTACCTGCTGCTTCATTCCTGTCGAGAGTTTACGGGTCGGCTTGTCGAGATATGGGGAGATTCCGAGGGAGCTGCAGAGCGAGTCGATGTCGGTGGCCGATTTCCACGCCTCCCTAACGAAAGCAAGGTGCTCGATGGCCGATAGCGTGGGATAGAGATCCGCGCTGCCCGAAGAGCTCAGGTAGACGAGTTCTGCAAATTCGGCTGATCGACGTTGGCAGATTCCGTCTGCCGCCAGGCTTCCCGAGCGGATGCGGGTGGGAAATTGGCCCGACAGCGCTTCAAGAAAGGTGGTTTTCCCCGAGCCGTTGGGAGCAACGAGGCCCGCCGCCGTTCCCGGGCTCAGGAAAAGCGACCCGATTGAAAGTATCGTCGTACTCCCGTATCCCACGCTCGCGTCCAGAAGCTCGAGCCCATGGTGCTTTTTAGCGGGTCCAGGCTGTTTGGGGGAACGTGTCGCAACGGCGCCGACCGTAAAAAGGACCGCGACGTATGCCAGGGCCACGGCAAGCATCGATGCTCTGCCTGAACCGGAGCCAATGAATTCCGTCGGGAAGCATCCCACGTAACCCGTTGCCTCGATAGGCGAGAATATGGCCAGCGGCAGGAGATTGAGCGCGGCATTATGCCCCAGTGCCGAATCGGACAGTAACGGGAATGCCGGGGCCGCGACAAGCAGCGCGGAGGCAAGGGGGCCCGCGAGGACGCGCCTCGTTGCGGTCGATAGGACGGCGGAGCAAACGGATATCAAGGTTCCGCCCGCAAGCAGCGCGAGAAGCAGGGTCGTGAAGACGTCTCCCGCGGTCGTGGTGGCAAGCGCGCCGTCATGGAAGAAGGCGATCGGGTACCCAATTTGCCCGAATCCGTTTAGGGCCAAGGCGCAAATGCCCCCGGGTGCGAGGCCGGCGAGGAGCATCGCGGTCCCCGCGCCGATTATCGAAAACACGATCTGGATAAGGCGCCGGAATTTGGGCGCGGGCGCCTTTGCCGCCAGGGCCCCGGGCCTTGTGGCGCCGAGCACGAGTATCGACGAGAGAAGGAAGGGGATGAAGGGAAGGAAAGACGGCGCCGTGGCAATGGCGTAAGGCAGGAAGGAAAGGAATGGCAGGTCGTTTGCGGAGGCCGGGATATCCGTGATGCCGGAGCTGCTCAGGGCACGGCAATACGCGAGGTCTGCGTCATTGGTCTCTTGGTCTCCCACGATGGACCCGGATTGGAAGCCTTCGCCCATGAGCGCGTAGTAGCTCTCGGCAGAATCGAGAAAGGCGGCGTCGGTTTGGGCGGCGAGGGCGGCGTTCGCGTATCTTGCAAGCTCCGCGTCATTTTGCTGCTCTGGAGATAGGTCTGTGCCGCTGGCCTGGGGCGCGCGCGTATTGAATGCGTCGACAAAGCTCTGCATGCCCTGTTTCATAAAGAAGGGCCCGTAGATGGGTGAATTGAACGCAATGGGGACGGAGAAGGCTGCAGCGAGAACGAGCGTAGAGATCCATACGGCCTTGTCTCTTAGGATTAGTTTGAGAAGAAGTCGACAGTACATTTAGAAGCACCTACGTTCCTCAAAGAATTGTTAGATTAAAAGTAACAGACCGGATGAAGATACGTGCGACGGGGGCGAGGCGAATGGCTGAGCGGTATCGATATGCGGGTTCAACGGTATCACATTGGCCACATAGATTTTTAACTTGCATTTCTACCCGCCCTTTTCGTAGAGTCGCCGATACGTGCTTAGCGCACCCTCGGCGCGTCCGGCAGGCTTTGCGAAATGGGATCCAGGAGACTTCGGCGCAGCATCATCTTGCGGAATGCTTCTAATGAGCCTCCCATCCTTCAAAAACAGAATCTCATCGCACAGCCTATCGACCGAATCCAAGATGTGGGATGACATGATGATGCACGTACCAGAATCGGCCAGCTTCCTGAGAATCTCGGAATGCAAGTCCACCCTGCTGGGGTCGAGCGCGTTCATGGGCTCATCTAATAGAAGGTACCGCGCGCCCGTCGCATACGCAATCGCCAGGGTAAGCTGCTGCTTCATGCCCTGGCTCAGAGTGCGGATCCTCATCTTCGCGAACTCGCCTATCTGCGTTTGTTCCACTATCTCTTCGATATCGCGAGCATGCGGCCACATATCGCAAACCATCTTGAGGTGATCTTCCGCACGCAATCCGGGATACAGCAGCGTCCCCTCACCAGGTGCATAGAAGATCATAGAACGGACCTCTCTCGCACCCGTACCCTGCACCTCATCCAGAACGATGTTCCCGTCCACGCGAGGACCCGGCAAACCTGCCATCGCACGCAGCAACGTCGTCTTTCCATGCCCGTTCGGAGCGACGAGACCGTAGACCGTACCCGGGGCAAACTCAGCGTTCACCGAATCTACGAGCACCTTCTTTCCATAAGAGATCGTCAGCGTTTGAAGGTCAATCATCGAGATCATCCCCTTTCGATCTTTGGAACACTCAGGCGCACCATCAACGGAGATACGGCGCCCAAGACCACCAGCAGAGCGCCCGATGCGCCGACGACCTCTCCAAAAGGCATCGCGTTCGTCCCTCGCCCAAGGAACCCAATCGTCCCCACCTGGGAAGCGGGATCAAACGAGGCGAATGGAGCCAGCAGCGCGACGCCCATGCCCACGCTTTCAACATGAGCGCTCAACGAACCCAACACCAAGAGAACCGCGCAAACCATTCCGGTGACAACGGGGTTGCGGCTAATCGCTGCTGTCAACGCAGCGACGACGGAAATCACGCCGTATGCCATGACCAGCAACGGAATACTGCACAACACCGCCTCCCCCACCATGGACGTTGTCGAAGCTCCCGCCCGAATGAGAGCGACGGGATACTCCGATCCACCCGCACCGTTCTTAATCACGGACACAACGACAGCGAGAACCATCGACACCAAAAGCAGCACCAAGCCAAGCAGGAGAGCCAGCGCAACAGCCGTCAGAAAACGCACATGCGCTGTTGCGGGGATCTGGAGAACCAGAAGGGAACGACACTGCAGGTGGGTGCACGCGAGCGATGTGACAACCACGGGCAACAGCAAAAATAAGGAGGGAAGCGCTGCCTGGAGATACGAAAGGAGGATTAATGGGGGCATCTTCGTACTTAACTCGTAAACCTTGGGGTCCGGCAAGTTCGCGATCGACTCAAGCAGAAGGGCGCGCGCCTCCGCACGAGAAGGAGTCTCCGGCTCGATTCCGATCGATTGCAGGAGAGTCGCATCTGCCGCGCCCAGCTCACCTCGAGCGCGCTCGTACGTCGCAAGGCTTCGAAACCCCTCCGCAGGCATAGGCGCGTACACGAAACCCGAAAGAGCATCCCGCATGTCTTCCAGGGCCGCTTTGCCCTCGACGTCCATATTCGCAGCGTTCTGCTCTAGATACCGATCTATTGAACGGAGCTCCCCATCCCTATACCGAACAGCGGAAACGGTATCAGCGTCAGGAAACATCTCGACCAGAGCCGGGGCCAGCATCGTCGTCGACATTGCAATCGCGCATACGGCGAGGGTAGGAGAACGCAGGAGCAGTTTCCCCATCGTTCTTACGTATGCAACGGCGGAGGCACAAGCGCTCGAACGAGTTGCCGTTCTCGATGCAGTGAAGGAACCTCTCTCAAGACAAATCGGGGATATCGGGCACGCGCAGCCGCTCTTTCCAGCAACGCAAAGCAGGCTAATTGCCAGCACCTCGATCCCGATTGCGCATACGAGGGCAATCGCGCCACGCTCGAAGCAAAGTCCAGGCAGATTCACTATCTGCGTTGTCGGGTACGGGCTATAGGCGCCGACGGTCAACTCAGTGTTCGCATACGTAAGGGGATTCAACAGGGCGAACTCACGTAAAGCGATGGATCTTCCGTAATACCCGGGAACCATCGTCACCCCCATCAGGGCACATACGAACACGATTCCAAGCGTAGGGTTATTGGCAATCTTCACGGCAAGGTGAACGACAAGCGAGATGAACGCTGCCACCAAGAATTGCAAGATGGCCGTCTGCGCGAACACCAGCCAAGCCGGTTTGATAACCGGAGTCGCATATTGAATGTAGCCTATCGGATAGAACGGCGAGCCCGGGCCATTCTTCACAAGCGCGGCGATTATCCCTGGAAGATTGATGGCGAGGACGGCAAGCATTGCAAAAACACTCGCCCATACGCTCGATGCAACAAGTCTACCCAGCTCGCCCATCGGTGCCTGGATGATGAGCTTTTCACGTTTGTTAAGACGCGCGGCAAGGAACGAGACGGCAACGGCCGTTGCGACCCATAGCAAGTACTCCTTCGATCCGTCATAATAGGTGTACTCTCCATCCGATATCTGCAGAAACGGAAGTAGGGGAGAGAGCGGTGCCAAGATAAGACGTCCCGCGGCAAGAGGGTACAGAAGCGCGGGCATGCTTGATGAAGAGGTATAGACACCGTCCTCCCCCGCATTCACAAGCGCATCCGCATAGGATGCTGACAATTCCTGCTCAACACGGGTTATTCCCGACTCGAGGTATTCGACCCGTCCGTCGATGCCAGCCGCGCTCCTGAAGACGGGCAGAGCACAAAGAACCATCAACGCAACAACGACAACACAGAGCGACCTGGAGGAGAGAAGCGACCTAAAGATCGCCTTCGAGATTTTGAGCATATTCATCGCCAACCTTAACCTCATCCAGTCGGAACAGAGGGGCCGAACAAAATGCTCGGCCCTTATTACTTGCCGGCAAAGTCAATTTAACATAAACTGTTAAAGAGTAACCTGAGTTTTTTAAATTCTTCGGAGGTTATTATGAGTTCCGACAATCGCACTCCCCGGCTTCATTCCTTCCGCATCGCATGTGCGATAGCCTCTGCGACCCTTTGCGCCACCGCCATCGCACAAGTGGCGTTCTCCTTAAAGCCAGCAATCGAAGTGCTCGACAACCCTGTAATTGCAGACTCCCCCGCGTATCCAGCCCTTGCGATCTCGACATTGGTCCCTGCCGTCATCGGTATCGCTACGACCATCCTCAGCGCCGTTCTCGCGTGGACGATCAAGAGCGGAGACCCCTTCAAGAAAGGGTCTGCGACATGCTTGAAGGTGCTCGGCATTCTCTTCGTTGTTCAAGCTGCCACCAGCCTCTACGCCGGCTCACTCAAAACCTCCGTTTCGATGTTTGGCGGCGAGGGGGCCGTCGGCGCCCAAGAGATCGCTTCATCATTCGATTGGACCTCTCTGGTTCTCGGCATCGTCCTGTTCATGCTTTCCCAGCTCTTCTTGTACGCCCGAGAGCTGTACCTCGACTCCGACGAGATTGCGTAAGGAAACGCCATGCCCGTAATTGTTCGCCTCGACAAGATCATGGCCGAGCGAAAGATTTCCTCGAACGAACTTGCCGAAAGGATTGGAACCACGCCCGTGAACCTGTCCCGTATTAAAAAAGGGCATATTCGCGGCATTCGCTTCAACACACTCGAGCAGCTATGCCTCGCCCTTCGTTGCCAACCCGGAGACCTTCTCGAAGTCATGAGCGAAGAGGATGCCCGAAAGGAGTTCGGACTCGATTGGTCCGCCGAGGATTAGAGGGCGGTCGTACTCGCCCTGCACACGGGGATGCGAATCGGCGAGGTCTGCGGCCTTCGGTGGTGCGATGTGGATTTCGAGACGGGCCTGATCTCGATCAGACACTCGGTGGCGTACGCGAAGGGAATGGGTTCGTTCATCAAGGACACCAAGACCCATGACGCCAGGGGTATCCCCATCGACCCGGTCGGCCTACTCCCCTTCCTGAAGGAGACCCACGAGATCGACTGCGGAAAGCTGCGCTTGCGCGGCCTTACCGGGGCGGTCGAGATCGGGGACTGCTACATCCTGTCGGAGCCGGGCGCGACCTTCGCGACGACAAGCTATATCCGCAGGGCGTTCAAGACGTTCTCGGAGACCAACGGCCTCATGGGCACCAACGACGAGCTGATCACGTTCCACGGCCTTCGCCACACGTTCGCAACGCAGTGGATCCGCCAAGGCGGCGATATCAAGGCGCTCCAATCGATCCTCGGCCACAAGGACGCCATGGCGACGCTCAACGTCTACGCCGACATCGAGCCCATCTCCAAAATCCATAACATGCTGCGCGCCACGCCGTGCCTTTGGCGCGGGCACCTCGGGCCGAGGGTCGATCCGGGTCCCATGTTCCAACAGAGGATCCAGGAGTCCATCGAGACGCTCCAGGCGTTCGGCTACGGCATCACCGAGCCGGACGACCGAAATATCGCCATACGCGACGTGAAGACGAACAGTTGGCTCTAGCTCACCGAGTACGCGGCAGTGCTGGGCCCATCCCAACTGAGGTCACGGTGGTCCGA
>URNI01000042.1 GCA_900549135.1 uncultured Collinsella sp.
CGGCGTATCCGCGTTGGCGCGATTGGCGAAAATGCGTTGGTGGAAATGGTGAAAATAATATTGACGCTAACAACACGCAGTGCGCGAGGTCGGGGTCGTCCTGGTAGACCGCGGCGTGCACGAGGTCCCTGACGGCCGCCTTGGAGTCCTCGGGCCTGCCCGAGCAGGCGCTCTGGAGGTTGCGCTGCAGGTGCGTCACGCAGCGCTGCCAGGCGCAGCCCTGGAACAGGCGCGAGACGGCGGCCACGAGCCCGGCGTGGCTGTCGGAGACCACGAGGCGAACGCCGGCCAGCCCGCGCTCGCGCAGCCCGCCGAGGAACGCCGCCCAGGAGTCCTCGCTCTCGGTGTCTACCACGTCGCAGCCCAGGAAGTGCTTGCGCCCGTCGGCGCCCAGCCCGATCGCGGTCACGACGCCCTGCGAGACGACCGACGAGCCGACCCTGCAGCTCATGTAGGTGGCGTCGAGCCACAGGTAGCAGCACGGCGTGCCCGAGAGGTCGCGGCGGCGGAACTCCGCCACCTCGGCGTCGAGGTCGGAGCAGAGGCTCGAGACCTCCGAGCTCGACAGCGAGGATATGCCCAGCCTGGACGCCACGCGCTCGACCTTGCGGGTGGACACGCCGCACACGTACATCTCCTGCACGATGGCGGCCACCGAGGTGTCGACGCGCGACCATCGCGCGAGCATGCCCTCGGGGTAGTAGGTGCCGTGCCTGAGCTTGGGTATCTCGAGCTCCACGTCGCCCACGGCGGTCTTGAGCGACCTGGGGCGGTAGCCGTTGCGGCTGTTCTCCCTGCCGTCGCTGCGCTCGTTGCGGCCCGCGCCGCACATCTGCTGGGCCTCGGAGTCCATCAGCGCGTTCATCACGCCGCCCAGCACCCTGCACGCGAACTCGCGCGCGTCGCCGCACTCCTGCCAAAGCCTCGCCGCCTCGAGGGCCTCGTCGCGGCTGAGGCGCAGTACACTCTCTTCTTGGGGCATCGCCTTTCCTTCCATTCGTCACCTTCATTACTCCAACGACGAATTCTAGGCGGTGTCCCCTCCCTTTCAAGAAAGGGAAGAGGCGGGTCATGCCCCGCCTCTTACACCACATCTCTGCGCGCTACCCTGTCGAAAAACGAAGTTGAATGTTTTTCCGCGAAGTGAACGACCTGTTTTGGACCCCCGAAGCATCCGCACTTTTTTGCGGCAAAACCGCAGGAAAAACTCGACGAAACCGCAGGAAACAGTGCCTGAAAAATGTCGATGTTTCGGGGTCCAATTTTGCTCGTTCACTTCGCGGAAAAGTATTCACCTTCGATTCGCAAGGGCACTGCGTGAGTCAAAAAAGCGGGCCGCGCCGGGGATTTCCGGCGCGGCCCGCTTGGTATCGTGCTTCGATTCGCAAGGTTGCGGCAGCCAGCGGCCTACTTTGCGTCGTAGGCCTCAGCGTCCCACCAGTCGAGCTGGGCGATGTTGTCGCGGATGTGCTGGCAGCTCTTGTGGAAGCCCTCGAGCTCGTACTCGGACAGGTCGAGCGTGTAGACCTCCTCGACGCCCTCGGCACCGATCACGCACGGCAGGGAGGTAAAGATGCCCTCCTCGCCATACTGGCCGGTCATGAGCGTGGAGGCGGAAAGCACGGCGTGCTCGTTGTGCAGCACGGCGGCGCAGACGCGCGCGGCGGAGTTGGCGACGGCGTACTCGGTGCACTGCTTGCCCTGGTAGGTCACATAGCCGCCCTTGCGCGCGAGCTCCTCGACCTCCATGTGGTCAAAGGCGTACTTGTCGGGGTTCTCGGCCTGAAGCTCGTTGAGGCTCTTGCCGGCGATGGTCGCGGCCTTAAAGGCGGCCAGCTGGCTAAAGCCGTGCTCGCCGATCATGTAGGCGTCAATGGACTTGGGGCTCACACCGACCTTCTTGGAGATCTCGGTGCGCAGGCGGGCGGAATCCAGGCCGCAGCCCGAGCCGATGATCTTCTTGGGATCGTAGCCGGTCAGATGCCACAGCTCGGTGCACACGACGTCGCAGGGGTTGGAGATGCTCACAAAGATGCCGTCAAAGCCGGCGTCGACGATGCGCTTGGCAAAGGTGCGGGCGGCGTCGGTGGTAAAGAACAGCTCGCCGTCGCGGTTGCCGGCGGCCAGCGCGACCTTGCCGGCGGCGTTGACGATGACGTCGCAGCAGGCCAGCTCCTCGTAGTGGTCGTAGCAGTTGACGATCTTGGTGTTGTACGGGACAAACGAAAGGGAGTCGCGCAGGTCCTGGACCTCGGACGTCACCTTGGCCTCGTTGATATCGCACAGGTACAGCTCGTCGGCGATGCCCTGCATGAGCAGGCTGTTGGCGACATGTGCTCCTACGTGGCCCTGGCCGACCACACCGATCTTACGCGTCTGGTACATATATGTATCCCTTCGGCCGAGTTTTTCGCGTCGAACCATTGTAGCGTCCTGCCGCCACTTTGCTAGGCTAAAGCGCCGTAGATTTTTGGGACATGCCTTAATCTCTACTTTTGGAGTGATTTGGGTCGCTGACGGCATCGCTGGGTGATGTGCTCGCGCGGATGGGGCCGCTCGTTGTACCATAGCTGCAACTGACTCGTAAGGAGCATCCATGCCCATTCGCATCCCCGACGCCCTCCCTGCCGCCGCGCAGCTCGAGAGCGAGAACATCTTTGTCATGACCGAGTACCGCGCGCTGCACCAGGACATCCGTCCGCTGCGCGTGCTCATCCTCAACCTCATGCCCACCAAGATCGCCACCGAGACGCAGATCATGCGCAAACTCTCCAATACGCCGCTGCAGGTTGAGGTGGATCTGCTGCACACCAAAACGCACGAGGCCACGCATGTGAGTGCCGGCCACCTGGAGACGTTCTACCGCACGTTCGACGACATCCGCGACATCCACTACGACGGCCTGATCATCACGGGCGCGCCGGTGGAGCAGATGCCGTTCGAGGAGGTCGACTACTGGCCCGAGCTCTGCCAGATCATGGATTGGTCCACCACGCACGTGCACTCTACGCTGCACATTTGTTGGGGCGCGCAGGCCGGTCTGTACCATCATTACGGTATCCAGAAGTACGACCTGCCGGCAAAGGCGAGCGGCGTGTTTGAGCATTATCTGGTGAAGCCGCAAAGTCCGCTGGTCCGCGGCTTTGACGACCGTTTCTATGCCGTGCATTCGCGCAACACCGAGGTGCGCCGCGAGGACGTGGAGGCCGAGCCGCAGCTTGAGGTCGTGGCCGTGTCCGACGAGGTGGGCCTGTATATCGTCAAGTCGACCGACAGCCGCCGCTTCTTTGTCTTTGGCCATCCCGAGTACGATACCGACACGTTGCGCCTGGAGTACGAGCGCGACGTGAAGCGCGGACTTAACCCCCAGGTGCCGGCGCATTACTTCCCAGGTGACGACCCCACCGCCGAGCCGCGGAACGTCTGGCGCAGCCAGGCTCAGTTGCTCTACACCAACTGGCTCAACTACTACGTCTACCAGACCACGCCCTACGACCTGGCCCGCGCCGGCGAGGAGCACTAGGCTGTCGGGAGGTACGCTGGCATTTAGGCGCTGACGATGTTGGGCAGCGGCAGGTCGTGGGCGTCGGTGGGAACGTGGTCGACGCGCTGTTCGTCAAAGGCGATGCCGACGATTAGGCATGCGGGCGAGAGCATGGGCAGGTAGCGGTCGTAGCAGCCTCCGCCGTAGCCCAGACGCGCGCCGGTGCGGTCGAAAGCCACGAGCGGCACGATAATCATATCGAGAACATCGGCAGGCACGATAGGGAAGCGGTCGCTGTCGATGTCCATGGCTGTGAAGGCCCGCGTGGGGTGGGCGATAAACGGAGCCGCGGACGCATCGTCGACAGCAACTGCCCGCATGCACATGCGCTGGCCACAAGCTGTGGCTTCGGCTGCCGAGAGCATGCACGGATAGGCCACGCGCCAGTCGCGTTTGGCGGCCGCCGCGGCAAACGCGGCGGGATTGACTTCGGAACCCATCGCGGCATAGACGGCAACGGTGTGCGGTGCCGCGGGATCCGAGCGACCCAGTCGCTCAACAAGCCGCGCACAGATAACGGCAGACTTCGCCGCCCGCACATCCAAATCAATCGCATCGCGCCGGGCAATCACCGCTCGCCGCAATTTAGCCTTGTCCATCCCAACCTCCTCTAGCAAACCTGCCAAAAAGGGACAGGTTTATTTTGGCAGGTTTTATCTGGGCAAACACTCAAACCACCACACAAATCATCGCAAAGGGGACAGCTCATGGACACCTTCGTGGGTTTTGACGAAGAGCGGATGTTTGCGGCGGTTTGTCTCGATCTGTAACAGTAGCTCGGCAAAATCGGACCTAGATGTTACAGATTGAGACAAAGGGCCGGCGTCATCCGAAAACGTCTCGATTTGTAACATCTGGAGCTAATATTGCCGCCTAGATGTTACAGATTTAGACAAACTGGTGGGACGGGCTGAGCTGCCCCGCCCAAGCAGCGGCAAAAGAAAAGGTAGATTCTCGGGCATGTCTCAAAAATCTACCTTGGTGCCTTAGCCCAGCAGGTCGACTACGTTGAAGCCGGCGTTGCTCTTGGCGATGACGTCGCGTCCGCCAAAGACGCAGGTGGGCGACTCGGCTGCGATGCGCGTCACGTCGGCGCCGAGCGAGCGAAGCTCACCGGGCGTGGCGGCGAGCATCTGGGCGCGGCGCTCCTCGCGTGCGTGCGGATCGAGCCCGGCCAGGTAGGTCGTGTTGCGGCGCTTGGTGAGCGCGTACGGCTTCACCGGCGCGTCCATGCCGCTCACGCAGCTCACGATAAAGCCCTCAAAGGCGGCCTCGTCGGGCTCAAAGCTGCCGAGCCATTCGCCTGCGCGCGCCACGCGCTCAATCGAGGGGTCGATTGCCGGGTCGCGGTAGGTGTAGAACGCCGTCTGGCGCTCGCCGGCTGCGCGGAATCCGCAGCCGTACGCACCGCCCTTCACGCGAATCTCGTTCCACAGGTAATCGTAGGAGAGCGCGTTGGCAGCCACGGCCCAAGCGCCTGTCACGTCGATGCCCAGGCGACGCGGGTCGCACGCGCTTGCCGCAAAGCAGATGTCGCTGGGGATGACAAAGGCCTCGCGGCGGTCGCACGGCGTCGGCACCGCGAGCGCGTTGCGGCCGGCATCGGCGCCGTCGACAGCGCCCAGCCCCAGGTCGCCCGCAGCATTCCAGTACGCGTCAAAGTCCTCGTCGCTGCCGGTAAAGCTCGCCATGCAGCCATCGGCCACAAAGATGCGGTCTGCCAGCTCGGTAAGCTTGGCGCGCAGGCCGTCCAGTCGCTCATCAAAGTGCTCGAGCAGATCGCGCAGGAACAGGTAGAAGTCCACGCCCGAAAGCTGCTCACGCACCACGGCCGAAGGCGAGCTGTAGCTCATCGCGCGACCCAGCGCCGCCGAGTGTCCGTTGTTGATAAAACCCTGCTCAAGCCCAATGCGAATCTGCGTGAGCACGTCGCGAACGCGGTCGGCGTCAGCATCGAGCAACAGCGTGCTCGACCACACCTCGCGCGGCAGGCTCGCCAGCGCGTCGATCTTTTCGGACAGGGCGCCGGCGCTCACCAGCAGGTAGGGGCGCACGCCGTCCACGTCGGGCTGCGTCATGACCTCGGTCGTAAAGCTCAAAAAGCCCAGCTTGCCGGCGAGCAGGTTGTCGAGTTCCTCGGCCGAATGCTCGCGCGTGGGCAGCTGCTTGAGCAGGCGGCAGAGCAACGTCACGTAGGGCAGGTCCTCAAATGCGACGCAGCTCAGGTCGAAGTACTGCATGGCGTAGGCCAGGCGGTTGGTGGGAATGTCGTGGCGCAGGCAAGGGATGGGCGCGGTCGTGTCCACAACGAGCGGCGGCTCGGGGCGCGCCGCGCCAATGTCGGACACGCGCAGGCGCGGCAGCGTGGCCTTGGCCTCGGGCGTGTCCTCGGCCTCCTGTGCGGAACGAAGTGCGGCCGTGCGCTCGACCACATCGGCCAGCTCGGCATCGGTCATGGCGTCGCGCTTGGCTGCTAGCTCGGCGGCCTCGGCACCCTCTGCGCCCTCGGCGGCGTCAACCGGCGCCAGCTCGACCAGTGCCATGTGGTCGTTTTCCAGCACCAGCTCGCGCAGCAGGTCCTCAAAATAGCTGCCGTCCAGCTCGCTGCGCAGCTCCTCGTACACCGGGCCGTACTTGAGCGCCAGCGTCGCGGCGTCGTCATCGTAGAGCCACGTGCTCAGCGCGTCGCACGCAATGGCCACGCCGTCGGCGATGCCGTAGTCGCGCTGACGCAGGTCGTATTCGTTGCTGCTGATGATGGCTTCCAGGCGCTCGCGCGGAACGCCATGCTCGCATAGGTCGCGGCAGGCGTCCTGGAACACGCGGCGCAGCTCGCGCGCCACGCCGGGCTGTGCGTTTTGCAGCATGATGAGCTCGTAGGGCTGCAGGCTCTCAGCCGCGGTGTAGCTCACCACGTTGCCGCCCAGGCCGGCGGCCAGAATGGCCTTCTTAACTGGCGCTTCGTTGGAGCCCAGCAGTGCCTCAAACAGGATATCTGCCGCGATCGTGCGTTTGCGGTCGAGCGCGCTGCCCAGCACAAGGCCCAGGCCCACCAGGGCGTTCTCGGGCGTGGTAGCCATCTCGACGCGCTTGTACTCGCAGGTCACGGGTGCCTGCACGCCCAGCGGATTGGGCGCCAGCGTGGACGGGTTCTCGCCGGCGGCGACGGCAGCGTCCATGCGGCGGCTCGCGGCACTCGGCTGCGACAGATAACGCTCGTCCAAAAAGGCCAGTGCGCGGTCCACATCTAGGTCGCCGTAGAGCGTTATATAAGAGTTGGAAGGATTGTAGTGGCGCGCGTGCGTGTCCAGGAACTGCTCGTAGGTGAGCGCAGGAATCGCGCGCGGGTCGCCACCGCTCTCGTGCGCATAGGCGGTGTCGGGATAGAGCGCGGCGTTGACGGCGTCGTCCAGCACACTCATGGGGTCGGACAGCGCGCCCTTCATTTCGTTGAACACCACGCCGTTATAACGCAGCGTGCCCTCGCGCAGGCTGGCGGAGCTGCCGTCGCCCTCGCCCTCGGCGCCCTCCGGCAGGTCCAGCTCGTAGTGCCAGCCCTCCTGCTCAAAAATGGTGGGTTTGGTATAGATGGCCGGGTTGAACACCGCGTCCAGGTACACGTCCATCAGGTTGTACAGATCCTGCTCGTTGGTGGTGGCAACGGGGTAGATGGTCTTGTCGGGGTAGGTCATGGCGTTGAGGAACGTCTGCATGGAGCTCTTGATCAGGTCCACGAACGGCTCCTTGACGGGAAATTTGGCCGATCCGCACAGGACCGAGTGCTCAAGAATATGGAACACGCCGGTGGAATCGGCTGGCGGCGTCTTAAAGCCAATGGCAAAGGCCTTGTTTTCGTCGTCGCACGCCAGGTACAGCAGGCGAGCGCCCGAGGCAGTGTGGCGCAGCACGTAGGCGTCCGAGTCGAGCTCGGGCACGGTCTCGCAGCGCTCGACGGCAAAGCCGTGGCAGGTAGTGCCGGGCACCAGCAGTGCAGCGGCTGCGGCGCGCGGGTCGGTTGAGGTAGTGGGCATATGCAGTCTCCTTTGACGCCCCAGCGGGGGCGAATCGAATCCTCGAGAGTATACCCATATGGGGCCGCGACCCTGCGGCGAACTGGAGACGATGCCAGCGGATTGGGTAAAGGCCCCGCGTGCCCGCCGCGCGAGCGTGGAAACTTGGACGCCTATCGAATGAGAGTGGATTTTCGGACGGAATCAGCCTCAAAACGCCCAAATACCGTCCAAATATCCACCCTCATTTCCCGACCGTCCAAAATCCACACTCATCCGCCGCCCGCACATCTCTCATCTCTCATTCGTCACGAATACGAGAGATAACAGAAAGACGAGAGATAAATATGAGAGATAACTGAGCAGCAAAGAGACAAGCAATCATGGTATTGTCTCAATACCGATTGTTCTACCAGCAAAAATATGTATAAATGAAGCAAATGGTAGACATTCCATCTCTATCTATCTCTTATCTCTAAGCCGAGAGATAGAGAGATAGATGAGAGATAATTACGAGAGATAACTAAGAGACGAGGGAAATCCATTCGCGGCATTCTTCGCAGAACCAAGCGAAAGGACGTGCAGATGAACGAAAACGAACTGACCGGTCTGCTCGAGTCTTTAAGGCGCATGGGCTCGGACGATCTTAACGTCGAGGTCAAGGAGAGCGCCACGACGCTTTCCCGCGACGTGTGGGAAACGGTGAGCGCATTCGCGAACACTGCCGGCGGAATCATCGTGCTCGGAGTGAGTGAGCGCGCAGGTTTTGTCCCGGTTGAGAACTTCGAGACCGAGAAAGTGCTCAACCAGTTTGTGTCAGGCATGGGTGATGCGGGCGGTCGAGGAAAGCTGGCCAATCCGCCCAAATACACGATCGAGCGAGTGGAGCTTCAGGGCGTCATCGTTCTCGTCATTACGATTGAGGAGCTCGATCCGTCGAGCAAGCCCTGCTATGTCATAGAGCGGGGCGCCCAGGGCGGCAGCTACAAGCGCATCGATGACAAAGATGTGCCGCTTTCATCGACCGAGGTGCTCGCATTGGCGTCATACGGTCGAGCGACTCCGAGCGATCGCGACGCGGTGGCGGGTGCGGGCGCGGACGATCTCGACGAGACGCTGGTCGACCGTACGATAGATCGGGCTTTCTCGTTGACGCCCCGGGCAATGCGCGGCGCGCCGGACAAACAAACGAAGCTGGAGCGCCTAAATATCCTTGATTCCCAGGGCAATGTCACCAAGGCTGGACTCCTAGTTGTGGGCACCTACCCTCAGCAGTTCTATCCCAAGCTCTTCATTGACGTGGCTGTCCATGCGGGAACTCAGAAGGGCATGGCGGGGTCGCTGAGATTCATGGACCGCACAATCTGTGAGGGAACGTTGGGCGAGATGATCTCGGATGCCGTCGCAGCCGTTGCCAAGAATTTGCGGCGAACCTCGACCGTCCAAGGCGTCTCGCGTGTCGACTCGCTTGAGATTCCCGAGGAGGTTCTGCGCGAGGCAATCGCCAACGCCGTAATCCATCGAGAATACGGGGATCGGTTCTGTGGACAATCGATTGCCGTCGACGTCTTTGACGATCGTGTCGAGGTGACGAATCCTGGCGGCCTTTACGGGGGAAAGACTCGCGAGAACTTGTTTGACGGCAGCTCCCGATGCCGTAACGCGACGCTTGTGAAGCTCATGTCGATTGTTCCGCTGCCGGATGGCGCAGGTTCGCCGGCTGAGGGCAATGGCTCGGGCATCCCGATGATGATCGATGCCATGCGCGCGCATGGTCTGGCCGAGCCCCTGTTCTGCCTGGGATTCGATCGGTTCAAGGTCGTACTTTACCGTTCAAAGATCGAGCCGGTCGATCATGGCGGGGGCTTAATTGTGACGGCACTCAAACACTACGGCGAGCTGGGGACGCGCGAGCTGGCAGAGCACACAGGGCTCACAATTTCCCAGGTTAGGTCGCGCGTCAACGCGCTCATTGCTCAAGGCGAGCTTGAGCCCACGGCGCCGGCGACGAGCCGCAACCGCAAGTATCGACTGTCGGAGCGCGTGGGATAGATGCGTTAGTGGACGAGGCGACCCAATAATCGACTCTCGATTGGCGTCCATTAAGGTAAAGCGGTTGTTGCCCAGTCGACGGTGATGCTAAAGACTCGGCTTACGCCGGCATGGCCCCGAACCCGTCCATCAAGAATAGCCTAAGAACCAGCTTGATGACATTTCCCGGTTTGACTTCAGCCGTGCCAAAGACGCTGCGCTCGGCGAGCTCGCTGCAGTATGCGTAGATGTCGCGGATAAGGTCCGCGCCCGAAAGCGTAAACATGTAGCCTGCGTCCGAAAGCGTATTGGGCGCGGCGGGCAATTTGGTCATGCGACAAAAGGTCAACAGGTCGGGCGCCATAGCGTCCTGGTAGCCAAGATGGCTGCCGTCTTCTTGTGCGACGAGTTCCAGCTGGCGTACTCGATTCAGCGCCGCTGCCAGCACAAAGCTCGGTGTGGGAGCATTGACGTCCTCCGTGCTCGCCACGAGTCTGCCTGCTGCCTGCGTGACAAGCCAGGCGACCTCGCGCTGGCAGCGCACGGCCTTGCGTGTAACCGGCTTGATGGACGAAGAAGAAACGCTTCCCTTAGGCGGATTCGAAACAGCCACAAGAACCTCCCATGAACGACCCGGCCCAACAAGCCCGGATGAAACACGTGCTACATCAGTATACAGGGAAGTGGGGCAGCGGGGTACAAACGCGCCAGCGGCAAACCGAGAGCATCAACGATGTGCCGATCGCGGAATGAGATCTCGTAATAATTGACTCTCGGCCATATTATTGAGGGGCATGACTCGCGTTCGTATGGTTGTAGGTGCTGGCGATGAACGACATTGACCTTGCTGTTCCGTTGATGGATGGACCAAGCTATGACCGCGCCTGCAGTCTCGTGCCTTCCGAATACGTTGAGGCATGGGAGTGGTTTCTGGGTGAGGAACAGCGCGGCGGCGTTTGGACCAGCCTTCCGCACCACACCAAGGAAGATAGCCCTCAGTATCAGTATCGTTTGAGAATTGGCTCGGACTTCTTTCCCGTAACGCGGGATTCAGGGATCTTCTGGCCGGGCCAGGATCGGGTGAAGCAAGATCCCAATAAGATCTTTGCGCTTTCGGTCCATAACTCTAAAAAGAGCTTCTACACCGATGTGCCTCCGCTCTATTTGGACGATGGCACGTGGGTCATTAAGTATTCGGTTCAAGCGCCAGGCGCCGTTGGTTCTCGAGACCAAGACTATAACCGTAAAATGCTCAACTGCATGGAATGTGGCGTTCCGGTCGGAGTCATATTTGCAACCGAGGTGGGCTATAAGGTGCTTGGCCTTGCGTTTGTTGAGCGGTTCGAGCCCGAAAACGGATGGTTTGTTCTGCACGGTCCTGTTCATAAAGGCGGACCGGACCCTCGTTTTGCACCCGACATGAGTTATCTGAAGCACATGCCCGTCGATATTGAGTTTGCCGGACAGGGTGCGACCGACGACGAAAAGGTCCGCTATGCGTTAAGGCGCGAGCGATTGGGACAGCAATGGTTCCGCAAGCAGCTCGTTGCCGCCTATGACGGCCGTTGCGCGGTGTCGGACTGCGGCGTCAGCGAAGCTCTGGAGGCTGCACATATCGAGAATTACTCGGGACCCAAATCGCAGGTTGCCAGCAATGGCATTCTGCTTCGGCGCGATCTTCATTCCCTATTTGATGCTCACCTGATTTCGTTTGAGCCTGTTTGCGGCGAATATCGGCTGTGCGGATCGTACCTGCTGGATAAGACCGGCTACGCTTCCTTTGCGGGTGCGACGCTAAGGCAGCCGAATGAGCGTCAGTGGCGACCCAATACGGTGTTTCTTGAGGCCCATCGCATCGAGTTCGATCGCTCGGAAAAGAAGCGTGAAAAGGCGGGGCTTCTGCCGTATTAGCGTATTTGGCTTTGGCATTCTTTGACGATCGTGTTGTTTGATCGGATCGCGTGGCGATGCAATCTCGCGCACGCCCGCCGGTGCATGCTCTTCCTGTTTTGTATAGCGAGAGGGGAGCGTGTATGAGCTGGCGAGGCGATATTGCGATGGGGAAGTACGGAAAACTGCCGTGTGCCCTTATAGACAACGATATGTTTCCGAGCGTAGAGGTTGATTGCGGGTCGTTTGTCGTCACCTGCCCTTGCTGCGGCTCGCAAATACCGTGTCTCGACATTCGGTTCATCGATGCGCGCGACAGACTCAGCGACGAAGTGAGAAAACAGACAGGCGTTCATATGCCGGTGTATCCGGAGAAATGCCCTGTTTGTGGCCTCGATATCGTGTATGACGCCGGCGACGAGGGATAGGTGATGCGGAGGAGCTGGCTGTGAAGGCTTCTCCGTCTCTACAAATAAATCCCCTCACCGAGTTGCTTGTGGAACTCGGCGTGATGGTCGCGTGCCCAGGTAAAGAGCGCCTGGTCAAAGTCGGTGCGCGTGGCCGGGACGCCAAAGACGCCGGCAACTTCGACGCGCACAAACTCCAGTGCCGGCAGCTTGTTGATGGCAGTGAGGGCAAACGGGGACGAGGGCTCCTCGAACAGATAGCGGCTGCCTTGCAGCGCGTCGCAACTGGTGCACGTGTTGCCGAGCGACGGGGCTTTGGAGGCTCGCGCGCCTACGGGCTTATAGCCGCAGCGCTTATGAAGGTAGTCGCGGATCTCGCCCGGCACGCAGCCAAGAGAGGGTACGATGGCGAGTGCGTTGGCGTTGGCCGTGTCGATGGCAATGTGCCCGGCTTCGTTGAGCGCGTGCGCGATGGCGATGCTCTCGTCGTTATCGGCTCGATAGGGAATGCCGAAAGCCGCGACCGAGGTCTCTTTGTGACACTTCCAGCACTCGCGCTTGCCCAGCACTAGATATATATACGGCGCTGAGGGGTCGGATCGGTCAACACCGGGCAGCCACTCGGCAAAGGGCTCGGGGTTGACGCCGCTGGGTACATACCAGATCCTCTTGGTCCGGTCCCATTTGGCGCCCAGCGCCTTGGCTTCTTCTTTGTGCGAAAAGGGGACATCGAGCTCGGTGCGCATGGCGGCTCCTTGGTGCTGCAGGTGCAAGTGGCTCAAGGATACCGCAGGGCGCAGACATCGAGGCGTTTTGCTGAGAAGTTGCGGTGCGGACTGATTGGTTATGCCGATGGATAGATCGGCAAGTAGATGGTCGGCTTTTGGCTAGTTGGGCGGTTGGAGCTGCCGGCGGATTTGGCGACATAAAACAGAACAGCCCAGAGGACATAGCCTCTGGGCTGCGAACATTTGGTGGGCGTTAGAAGATTTGAACTTCTGACCTCTTCCGTGTCAGGGAAGCGCTCTCCCCCTGAGCTAAACGCCCGATCAAGGGTGCGCGAGTGCGCAGGGAATAATATAACGGAGCTCCCGCCCAGTGGCAAGAACTATTTTTAAAAAGCGGAGATTTGTGACCCTATCCGCCCCGATGCAACGCGAACAGCACGCGGAAAGTCGCGTTTGTACCCCCGATGAACTGCACGTTCGCGTAAAATAACTCCATTATGGGCAAATCGTGCCCAGGCAGTTTACAACACGGCATCTGGGGGAGGGGCATGTCGGACGCGCGTTCGCTGCAAAAACAGTTCAATCGCATGCTCGCCACGTTGCTGGTGGCCCTTGCTGTTGCCGGAGCTGTAACGTATGCCTGGTACATCTACAACGCCAACCGTCATATCACCGACGTCAAGATGGCCGCGGGCACGGGCGTAACCTTCCTCATCTCCAACGAGTACGACGGCGAATACAAGACCAACGCTGGTTTGAGCTTCGCGGGCCTGCTTGATCCCGTCTCGACCGACAACGTGCTCAACGGCTTCCAAAAGGTAACGGGCTTTACCGGCGGAACCACGCAGGACTCGCTGTTTGCCAGCATGTTTGGCGCGGCCGAGCATTCCGACTACTACAAGACCTCCCTGTACCTGGCCACCAACTCGGCCGCGACCGACGTGTACCTGTCGGGCATCGACTTTACCGAGCAGGACTCGGCAAACCCCATCTCCACTGCCCTGCGCGTGGGGCTGGTCGCCTATGCTCCAGGGCAGGGTGACACCGTTACGGGCCAGTACGTCTTTGAGGCCTCGGGCGAGCACAATCCCCAGGCACACTACAACACGCTCGATGGCAAGGACGCCGGCAAAAACGAGCAGAACCACCTGGTGCTCGACAGCAGCCGCTCCGACGGCGCCACGGTCCATTTTGACCAGCTGACCAGCGCAAACTTCTGTGACTACAACGAAGACACCGGTATCGTGAGCCTCAAGGAGGCCACGACCAAGATCTGCAGCCTGCCCGCTGCCGCCAAGGGCGCCAACCGCAGCACGCCCGTGCGTGTGGATGTGTATGTGTGGCTGGAAGGCTGCGACCCCGACTGCACCAACAACCTGGCCGCCACCAGCCTGCAATCGCTGGCGCTGCGCTTTGCCGGCAAGCGTTCGTAAGGGGGGCCGGGGATGAGTACATCGAACATCAAAGACATCCTAAGCTCGCGCCGCCGCATGGTTGCCGCGGCCGCATGGATGCTGGTGCTGGTAGCCGCCCTGAGCGCCGCCACTTACGCCTGGTTTAGCAACTCGCGCTATACCAACGTGACGCCCGTGGCGCACACGGTAAGCGACGAGGACTCCGACCTGCAGATTGGCCTTTCGGCCAACGGGCCCTGGGACACGACGGCCACGCTTGCCGCCGCCGACAAGACGCTCTATCCCATCTCGACGTCAGACCTTTCCCGCTTTTGGCGCGGCACGTTCCAAAACGCCGCGGGTATTACGACCGACTACGCCGACTGCACCGCACAGCTGGACGACTACGCCCTCTCGGGCACGCTGTACCTCAAGGGCAGCGATAGCGCGCTCAACGTGTATCTGTATCAGGGCCAGATGAGCGTGACGAGTGATCCGCAGCTGCTGGCCGCGCTGCGCCTGGGTCTGGTAATTACGACCCAGTCGGGTACGCAAACGCATATCTTTACCTGCGACGACCTGGGCAGCACCGCGGGTGCCACCAGCAAGCGCACCACCGCGCAAGACGGCGTGGTCGTGGCAGCGGGCGCCTCGGGCTGGACCTACACCGCCGACCCTGCGCGCGCCATAAGCGCTTACAGCATGGACGGCACCGGCGACACGCCCACGGCGCGCGCGGGCGCCACGCCCATCTGCACGCTGGCCGCCAACGAGGTAGCAAGCGTTCGCTACGTTGTGTACATGGAAGGCTGCGACGCCAATTGCATCGACGAGGCCCAGGCCCGCGATGTGGTGCTGCAGCTTGCCTTTGCCGCGGCCAAGGCATAAGGGGGCGAGCGATATGGAAGATCAGAAGCACATGCCGGCAGATAGTTGCGAGGCCAAAACCCAGAGTGAGAGCCCCGCGGGCCCCTCCAGCGCAGCTGCCGAGCGCTCACACCTCGAGGGCGCCGCCCGCCGCCACGCTCGCCGCGCGCGTGCCTACATCGCGCTCGTCATGGTGGCGCTCGCCGCTACCTTGGGCGCCGCGACCTACGCCTGGTTCACCAGCAACATGAAGGTCAACACCAACTCGGTGAGCGTGCACAGCGACACGTCCAAGCTGGTACTGGAGCTGGGCGACGCCGACGCCGGCAGCTGGTCGCAGCAGGGCGACGTTTCCCTAACTTCCAACGCGACCGGCGCCGTGACGCTCTACCCGGTCTCGACCTTTGACCTCAACGGCTTTGCTGCCTGCGCGCAAAACAACTCCGCCGGCGATGCCACGGTGTTTGAGCAGGCAAAAGACAACGGCTCCGCGTTCTACCACGGCTGGATCGATCTGCGCCCCACCATTACCGGAACGGGCGCCAGCAAA
>URNI01000043.1 GCA_900549135.1 uncultured Collinsella sp.
AGGCGCGCGGGCCGAGTCGCCGTGCCCGCGCGCCTTACCTTTCGGGTTCACCATCCATGGTGGGGCGCGTTTCTAACGAAGCCGTAACGGCCGTTGGGCTCTTTTGGCGCCAGCCCTTCTCGACCCGTACGCCACTCATGGTATGTTTATCGCGATAACAAGGACGGAGGTGCCCGTGGCACGCAATAAGTACCCGGAGGAGACGGTCGAGAAGATTCTCGACGTTGCCGAGCGGCTCCTCGTGGAGCGCGGCTACGAGCACACCACGATGATCTGAAGAGCAATACGCTAAACCGAAAAAGGTAATCGAAGCCGCGCCTGTGGACTTATCGAGGGTCGAGATTCCCACCCCATCCATCGGCACCCAGCAGAAGGTCGTCGACATCCTCGACCGCTTCGACTCCCTAACGAAATCGCTCACCGACGGTATCCCCGCCGAAATCGAGGTACGCCGGGCGCAGTACGGGTACTACCGCGACCGCCTGCTCGACTTTCGAAACTAAGTGAGAATAAGTTATCGGTACGCTTTTTTATAAAATGTAAAAAAATACCCCCATAACTGATAAAATGGACACTGAAAAAAAAGGGGGTGCATCTTGCGTATATACCGACGTGAAAAGTATCTAAAGCGAATGCGTGGTTTCTACCACGATGACGGGATGATCAAGGTGATCACCGGTGTTCGCAGGTGCGGTAAATCCTGTCTCATGCAATCAATCGCAGACGAGCTGGTGGAATCCGGTGTAGCGAGCGACCACATCATCTATATCGACCTCGACTCACGGGAGAACAGGAAGGTCAAGACGACCGATGAGCTCGAAAATCTGATTGACATGTCGACCCCAGCAGACACTGAGGGGACGAAGTACCTCTTCATCGATGAGATTCAGAACGTAGAGGAATTCGAGCTGCTCATCAACGGCTACCGGACAGATGGCGGTTGGTCCATCTTCATTACCGGTTCGAATTCATATCTGCTTTCTGGGCAGCTTGTTACAAAGCTGACGGGTCGCTATATCGAGTTCGAGGTGTTCCCACTCGACTTTGCGGAATATATCGATATGAAGCGTTTTCTCGGCAAGCCTGTCAATGACGTTCTCGTGGGAGAGTTTACCGAGTACCTGACCCTTGGAGGATTTCCCAAAGCGTTGGAGTATGAGGGCGAGGATGAAAAGCGCACCTATATCAAGAGTGTTATTCATGAGATCTTTGAAAAGGACGTCAAACATTCGAACAAGATTAAGAATGTCTCGGTTTTCGATGCCGTCCAGACGTATCTCATCAACAACTTTGGTGCGCCGACGAACCTGAAGAACCTCCTTGCGTACTTCAATGATGTCGAGAAGATTCCCATCAAGCGCGAAACGCTCAATCGGTATATCCAGATTCTTGTTGACGCGAAGATCCTTTATCGCTGCTCGAGGTTCGATCTCAAGTCTCGGCGATCGCTTATCCGCGAAGAGAAGTACTACCTGGCTGATCCCGGCTTCTATTTCGCCATGAACACGGATGCGAGGATTAACTACGGGCCGGCGTTGGAGAACGTGCTCTACCTCTATCTTGCATCGCGCGGGTACGAGCTTTCTGTGGGCCGTATTGGGAAGCTCGAGTGTGACTTCATCGCTCGTAGGCGCAATGCTTACGCCTACATCCAGGTCTCTATGTCGATTGCCGACAGAGGCGTCGAGGAGCGCGAGTACAGGCCGTTCGGCCACATCAGGGATGGGTATCCGCGCTACTTGTTCACGCTTGATCCTCTATTGCAGGAGAGGGATGGCGTCAGGCACCTTAACATGGCGTCGTTTATGCAAGATGGCGGTGATCTTATTTGAGCGGCGGCCAGATTCTTTTGCTCCCTAGTGCGCAAACAGTGCGGGCATCAAATGAGGACCATTGCCTCACGTAGAATCGATAGATTAAGGACTTTTTTTGATGTTGACAAGCTTTTGGCCAGTGACTCCTATTGCCGAGTGGGAATAGCGGAAATAACAGCCTCCGGACCTTTTGGTTCGGAGGCTTTCTTTTTCGTTCTGTTCGGAAGGAGCTCCTTGCCAGAGTCCCATGGATAGCGAACGGCTTTATCGAGCGTGTGCGTTTTCGTAGGCGCCTTTGATTTCTTCCGGCAAATTGTCGGGAATCAGCGTCTCCAGCCTATCCTCGCTGCCATCTTGAATCGCTTGCTCGTAGTACCAGCATTTGAACTTCAACATGTCCAGGGCACGGTTCATATTCGCGATCTCCGACTCCATGTGGGCCTTTCGCTCCTCGAACATGGCCTTGCGCTGGGGGTATGTTGATGGACCCTCTGTACACCATTCCATGAACAGACGGATGTCCTTGATCTCCATTCCCGCCTTCTTCAGGCATTCGATGACCCGAAGCGCCTCGAGTTCCGTATCGCCGAATCGGCGAATGCCGGACGTCCGCTCCAGCCCCGGGAACAATCCCTGCTTGTCGTAATACCGCAGCGTTGAGGCGGGCAAGCCGAACATTTCCGCCACCTGTCCGATTGTGTACATGGCCCCTCCGAATAAATCTCGAATTCATTCCTTGACCTAAAGTCAGGTTTAGGTATTACCTTCATTCTCGTCAATACAAATCGGTAGCGCAAGGGGTGGTCCGTAATGGGCAAAACGGTTTTCGCCGGCGGCGTGAACGGTGTGGGCGATATCGCCGGGCATCCCGCTCTGGAACAGGCGCAACGAATGGGCATGGAAATCTAGGCGGGCTACTTAGCCGCGCGGAGACAGATTAGTGTCCAGAACCATCGATAGGAGGAAATCGATCATGGCAATTAAGCAGACGGCGGGCAGAGATGCCCTGGGGGACTTTGCCCCCAAATTCGCACAGCTCAATGACGATGTGCTGTTCGGCGAGGTGTGGAGTCGAGAAGACGGGCTTTCCCTTCGAGACCGCAGCGTGGTGACGGTAGTTGCCTTGATGGCACAGGGGCTGACGGACTCTTCGTTCCAATATCATCTGATGTCCGCAAAGAACAACGGCGTGACCAGGGCTGAGATAGCGGAAATCCTTACGCATGCGGCGTTTTATGCGGGATGGCCCAAGGCGTGGGCGGCCTTCCGCATGGCGAAGGAGGTCTGGGCGGACGAGGACGACGGCGCCGACGCAAAGGCCCGACACCAAAACGAGATGGCCTTTCCTATCGGTGCCCCCAACGACGCATTTGCGAAGTACTTTATCGGGCAAAGCTACCTCGCGCCCCTTTCCACCGAGCAGGTCGGCGTCTACAACGTGACGTTCGAGCCCGGCTGCCGCAACAACTGGCACGTCCATCACGCCAAAAGCGGTGGCGGACAGATCCTCGTCTGCGTGGCCGGTCGAGGGTTTTACCAGGAATGGGGCAAATCGGCACAGGAGCTGCGCCCTGGCGACGTGGTCAACATCGCCCCGGGTGTGAAACATTGGCACGGAGCCGCGCCCGAGAGCTGGTTCTCCCATCTCGCGCTGGAGGTTCCGGGCGAGGAGGCCTCCAACGAGTGGTTGGAGGCCGTGATTGACGAGCAATACCTTAAAGCGACCGACAAGGAGGCTTAGGCATGGAGCAGTTGAAACTGACGCAGGAATGGGACAAGGTGTTCCCCAAAAACGACAAGGTTGAGCACAGCAAGGCGACTTTCCACAACCGATACGGCATCACGCTGGCGGCCGACGTCTACGTGCCAAAGAACGTGGAGGGCAAGCTGCCTGCCATCGCCGTCAGCGGTCCGTTTGGCGCGGTGAAGGAGCAAACGTCCGGCCTTTATGCGCAGAAAATGGCGGAGCTGGGTTTTTTCGCGATTGCCTTCGACCCGTCCTATACCGGCGAGAGCGGCGGTGCGCCCCGCTATGTGGCATCGCCGGACATCAACACCGAGGATTTCTGCGCAGCGGTGGATCTCCTCTCGGTACAGGAAAACGTCGATCCGGAGCGCATCGGCATCATCGGCATCTGCGGCTGGGGCGGCATGGCAATCAATGCCGCAGCCATCGACACCCGCATCAAGGCCACCGCAGCTATGACCATGTACGATATGACCCGCGTGACCGCAAACGGCTACTTTGACGCCGAGGATTCCGAGCAGGCGCGCTTCGAAAAGCGTAAAGCGCTGAACGCGCAGCGCACCGAGGACTATAAAAATGACAGCTACGCGCTGGCGGGCGGCGTGGTCGATCAGCTGCCCGATGACGCGCCGCAGTTTGTGGCGGACTATTACGCCTACTACAAGACTCCGCGAGGTTACCATCCCCGCAGCCTGGGCTCCAATGGCGGTTGGAATGTGACATCTTCGCTGTCGTTTTTGAATATGCCGATCTTGCAGTACGCCGGCGAGATCCGCTCTGCCGTGCTGCTGGTGCATGGCGAGAAGGCGCACTCCCGCTATTTCAGCGAAACCGCGTACAACAAGCTGACTGGGGACAACAAGGAATTGCTCATTATCCCTGGTGCCAGCCACACCGACCTTTACGATCAGATGGACATCATTCCGTTTGAAAAGCTGAAAGCGTTCTTTGAGGAATATCTGAAATAAGGCGTACCTTGCTTTTTACTTATTAACGGTCATGCATTTAGCAAGGACGGTTTGCGGCAAGACGCCTCGCCGCGCTATTCGCCGCCTGCCCGTGCCGCCGCGAGCAGCGTGCGCAAATCGGCTTGAACCGCCTCTGCCTTGCTTCCGAGCTGCAGCGGAGCCGAGTCGCCCGAGATGTTTACGCTCAACAGGTGCGCATCCGGCAGCTTTGCGGTCATGCTCCAGAACGGGAGCGTGATGATGCCGGGGGTCATTTCGCCCACGCCAAGCTCCAGCAACAGCACGCGGCCATCGCTACGCTCGCGCACGAAGCGCCCATATCGTTCGATACTCTCGCGCCATGCCGCGCCCTGCAGAAATGTGTCGTCGCGCACCCACGGCACGAGCTGCCAGCCGCAGTGCGGGCATCGGGGGACATCCTCGCTGCGGATCTCGAAGCCCGCACTGCCCACGTGGTTGTAATGATTGGCGTGAAGGCGGCCATTGGAAAGAAACTCATTTCCGTGGGGAAGAAACTTCTCGGTGAGTAAAGCTCATCGGAGCGGGGATAGAGCTTTGTCTGCGGGGTACGAAATGCTGGCTAGCGGTTGCGACGCCTTGTTGCAGAAATGCCAACTGCCGCAACTACACCACCGGCAACACTCAGGGCGGCTGCCATCGCACCGTTGTCGCCCGTCGCGGGTAAGGTGGTCCCGGCTGGTTTAACCGCCGCTACTGCCTTAGTGGAAACGGGATTTGCCGCGGGCTTTTCTGCCTTGGGCTGCGGTGTGGGGTCGGGCTTGGTTTCCGGTTCGGGTTTGACCTCTGGGCTCGGTTTAACACTTGGATCGGGTTTGGAACCGCTCGTATCGGTTGCAATCAAGTGCACGTCGCTGTCGAAGACGTAGCGGATGTAGTAATCGTGCCGCGTCTCGTGCATAATCCCCTGCCCGCTGTCGAAGTCGCGGTCAACGTGTGTGCCAAGGCGGGTTGAGCTGGTGAGGTTCAGTCTGTAAGGGATTTGGTCGTCGGCGTAGCCGCCTGTAAAGACAGCGGTTGCTCTAACGTGATTGTCGATCATGGTCAGGGCAATAGAGACGCTGGCCTCTTTGGGGTTCTCGGTTTTTATAAGGCCTTCGGTATCGGTGTCGATCTTGAAGAGATGGACGGTGTCGTTAAGCCCGTAGATGAAGTCCTCGGGTTTGTCGGGGAAATCGTATACAAACGCCTCATTCTGGACCAACATGAAGGCAGGAGGGAGCTCCAGGTCATAGTTATGGTCGACAACGGTGGTAGCTGTGAGGCTGCCTTCTGCGTTGGCTTCGTCGCAGGTAATGGGTGCTGCGACATCGGTTTCGGGCATTTCTGTCGCCAGTGCTGCGCAGGGTAGCAAAAGCAGTCCTGCCACAAGAATGCTTACTCCGAAGGCGGCGATTCTGGCGTCTGCATGACGCTTGACGTCGCGGATAGACAGGCCAGTCCGTTTGTTATGGGTCTGCGGTGCAACATGCTGTCCATACATAAGACGCTCCTTGTTCGTAGGCCGGTTTCCGCGGATCTATATTGCGCCTGGCCGATGCGGCTAGGCTCTTTCACGCGAACGCTTATGCGAGCAGGGAGAAAGCTCAAGCTAATTTTCTCACAGTCGATACTTTGCGAGCAACGATTTGCTGTTCAATTTTCGGAGAGAGAGTCAAGACAGTCGAGGAGTTATCAGGCGGTGAGATTATGTCTAGAGAACACTGACGAGAGATGTGGCCTGCAGACGACTGAATAGCTCCATCCGTTTTGGTTACAACGAAATGTATGCCGCGCGCCTGCGGCATGAAGAAGGGAGATTCTTATGAATATCGTTGTATTGAGCGGTAGCCCGCGCAAGGGCGCCAATACCGACACCATGGTCGAGGCGTTTGCTGAGACCGCGCGTGAGGGTGGCCATACGGTCGAGGTCATCCGCGTTGCCAGTAAGAAAATCGCTGGTTGTCTGGGGTGTCAGTATTGCTTCGCCCACGAGGGCACTTGCGTGCAGAAGGATGACATGGCCAACGTGATCGAGTCGCTGAAAGACGCCGACATGGTTGTCTTCGCTTCGCCTATCTACTGGTTTGATATCACTGCGCAGGAGAAGGCCGCCATCGATCGCCTATACGCCTTCGGTGCTACGGGCTTCCCGTTCACCAAGACGGCCCTTTTACTCGATAGCCACAGCGAGGGCGTCTATGATGCGGCGATCGCTATGTACAAGTCGACCTGTGCGTACTGCAAGTGGGAGGACCAGGGCATTGTCGCCATCAGCGGTATGACCGAGCGCGACAGCATGGCATCGTCGCCCAAGTTGAAAGAGGTACTAGAGCTCGCTCGCAAGCTCGCCTAAGGACAAGAAGAACGCATGGCAATCAGCGTTGGCGGAAAGCCTACTTCCCTTACCAAGAGGATTACTGATTGCCATGCGTTGATGTCCTTATGGACAATCTCCGCGTGCTAGGAGACTTTCTCGCTCAGGAACTCCCTGAATGCGGGGATGTCAAAGCCAACGAGACCACGCCCACGTTCCCCGATGACGCCGTCCTCGAGAAGGCGGCGTTTGTATTGGCTTGCGTAGTTGCTGGCGACGCCCATGCGTTTGGCTATCTCCGAGACCCTGCTGGGGCCAGAATCGGGCAGCATCGCGAGTAAAAACTCAATGTCTTTATCGGAAAGCTCCCGATAGGTCGTTTCGAGAATGCGATCGCGCAGTTCCATGCGGGCAAGCAGAGAACCCTGTTGGACATCAGATGCGCTGATTTTGGGCGAGCTCTCCGAAACATCCCAAGTGCGATATCCGACGAGCTGCATCATGTAGGGGAATCCGTCGACGGCCTTCACAGCATCCTCGAGCGCTTCTGGTGTGATTGAGCGGCCTCCGGCCTCAACGGTTTTGCGGAATGCGTTTGCAATTTCAACGTCAGTGATTCGTCCTAATTGATGATATTGGGAACGCCTGAGGAACGAGACGGAATCGTTACGCAGCAACGCCGATACTTTGTAGGGCAGTCCTGCCATGAGTAGGGCAACTTTTTTACCTTCGCGTACAAAGTGCTGGTAAACAGAGGCAAATTGAAGCATTTCTTCGAGATCGACGGTGACTTCATCGATGGTAATGAGAAGTCCGATGTCATGTTTTTCGAGTTGCTTAAAGATGCCATTCATGCGTGTGCGCCAGTTGCCCTGGACCTCTTGAGCATATGTCCAATCGATGCCTACTGGACCAATTTGAACGCCGTTTATGCGCGCATGAGGCTGTGAGAGGTAGCTATCTGCGGCTTCTTTGGTTCGCTCGATAATATCTTCGAGCATGCCTGGCATGGCGGAGACATTTGCTGCGATCCAACCGTGTTCAAGCGCCGTTTCTGAAAGGAGCGAGAGAAGCGCCGTCTTGCCCGTTCCCCTTGCGCCCGTAAAAATAGTCGACAGGTTTGGATCTCCCGGGCCGTTGATAAAACCACGGTTGATGTCACGCAGAATATGCTCGCGACCCGCTAGAAAGGGAGGGATACTTCCGAACGTCGGGGTAAAGGGGTTCTTGCTGTACTCCATGGTGTCTCCTTTGCAAGTTTTGCTAATTTTTGCAAGTTTTGCTAACTTTTGCAAGTTTTGCTAACGACTGACCAAAGGGCATCGAAGCAGTGACGCTGACATTTTTACGCAGAAAAATAAGCAGAAATCAATTTATCTGCGTTAAAAAATAGTTGAGAAGAAAAACGACGAGTCCCGGGCGCAATGCCGTTGTGTTCCGGGCCTCGTCGCTTTGCGAAGTATCTAACGATCTCGTTGCCGTGGTACCTAGTCAAACAGGCTCGGCATGTCGTTTTCCTTCATGAGGGCACCGGCTGAGGGGAGGCTCTGCGCGGTGAACTTTTCGGCCGAGACGCCGGCGCCAAGAATCTCCTCGGTCGTGCCGACGGTGGTGACCGAGCGGCCCTTCTTGGCCGTGAAAGCCTGGACGCCCTGCGTGTTGGTGGTCGTCTTGGTCTTGAGCAGCGACGTGTTGAAGTTCATCAGGCGGTAGTCGCTCGAGACCAGCGCGATGTCACGATCTGTGTTGAGCACCTGGGCATACAGCAGCTTGCTGCCGCCGTAGATGGCGTTCTTGAGGCGTTTGCGGTTGGTCTTGGTGACGTATCCAGAAAGCGCGACGCGCACCGCGCGGCCGTTCTCAAAGACGAACAACACGTCGGCCTTGTAGTCCTCGGGGTCGATGACCCAGATGACACTCTCGTCGGGTTCCATCTCAAGATCGGTCGGCAGGTACGAGCCCAGCTGGGCCGACTTGGTGTCCTCAAATGCCGTAACCTTGCACTTGTACACCTGGCTCTTGTTGGTAAACACGAGCAGCTCGTGCGTGTTGGAGGACGGGAACTCGATAAAGGGTTTGTCGCCGTCCTTGTACTTGAGCGTGGTGGCCTTCTTGAGTACGCGGTCCGTCATCTTCTTAAGGTAGCCATCGCGCGAGAGCATGATGGTGACCGGGTACTCCTCGACCTCGGGCTCCAGGCTTACCTCGATAACCTCATGGGGCTCGATCCTGCCCGTGCGGCGCGGCATCACGTACTTCTTGTTGACCGCTGCCAACTCGTCGCTGATGACCTTCTTGATGTTCTCCTCGCTGGAGAGGATCTCCTCAAGCTCGGCGATCTCGCCCTCGAGCTTGGCGATATCCTTGGTGCGGTTGAGGATGTACTCCTCGTTGATGTTGCGGAGCTTGAGCTCGGCAACAAACTCGGCCTGGGTCTCGTCGATGTCGAAGCCGCGCATAAGGTTGGGCACGACCTCGGCCTCGAGCTTGGTGCCACGGATGATGGCGATCGCCTTGTCGATGTCGAGCAGGATCGCCTCGAGGCCGTGCAGCAGGTGCAGGCGCTCGGACTTTTTTCCCAGGTCAAAGTTAATGCGGCGACGCGTGGACTCAATACGCCACTTGACCCACTCGTGCAGGATCTGACGCACGCCCATAACGCGAGGGTAACCATCGACCAACACGTTGAAGTTGCATGAGAACGAATCCTGCAGCGTGGTCGAGCGATAGAGCTTGGCCATGAGCTTGTCGGGGTCGGCACCGCGCTTAAGGTCGATGGCGATGCGCAGGCCCGAGAGGTCGGTCTCGTCGCGGATGTCGGCGATCTCCTTGACCTTGCCCTCCTTGGAGAGCTTGACGATGCGCTCGATGATGACATCGGTCTTGGTGGTGTAGGGGATCTCGTAGACCTCGATAATGCGCTCTTCGGGAATCCAGCGCCAGCGGGAGCGGATCTGGAAGCTGCCAAGGCCGGTCTCGATAATCTTTTCCATCTCCTCGCGGCGGTAGATGATCTCGCCGCCGGTCGAGAAGTCGGGCATGGGCATGTACTCGAGCAGATCGCAGTCGGGATCCTTGAGGTAATGCATCGTGGCAGTACAGACCTCGTTGAGGTTGAAACCGCAGATGTCGGACGCCATGGCGACGCCGATGCCCTTATTGGCCGAGACAAGGATGTTGGGGAACGTGGTGGGCAGCAGACGCGGCTCCTTCATGGCGCCGTCGTAGCTGTCGACGAAGTCGACCGGGTCCTTGTCGATGTCCTTGAAGATCTCGGCGCTGATGGGGGAGAGCTTGGCTTCGGTATAACGCGAGGCGGCGTAGCTCAGGTCGCCCGAATAGTACTTGCCAAAGTTGCCCTTCGACTCCACAAAGGGGGCGAGCAGCGCTTCGTTGCCGGTTGCCAGGCGCACCATCGTCTCGTAGATCGCGGCGTCGCCATGCGGGTTGAGCTTCATGGTCTGGCCCACGATGTTGGCGCTCTTCTGGCGCTCGCCCTTGAGCAGACCCATCTTGTACATGGTGTAAAGCAGCTTGCGGTGCGAGGGCTTAAAGCCGTCGATCTCGGGGAACGCACGCGAGACGTTGACGCTCATGGCGTAGGGCATGTAGTTGACCTCGAGCGTCTGCGTGATCGGCTGGTCGGTGACCTCGGAGTGCAGGCCGATGACGTTCTCGGCGTTGACCTGCTTTTTCTTTGGCTGGTTCTTCGTCTTCTTCTTTGCCACGATTTCCTCTTGAACTTCTTATGGGCCGTCGTTATCGATTTGCTGCTACTGCAGGTCCAGCTGGTCCAGGTATTCTTTGCCGTGCTCGGAGATATGGCGCTTGCGGCCTGCCTCGTCGTTGCCCAGCAACAGGTTGAACATGGTCTCCATCTTAGTGACGTCCTCGGGCTCCACCTTAATCAGGCGACGCGTCTCGGGGTTCATGGTGGTGAGCCACATCATGTCCGGATCGTTCTCACCAAGACCCTTGGAGCGGTTGATGGAACACTTCTGGTCGCCGATCTCTTTGAGGATGCCGTTCTTTTCGAGCTCGGTGTAGGCAAAGTAGGTCTTCTCTTTGCAGTTGATCTCGTAGAGCGGCGACTCGGCGATATACACGTAACCCTCGTCGATAAGTGTGGGCACCAGGCGGTAGAGCATGGTGAGCACGAGCGTGCGGATGTGATAACCGTCGACGTCGGCGTCCGTACAGATGATGACCTTGTTCCAGTTGAGGTTGTCCAGGTCAAAGGCGCCGAGGTTCTTGATGCGCTTGTCCTTGATTTCCACACCGCAGCCCAGCACGCGCATAAGGTCCATGATGATGTCGGACTTAAAGATGCGCGGATAATCCTCCTTCAGGCAGTTGAGGATCTTACCGCGGACGGGCATAACGCCCTGGAACTCGGCATCGCGCGAGGTGCGAATGGCGCCTGCTGCCGAGTCGCCCTCTACGATGTAGATCTCGCGGCGGCTCTTGTCCTTGGAGCGGCAGTCGATGAACTTCTGCACGCGGTTGGCCATGTCGGTCTTCTGCTGCAGGTTGGTCTTGATGCTCTGACGCGTCTTCTCGGCGTTCTCGCGCGAGCGCTTGTTGATGAGCACCTGCTCCATGATCTTGTTGGCGGCGTCTTTATTCTCGATCAAGTAGGTCGAGAGCCGCTCCTTAAAGAAGGCCGTCATAGCCTGCTGGATAAAGCGGTTATTGATGGCCTTCTTGGTCTGGTTCTCGTAGGACGTCTGAGTGGAGAAGCAGTTGGTCACCAGCACCAGGCAGTCCTGGACGTCCTGCCATTTGATGCCGCTCTCGTTTTTGTTGTATTTGCCCTGTTGCTTGATGTAGGCATCGATGGCGCTGGTCAGAGCGCTACGGGCGGCCTTCTCGGGCGAACCTCCGTTCTCGAGCCACGATGAATTGTGATAGTACTCCTGCATCATGAAGGTGCGCGAGAAGCACATGCATGCGGTGATTTTTACGTTGTAATCGGGCAGGTCCTCGCGATCGCGACCGCGACGGTCGGCCTCGATAAAGAAGGGCTCGGTGAGGTAGTCGGTACCGACCTTCTCGAGCACGTAGTCTTCGATGCCCTTGGGATAGCAAAAATCCTCTTCGGAAAACTCGCCATCGTCACCTTCGATGCGCAGGCGGAAGGTCACGTTGGCGTTGACCACGGCCTGGCGGCGCATGGTCTCGCGATACCAATCGTGGGGAATGCTAATCGAGGTAAAGACCTCAAGATCGGGACGCCATTTGATAGTGGTGCCGGTGCGGTTCTCGTCGCTGGGCTCAATCTCGAGTGCCTTCTTTTTGGCGCCGACAACCTTGCCCTTCTTAAAGTGCAGGGAGTACTTGTTGCCGTCGCGCCAAACCGTGACGTCCATGTATTCGGAAGCGTACTGAGTCGCGCAGGAGCCCAGGCCGTTGGTGCCGAGCGAGAAGTCGTAGTCGCCGCCCTGGTTGTTATTGTATTTGCCGCCGGCGTAGAGCTCACAAAAGACGAGCTCCCAGTTAAAGCGCTTCTCGGAAGGGTTCCAGTCGAGCGGGCAGCCACGGCCATTGTCCTCTACCTGAATGGAGCCATCGCGAAAGGCGGTAAGGGTGATGAGCTTGCCGTAGCCCTGGCGCGCCTCGTCAACGGCGTTGGACAGGATCTCGAAGGCGGCATGTGCGCAGCCGTCGAGCCCGTCCGAGCCAAAGATAACGGCGGGGCGCAGACGTACGCGTTCCTCGTCCTTGAGCTGGCGGATACTGTCGTTACCATAGTTTGCGGTGTTTTTTGCCATACTCGCTCTCTCGGTGCTCCTTTGCTGCGTTTAAGTCATATAGATAGTCAAGGTAGCATAGCCCAGCCCATAGGCGATTCCAACCAACACGAAATCCATCGAACAATCGTTCGATTAGATAATGAATGCTTGGAATGCGGGAGGGACCTGTCCTGTCCTGTCCTATCCAAACATCTGCGGCAGGTCGATGAAGACGGTTCGATCGCTTTCGCCAGCTTCGAAGCCCGAACGGGAGAAGAATCCATAGCGATGGCACTTGAGCCCCGTTGCCTCGACTTGGGTGATTTCCTCGTCGACCATTTTTTGCGTGACGGGGGATTTGCGGAACTTTGCTTCGTAGAATGCGTAGCCCTCGGGGTCTTGCGTTACCACGTCGAATTCGCCGCTCGTTTTGTTTGCGGGATCGTCGTACCAGTACTTGCCTATGGCGTCGAAAGCCGGTTCGATCTTGCCGGTCCTGTTCTGCCGCACGAGGTATTGACGGCAGATCTCCTCGAACATATGAGGAACGTAGTTTTCCTCGAAGTCTTGGGAGACGTGACGATCATAGAAGACTTCCGGGTCGAGCAGCTGACGCGCTGAGGCATTGCGGAAAACATAGCGATAGTAAAAGAGCGAAAGTGGGTCCACTACAAAGTAGCCAGACTTGCGCTTGTTCGTAGGGTCGTTGATGGGTGCACGCTTTTGGACGATTTCGAGTGACATGAGCTTGTCGAGCACGTCTGCCATGGCCGGACCACTCGAGACGTGCGACTGTGCCAGCACGTCCCCCCAACGGGAGTAGCCTTGTGCGAGAGCCCCGAAAACTTCGTTGGCGTTGGTCATCTTCGAGATCTCGGCGTTGAGATAGGACGGCACTTCGCTTTCTAAGCGGGCACCAGGTTCTGTGACGAGCTCGATGATGTTGTCGCGTACGCTTTGGGACTGATCGATGAGGCGATTGTAAAAGGGGATGCCGCCAAAAACGCTATAGAGCCGCACCTTGTCCTCGGGTGAGAACGCGGGATAGAATTTCGCAGCGTCAAAGTAGTCCATGGGCTTAAGCTCAAGCGCGAGATCAATTCGCCCGTAGAGGGGACTCTCATGCTCGATGAGGGATTTCATAATCTCAACGTAGGAGCCGCACAGGACAATGTTTAAACGTGAGTCTTCCTTGTGAGCGTCGATTGAGGTCTGGAGAATGCTGTCTAAGCCTTTAACCGCATCTCTCAAGTAGGGGTATTCGTCGAGAACAAGGGTAACGTTCTTATCTTTGGCTTGGGCAAACAGAAATTCGATGAGTTCGCGGATGCCTGCGAAGGCGAGCGGGGGAAAGCTCAGCGCTTCAGCAACAAGGACGGACAGACTCTCGAGGTTGTCTGCCTCGGAGGTTTGGCGGCACTCGTAATAGACCGTTGCGACGTCTGACAAATCCGTTAGCGCCTGCTTGATGAGCTCACTTTTTCCGACGCGACGCCTGCCGTAAATGAGAACATTGCGCTGCTCGGGTGCTTTGAGCGTTTTCTTAATACGGGCGAGTTCACGCTCCCTGCCAATGAATTCCACTTACTCGGTTCCTTCCGACTCGGTTTTGTCCGAGTTAATTGTATCGCATGAATCAGATTATGCTCGAGATTACTCGGACAAAACCGAGTCGGTTCTGTCCGAGTAAGTTTGAATAGCGGATCGAAATTGCTATGTCCGTATGGCAATGACGAATATGGTTTCCATAATGGCAGATATAGTTGACATTATCTGATATATGCAATATATTTCTGTCATGTTGCAACGGATATCTGTCCACTACTACGAAAGGAACTCCATGCCGGGCAAAAAGAACCTACGCATGAAGGCGGCGCGCGCGGCGGTTGGCCTTTCGCAAGCTGACTTGGCCGAGGCCGTGGGCGTTACGCGCCAGACCATCGGCCTGATCGAGGCGGGCGGCTACAACCCCACGCTCAATTTGTGCGTGGCAATCTGTAAAGCGCTACGCGTTACGTTGAACGAATTGTTTTGGGAAGACGAGAGCGACGTCGACCCTGACGCTCTTTAGGAGTTTGCTATGAAATTTGAAGATTTAAAACTCGTGCAAAAGTGGCGTGAATATGCCGGCCCAAAGGATGAGCGCCTGGAGGCTGAGAGCGCGAAGATCTACAAGATTGGTTTCGTGCTGCTTTCGTTTGGCATGTTGATGATATTTTTCTACCAGTTTATAGCTCGACAGGTTGCGTGGGTTCACAGCGACGCCAGTGAAATGCCGCATGGCTTTGCAACGCCGTTCGAGGCAGCCATGTATTTGTGGCTCGTTCTCGTGATGTTGATTTGCGCAGGACTGCAAACGCGGAAGGGCTATGTCGATACCAATCGTTTTGGGCAAACCGAGCATCTTCCTGTTGGATATTTCCTGCTTCTCAGCGGTCTTAGCGGCGCCGCGTTCGCGCTTGTTATTGCCGCAATGCGCTGTATCGCTGAGGCGCAGATCGTACCGCTCGAAAGCGTCTTTTGGTTGGCGAACCTGGCCACGGGCGTGTTCTGCGGTGCGACGATTTTCGCGGCCACGTTTGCTGGCCTGTGCGCAACGTTTTTCACGGCGAAAAGACGCCGTGCCAAGCTCGAGGCAGAACTCGACTCCACTGACGATATCTAATGCGAAATGGGCTGGCTCTGGGTATCCAGAACCAGCCCATTTGATTTCAAGACTTTAGTCCGCTGGCCGCGCAGCGGCCAGCTTTAAACCACCCGCTAC
>URNI01000044.1 GCA_900549135.1 uncultured Collinsella sp.
TCGCGAAAGGAATGAGCGTTAATGGCCGACATCCATATTCTTGTTGCCGACGATTGCTCTGGCCAGCGTCTCGACGCCTTTCTGGGTGCCAACGACGGCTGCCCCACGCGCTCTGCCTGCGCGCATCTGATCGAGGGCGGTGCCGTATGTGTCAATGGCGAGACCTGTCTGTCTAAAAAGTACGCCGTGCGAGCCGGCGACCGTATTTCGGTCGATTTGCCCGAGCCTCACGATCCTACCGATGTGATTCCCGAGGCCATTCCCCTCGATATCCGCTACGAGGACGACTACCTTATCGTGCTCTCCAAGCAGCGGGGCCTGGTGTGCCATCCCGCCCATGGCCACGAGAGCGGCACCCTTGCGAACGCTCTGGTCTACCACTGTGGCATCGACCATCTGGGTACCGTGCAGGGTGAGGACCGCCCCGGGATCGTGCATCGTTTGGATCGCGATACCTCGGGTCTCATGCTTGCGGCAAAGGACGACGACACGCAGCGCGCGCTTCAAAATCTCATTCGCACGCGTACGCTCGACCGCCGCTATATCACGCTTGTCCACGGGCACATCGCCATGGACGAGGGCACCATCAATACCGGTATCGCCCGCTCCACGCGCGACCGCGTCAAGATGGCGGTTTCGGACGACCCCTTTGCCCGTCAGGCCATTACGACCTTTAAGGTCCTCGAGCGCTTTGATTCCACGCGCTTTGACGACGGCTACACGCTTGTCGAGTGTCACCTGTTTACCGGGCGTACGCATCAGATTCGCGTGCATATGCGTCATATCAACCACGCCTGCGTGGGCGATCCACTTTACGGCAAGTGCGATGCGCGCGCCGACCAGGGCCTGACCAGGCAGTTTCTGCATTCCTGGCGCGTGGCGTTCGAACATCCCGTGACGGGGGAGCGCATTGAGTGCCGCGACGAGTTGCCGTGGGATCTCGCTGCGGTTCTCGACGATCTGGCTCCGCGCTCGCTCGGTCGCACGGCTGCTGGAGATGAAATCGTTCCGCAGCTCGGTCTTCTCGAAGCCTAGCCAGTATTAGGTGGTTTCTTGAACTCGGTAAGCCTGCGGTAAGATATACGGTTGTTTACGTAACGCGTTTCTGGGAGCCTGCATGCTCGCCTTTTTACAAACCAACACACCCATCGTGATCTTCAACCAGATTGTCGTCACGCTGCTCACGGTCTGCTTTCTGTACCAGGTGGTCTTCTTTGTCATTGGCGCTCTTCGTGGCGAGGTCGCGCCTCCTAAGGCCAAAAAACTCCATCGCTATGCTTTCTTTATCGCGGCGCATAATGAGGAGGCCGTGATTGCCAACCTCGTTCGCTCCATCAAGGACCAGGATTATCCGTCCGAGCTTATCGAGGTCTTCGTGGTCGCCGATGCCTGCACCGACAACACGGCGCAGCTCGCGCGCGAGGCGGGCGCCATCGTTTATGAGCGCAACGACCTGGCCCGCAAGGGTAAGAGCTGGGTTATGGACTTTGGTTTTGACCGCATCCTTAACGAGTATCCCGACACGTTTGAGGGCTACTTTATCTTCGATGCCGATAACGTTATCTCCCGCGATTACGTGTCCAAGATGAACGATGCCTTTGACCAGGGATTCCATGTGGTCACGAGCTATCGCAACTCCAAGAACTTTGGCAGCTCGTGGATCTCGGCAGCTAATGCTACCTGGTATTTGCGCGAGGCGCGCTTTCTCAACAACGCGCGTAATATCTGCAAGACGTCCTGCGCTGTTTCGGGTTCGGGTTACCTTATCTCGTCAAGCGTTATCGAGGGCATGCACGGTTGGCAGTTCCACACGCTGACCGAGGACATTCAGTTCACTACGTTCTGCGCTATTCACGGTATTCGCATTGGCTATGCGCCGGCGGAGTTCTTTGACGAGCAACCCGTGACGTTCAAGGCATCCTGGAAGCAGCGTATGCGCTGGACCAAGGGCTTCTACCAGGTCTTTTTTACCTATGGCAAGCATCTTGTCAAATCGACGTTCCGCTATCATCGCTTTGCCGCCTACGACATGTTTATGACCATCGCCCCGGGTATGCTGCTGTCCCTGATCTCCATGCTCGCCAATGCGACGTTCCTGATCGTGGGCGGTCTTTCGCACGGCTTCTTGGCTACCGAAGTCGAGATGCAGGCGTGCGCCGCTTCGCTCATTATGACCTTCGCCATGATGTATCAGACGTTCTTCATCTTGGCGCTGCTCACGACTATCTTTGAGTACAAGCATATTCACTGTGCGCAAAAGTGGCGCCTGGTGACCAACCTGTTTACCTTCCCGATCTTTATGTTCAGCTATATCCCCATCACGGTGGCAGCGCTGTTCCTGAAGGTCGACTGGGTTCCTACCCAGCATGCCGTAAACGTCACCCTCGACGAGGTCATGCAAGGCGCCAAATAACCACCACCAAAACCACCGCAAAGGGGACAGGCACCTTTGTGGTGGTTTTTGCGTTTGAGCTGCTGTCCATGGAGGTGCACGATGGTATATATCCCGTTTTGGCTCTGCATCTTTGCGGGCGCGGCGATTGATGCCCGCGAGCGACGGTTTCCTAATGAGCTTGCCGCCGCGTGTGCGGTGGCGGCGCTTGTAGGCGTTTGGCTCGACAGGGGCGTTAACACAGCGCTTGACCACGCCGGTCTTGCGGTCATCGTCTACCTTGCCCTTGTGCTTACTGAGTCACTCTGGCGTCGCCTTCGCCAAACCCAGGGCATCGGCATGGGAGATGTCAAGGCACTCTTCGCGCTTTGCACGCTCGACCCTATGGGTGGTATCGTGGCATTTGTCGCCGCGCTCCTGCTCCTTGCCCTCTCCTGCCTCATCACAAAATCGCGTTCCCTGCCATTGCTCCCGTTTTTGGTTCCGATTTTTGCCATAATCGAGGTCGTGGGCTGCACTTTGTAACCGATTGCGCATCCTTCTTAAGGAGCATGCCATGGCAACTAATCAAGAAACGGCCGTCATTAAGGCGCGCATGGATCGTATTCCTTCGGCGTTGTCGCCCGAACTTGTCGAGCGCATTGCCGCCGATCGTGCTTCGGGCTATGTCACCCCGTATCGTTGCAACGACGATCAGGTCATTCGTCGTATTGATCGCGCCGCCGACAAAGGTACGCTTATGCGTCCGGCGTTTATGCGCGATACCGAAAAGATACTTCATCTTCCTGCGTACACCCGGTATGCGGGCAAAACGCAGGTCTTTAGCTTTCGTAGCAATGACGATCTGTCACGCCGGGGTTTGCACGTGCAGCTTGTCTCCCGCATTGCGCGCGATATCGGTCGCGCCCTGGGGCTCAATTGCGATCTGATCGAGGCGATTGGCCTGGGTCACGACTTGGGACACACGCCTTTCGGCCATGCCGGCGAGCGCTTCCTCAACGATATCTATCATGAGCGTACGGGGCGTTATTTTTTCCATAACGTGCAGTCGGTCCGCGTGCTCGACACGCTGTACGGCCGCAACGTGTCGCTCCAGACGCTCGACGGCGTGCTATGCCATAACGGCGAGTACGAGCAGCGTGTGTTTGAGCTCTCGGACATGAGCTCCTTTGACCAGTTTGACCAGACGGTTGAGGATTGCATTGCCACGGGCTATAGCGCAATTGAGCACCTGCGTCCCATGACGCTCGAAGGCTGTGTGGTCCGCATCTCGGATATCCTTGCCTACGTCGGTCGTGACCGTCAGGATGCGATCGCGGCGGGCCTGCTTTCGCCCGACGCTTTTGATGATGGCCGGGGCGGTGCCTACAACAGTTGGATCCTCACGCATGCCTCCATCGATATCGTTGAGCATAGCTATGGTAAGCCGCGCATCGAGATGAGCGAGGACCTGTTTGAGGAGATCCGCCGTGCCAAGCGCGAGAACTACGAGAAGATCTATAGCAAGGGCGGTATCGAAGGCGACTCCGAGGCGGAGCTGCGCGAAGCCTTCGAAAAGCTTTACGACCGTTGCCTGCAGGATATAAACGAAGGTGACGAGTCCTCTTATATCTTTAAGCACCATATTTCGCGTATTGAGCAGCAGCTTTCCTACTACGATCGCACCTATGCCTGGCAGGACGACAAGGATCAAGCCGTGGTGGATTACATCGCGAGCATGACGGACGGTTATTTCTGCGAACTTACGAGCAAGCTGTTCCCGGGATTGAAGTTTCCGCAACGTACCTATATTAACGAACGGTAGTTCGTATATATTCGGTATACTGTTAGTGGAAAACGTTTTTGATTGATGCACGGGATGGCTATGGACGACCTTTTTTCTGCCTCGACGCGCGAGCGTTCCTTTAAAAATGCGCCGCTCGCGGTACGCATGCGACCCAATTCGCTCGACGAGTACGTGGGCCAGCAAAAGGCCGTCGGTAAGGGCTCGTGGCTACGTGCTGCGATTGAGCATGACGTTCTGTCGAGTGTGATTCTGTATGGGCCGGCCGGTACGGGCAAGACGACGCTGGCCCACATCATCGCCAACCATACCAAGAGCGAGTTTGTCGAGGTCAGCGCTGTGACGGGCACCGTGAAGGACTTGCGCCGCGTGATTGACGAGGCCAAGACGCGCCTGAATACCTACGACCGCCGCACCATTCTATTCATCGATGAGATTCACCGCTTCTCTAAGTCGCAGCAGGATGCCCTGCTGCATGCAGTTGAGAACCGTACCGTCATTATGATTGGCGCTACGACGGAGAATCCGTACTTCGAGGTCAACTCGGCACTGTTGTCGCGTGGGCGCGTGGTGGAGCTTGAGCATCTGAAGGATGAGGATATCGCCACGCTTATTGAACGTGCGCTTGAGGCACCACATGGTCTGAACGGTAAGTTCTCGGCCGATGAGGATACGGTCAAGACCATTTGTACGTTGGCCGCGGGTGATGCACGCTCGGCCTTGACGACACTTGAGCTGGCGAGCGAGATTGCCGTCACGCGTCCCGATACCGAGGGGACGCCAGCGCCGGCGGCGGGGGAGCGCTATCCCATCACCGTGGATGACGTAAAGATTGCCAACCCGCGTCGCGGGTTTTCGTATGACAAAAACGGCGACATGCACTACGACATCATCAGTGCGTTCATCAAGTCCATGCGCGGCAGCGACCCCGATGCCACGATCTATTGGCTCGCGCGCATGATCGATGCGGGGGAGGATCCTAAGTTTATCGCCCGTCGCATTATGATTCATGCTTCCGAGGATGTTGGCAATGCCGATCCGCAGGCTCTTCTTATAGCACATGCTGCGTTTAAATCTGCCGAGGTTATTGGCTATCCCGAGTGCCGTATTAACCTCGCTCAGGCTGCACTCTATGTGTGCTTGGCGCCAAAATCCAACGCGTGTGAGGCTTCGATCGATGCGGCGCTGGCCGACATCCATTCTAGTGGGCTTCGCGAGGTGCCTAGTTATCTGCGCGATCGTCATCGCCCGGGCAGCGACGAATACGGTGTGTATAAGTATCCGCATGATTATCCCGAAGGCTGGGTCGATCAGCGCTATTTGCCCGAGGGGCTGGAGCGCGGTGCGTTTTGGCAGCCTGCGGGTCGCGGCTGGGAAGAGTGGCGTGTAGAGCAAAGCGAGCGCGACCGTAGCGGGAATGCACCGAAGTAGCTGCTGATAATTTTGTCCCACGTTGCTGCTCTTGGCATGTTCGGTCCCCTTTGGGGTACCATGAAAAGCGTCTGTATTTCGATTCTTCCGGGAGGCTTGTATGAGTCCCATTCAAATCGCCCTGCTGCTGCTCGCCGTTGCCGGCGTGTGGGCCATCGCTGAGCTCGCGCTTACCCTGCGCAAGACCCGCAATGTTGTCGACTCGCTCGATAAGACCGTGAACGACCTCAACAACACCATCGCCGAGGCTCAGCCTGTGGTGGCAAAGCTCGATGGCGCTGTCGATGAGCTTACGCCGGCGCTTGCCCAGATGGAGCCGCTGCTTAAGTCGAGCAAGACGGCAGTTGATGCCCTTACCTCCAATCTCGTAGAGGTCGAAGCCGTGGTTCGCGACATTTCCGAGGTTACGGGCAGCATGGCCGAGGCCAGCAATGCTGTGTCGAGCGTGACCGACTCCGCCGCCGGTGCTGTGCAGAAGCTCTTCAATAAGGTGAAGTCTCCTGCAGCTGACACCGAGCGCAAGCTCGCCGCTGCTGCTGCGGAGGCAGAGCGGCCTACCGAGCGCGTCCTAATTGGCGAGGACGAGGCCGCCGCGGGCGACGATGATGGCCAGAAGTCTGTAGCCAAGCCGGCTCAGTATTACACCTATACACCCTCCGAGACCTCTGAGGAGTCCTGCGATGAGTAGCGAAGCAACCTGCCCCATCACGCTGACCGTTGCCGGCGACCCGCGTCTCGCTCGCCTTGTGCGCATGACGGCAGCCAACGTTGGTGCCCTGTGTTCCATGTCTGTCGATCGCATCGAGGACATCCGCATGGCTGCCGAGGAGGCTTTCATCTTTGGTTGTACCGCGGTCGACTGCGATGACATCACCATCAAATTCGATGTCGATGAGACCCACGTTGGCATGACTATTACCTTTGGCGATCAGGCTACGGTCGATGAAGACGACCAGGCTGCGGTGTATGCCGAGCTCATCCTCGCGAGCGTGTGCGACTCCTACGAAAAGACTGCGGCGCCCCTGACGCTTTCCCTCGACCTCAAGGCGGATATTTAAAATGACCGAACGTTCCCGGAGCGGCAAGACCGCTTGGGACAAGGAGAAAACCCGCGAGCTGTTTCGTCGCTACAAGGAGACCGGTGATCCGGACGCCCGCGAGCAGCTCGTCATGTCCCATATGAACCTGGTAAGGTTTCTTGCCAACAAATTTAAGAATCGCGGCGAGCCGCTCGACGACCTCATGCAGGTCGGCTATCTGGGTTTGCTCAAGGCTATCGACCGCTTTGACCCTGAGCGCGGGCTCGAGTTCACAACGTTTGCAACACCCACTATCCTGGGCGAGATCAAACGCCATTTCCGCGACAAGGGCTGGAGCGTGCGCGTACCGCGTCGCCTGCAGGAGCTCTCGGCCAAGGTCAACCAAGCTACTGACAAACTTACCAACGAGCTGCAGCGTTCGCCCAAGGTTGAGGAGATCGCTGAGTATCTAGATGTGACGGTCGATGAGGTCCTCGAGGCTATGGAATCGTCTTCGGCTTATACCTCGGTGCCCATCGAGGCTCCTGGTGCGTCCGATTCCGACGATGCCCCCTCGATTCTCGACCGATATGCCGATGACGACAACGAGCTCGATTTTACCGATGACCGCTTGGTGATCGAGGAAGCCATCCGCGATTTCTCGCCGCGCGAGCGCGAGGTGATCGAGCTGCGCTTTGTGAAGGGCATGACCCAGATCGAGATCGCCAAGAAGCTGGGTATTTCTCAGGTGCAGGTTTCGCGTCTGCTTCGCCGCACGCTTAAGAAGATTCAGGACAAGATCGACCCCGACGGAGTGATGATTCGTTCATGAGTGAGCACCCCCAACAAACCGATCGCGTGCTGCGCGACACCCGCATTCTGACGCTTCGCATTTGGGCTGTTGTCGGCTGCATTGTCATCGCCGCTGTCATCTTTAACCTTATGGGCATCCTGGCCCCGGTTATCGAGTTTCTCGCCGTTGGTTCCATCATTGCCTTTGTGATGTCCCCGATCACCAACTGGCTCGAGCACCATGGCGTGAATCGCGGCATCGGTTCGCTTGTCGCGCTTATTGTTGTTGTTGCCGTGCTCGTCGGTGTCGTTTGCATCTTGTCGCCGATTCTCTTTGGTCAGATCATGGAAGTACTGAGCCGCCTGCCCGAGCAGCTTCGTGTTGCGGGTGGCGATCTCAATGAGATGATCTCGCATGCCAAGACGCTCAACAACACGCCGCTCAAGGAGTATCTGGACGATAATCTTTCGTCGCTGGTTGCCGTGGCATCGAAGTATGTGTCTCAGATTGCTGCCGAGCTTGGCCGCGGTGTGTTCCCGCTCATCACCAATACGGCCTCGCAGTTGTTCGTGATCTTCCTTGGTCTGGTGCTTGCCTACTGGATGGCCTGCGACTACCCTCGCATGCATCACGAGATTTGCACCATCATCGGTCAGGAGAAGGAGACCTCGTACCGCTTTATGGTCGCCATCCTTTCTCGCTCTGTCGGCGGCTACATGCGCGGTATGGTCGTGACGTCCATCTGCGGTGGTTTCCTCGCCTTTATCGGTTTTATGATCATCGGTCATCCGTATGCGGCGCTCATGGCCATCTTTACCGGCATCATGCATTTGGTTCCGGTCGTCGGTCCCTGGGTGAGCGCAGCAATCGCCACGGTGCTCGGTTTCATGTTCAGCCCGATGCTGGCGTTATGGACGCTCATCGTGACGATGGTCGCGCAAAACGTCACCGATAACGTCATTTCGCCCAAGGTCATGCAGAGCTCGGTGCAGGTGCATCCCATCATGAGCCTCACGGCGCTCGTTATTGGCTCGGCACTCATGGGCCCCATCGGCATGATTATTGCCATCCCGCTGTGTGCGGCCCTCAAGGGTATCTTCGTGTACTACTTCGAGAATGAGACCGGCCGCCAGCTTGTGGCCTATGACGGCGCCGTGTTTAAGGGCACGCCGTACCGCGATGCCGATGGCAACCCGGTCGCCGCCTACGACGCGCTCGGCGACGACACCTTCATCTACGAGTCTGAGCTCATCGGCAACGAGACTGCGCCCGAGGCCAAGGCCATGCCCAAGCCCGAGCTCGATAATCCCTGGATTAAGCTCTCTGGTCTGCAGCCCGATGCCACGGGCTTCTTCAAGAACCCCTTCGCCAAGGACGATGTCTCCAACTCGGACGACGATACCAAAACCGGCATCGACGGCTCCATGGACGATTCGGATTCTAAATAGGCCCTATTAACGTTTCTTGAAGTTGTAAATGACAAGAAACGCGAGCAAAGCGATTGATAAGGGGCCGGCTACATAGAAAAAGAGAACGTCAATTGCGCGTAGAGTGTAATAAGCCTTATCGCCGGACATTACCGCATACAATACGTAGCCAAATGCTGGTTGGTTTGCGTACCAGCAGGAGAAGGCCAAGAGCGCTAAAAGTGCTAGTACCAGAAGTGCATTCAGGACAAATCGTTTACTTTTCATCGATCGCTCCTTCCGGGTGACTCTTATATGTAATTCTACAGCAGTCCTTTTTCAAAGGATCGCACAGTACTGAATAACGTGCACTTTCGCTGGAGGGTCGCTGTTTGGCGGCCCTCTTTTTTGCACTTGCGCGGTGGGATGGTAATATCGTTACGTTTGAACTGTTTCGATGTGAAACCGAGGAGATTCCCTCTATGAGTGCTGACTACCCGTCAATGACTACGGCCGAGATCCGCTCCAAGTTCCTCAACTTCTTTGAGGAGCGCGGTCTTAAGCTCTATCCTTCTTCGTCCCTTGTTCCCGACGATCCCTCGCTGCTGCTTGCCAACGCCGGCATGAATCAGTTTAAGGAGTACTACCAGGGCAAGAAGACCATGAAGGAGATCGGCGCGATCTCCTGCCAGAAGTGCGTCCGCACCAACGACATCGACTGCATCGGCGAGGACGGCCGTCACCTCTCGTTCTTCGAGATGCTCGGCGACTTTTCCTTTGGCGGCGTCTCCAAGGAGCAGGCTTGCGCCTGGGCCTTTGAGCTCATCACCAAGGAGTTCAAGCTGCCGCTCGACCGCCTGTACTTTACCGTCTTTACCGAGGACGACGAGACCCACGACGTGTGGCGTTCTCTGGGCGTTGCCGAGGACCACATCTCCCGCCTGGGCGAGGATGACAACTTCTGGGCCGCTGGCCCCACCGGCCCCTGCGGTCCGTGCTCCGAGATCTACTTTGACATGGGTGAGGAGGTCGGCTGCGGTAGCCCCGACTGCAAGCCCGGCTGCGACTGCGACCGCTTCCTGGAGTTCTGGAACCTCGTCTTTACCCAGTACGACCGCCAGGAGGACGGCTCCATGCCGGAGCTGCCGCACCGCAACCTCGATACGGGCATGGGCCTGGAGCGCATGGCTGCTATCATGCAGCACAAGACTGCTAACTACGACGGCGATCTGATGCAGCACCTCATCAAGCTGGGCGAGAAGATCAGCGGCAAGACCTATGACGCCGACGATTACTCCGGTGCCAGCCGCTCGCTGCGCATCATCGCCGACCATTCCCGTGCCGTCGACTTTATGATCTCGGACGGCATCCTTCCCGGTAACGAGGGTCGCGAGTACGTCCTTCGCCGCCTGCTCCGCCGCGCCGTGTTCCACGGTCGCCTGCTGGGCATCGAGGGCGCCTTCCTGACCAAGTTTATCGACGAGGTCAACGCTCAGATGGGCGAGGCCTATCCCGAGCTGCTCAAGAACGTCGCGCTCGTTAAGGGTATCGTCGCCTCCGAGGAGGAGCGTTTCTCCACGACGCTCGACAACGGCCGCGTTTACCTGGACGAGGCCCTGGCCGTGCTCGCCGACGGCGCTGTCCTTCCGGGCGATGTTGCCTTTAAGCTGCACGACACCTTTGGTTTCCCCATCGACCTGACCGTCGAGATCGCCGGCACCGCTGGTCACGACGTCGACATGGACGGCTTCACCTCCTGCATGGAGGACCAGAAGGCCCGCGCTCGCGCCAACGCCAAGGGCGATGCTTGGGGCAGCTTCAACGACGTGTGGGTCGAGCTTTCGGACAAGGTCGCTGCGACCGATTTCGACGGCTATGATAACGATGTGATTGAGGGCGCCAAGGTCGTTGCCATCGTGCGCAACGGCGAGTCCGTCGAGTCCGCTGCCGCGGGCGAGGATGTTGAGGTCGTGCTCGACCGCACTCCGTTCTACGCCGAGATGGGTGGCCAGCAGGGCGACGCTGGTGAGCTTTCCGCCGAGGGCGTTTCGCTGACCGTTGCCGATACCAAGAATCACAACGGCCTGTATGCCCACGTCGCGCACGTCGCCGAGGGCACGCTGACTGTCGGTGCTACCGTGACCGCCGCGCTCGACGCCGAGCGCCGTGGCTTCCTGCGCCGCAACCACACTGCCACGCACCTGCTCGACGCCGCCCTTAAGCACGTCCTGGGCGAGCATGTCTCCCAGGCCGGTTCGCTGGTGACGCCCGAGCACCTGCGCTTTGACTTCACGCACTTCGAGGCCCTGTCCTCCGAGCAGCTCAAGGCTGTCGAGGACCTGGTCAACCAGCAGATCTTCGCTTCCAAGCCGGTCGTGACCCGTGTCATGGGCATCGACGAGGCTAAGGCTGCCGGCGCTGTCGCCCTGTTTGGCGAGAAGTATGGCGATGTCGTCCGCGTTGTCTCCGTGGGCGCTGAGGACCAGCCGTTCTCCCGCGAACTCTGCGGTGGCACACACGCTGCCAACACCGCCGAGATCGGCCTGTTCAAGATCATTTCCGAGTCCTCCACGGGATCCAATGTCCGCCGTATCGAGGCCGTGACCTCTAAGGGTGCCCTCGACTATATGGCCGACCGCCTGGCACTCTTTGACGCCGCTGCTACTGCGCTCAAGTGCCGCGTGGATGAGGTTCCCGCTCGCGTGGAGAACCTGCAGGCCGAGCTGCGCGAGACGTCCAATAAGCTCAAGAAGGCTCTGACCGGTGGCTCCTCCGACGCCATCTCCAGCGCCATCGAGGGCGCCGTCGAGCTCGACGGCTATAAGCTCGTTGTCGCTGAGCTCCAGGGCCTTGAGGCTGCCGACCTGCGCAACGTATGGGATACCGTGCATCAGAAGGTCGCCGGCCCTGTTGCTTGTGTCGTCGCCAGCGTGACTGAGAAGGGCACTCCGGCCCTGCTCGCTGCCGGCTCCGATGACGCCGTCAAGGCCGGTTTCCACGCCGGTAACGTGATCAAGCAGATCGCGGGTCTGGTCGACGGTCGCGGTGGCGGTCGTCCCAACATGGCCCAGGCCGGTGGCAAGAATGCTGCCGGCATCGCCGATGCCCTCGCGGCCGCCAAGACCGCGCTCGGCGCCTAAGAATCTAAGAAGTCGCTGTGGTTGCGCTCGCGCTGGACATAGGGGAGACCAGGATCGGCATCGCCGTCTCGAGCCGTGATGGCAAGATGGCGATGCCCGTCAAGGTGCTCCCGGCCGCCGAGGTCACCGGTATGGCCAAGACGTTCCGCTACCTGGTTGAGGACTATGAGCCCGACATCCTGGTAAGCGGACGTCCCCTGACCATGGCCGGTGAGCCCGGCCCTCAGGCCGAGCGCGTTGCCGCTGTGGCGCAAAAGATTGCCGACGAGCTCGATCTTCCGTTGGAGTTTGAGGACGAGCGTCTGTCCTCGCAAGAGGCCAAGCGTATCCTGCGTGAGCAGGGACTCAACGAAAAGCAGATGAGGGGCAAGATCGACATGGTTGCCGCCAGCCTGTTTTTGCAGACGTGGCTCGATCGTAAAAACGAGGAGGTTTCGCATGCCTAGTGCTTCCGATCCGCGCCAGCCGAATCGTACACAGCAGCCGGCGTCGCGCCCTGCCCAGCCTGGCCAGCGTCCGGCACAGCCGACGCAGCGCGCAGCTCAGCCTGCCGCGCGCCCGGCGCAGTCCTTCTCTCGTTCGGCCCAACCTGTTCAACGGACGGGTCAGCAGCCTTCTGCTCGTTCGGTTCAGCATTCGGCTTCTCACGCGGCTCAGCAGCCCACTGCTCGTACGGCCCAGCCTGCAGGCGGCACCCGCTTTAAGCAGCAGGCACCTACCCAGCGAACGCAGGCCCCCCAATCGCATTCGCATCACGCTCGTGGTTCGCATGGCGTTGCTCCGGCGACCCGCTCGAGCTACAACACGCATGCTCGTCGCGGTGCTCAAAAGAAAAGCTCCCCGGTGCCTATGATTATCGGTGGCGTTGTTGCCGTGCTTGCGCTTGTCGCGATCGTTTTCTTTGTCGTGCCAGCCGTCAAGGGCTTCTTTGGCGGTGAGGGTGCGAAAGTCGTTGCAGGCCAGCAGGTTACTATCACGATTCCCGATGGTGCCTCGGGTGACAGCATCGCTTCGATTCTCTCCGAGAATCATATCGTCGAAAATCCCAAGGATTATTATGCGGCGGTGAAAAAGCTCAACGCCGATATGTCGCTCAAGCCTGGTGATTATTCGTTCACCACACTCATGGATGCGACCAAGGTTGTTCAGCAGCTCATGGAAGGCCCCAACGCGGGCTCCAATGCGCTGACTATCCCTGAGGGCCTGACGGTCGATCAAGTCGCCGACCGTGTGGCCCAGGCCTACGACAGCATCTCTAAGGAAGACTTCCTCAACCAGGCCAAGGCCTCCAACTACGTGGACGACTATAGCTTCCTTAAGGGCGCCGCCAACGACTCGCTCGAGGGTTTCTTGTTCCCCAAGACCTATTCGCTGGGTGATTCGCCGACGGCCGATGGCGTGATTCGCGCTATGCTCGATCAGTTTAAGACCGAGTACAAGTCGCTTGACTTTGCGAGCTGCGAAGCCAAGATCAAGGAACGCTACGGTGTGGAGATGTCCGACTACGACATCGTTAACCTTGCCTCGATCGTTGAGCGCGAGGGCCTCAACGCCGATCAACGTGCGCATGTGGCCTCGGTTTTCTACAACCGCCTTGCCGGCAAGCTCGATGGCCTGCGCTATCTCAACAGCGATGCGACTATGATGTATGTCACCGGTGGCGAGGTTACCGCCGACGACCTGCAGAGCGATAGTCCGTATAACACCTATAAGCATGAGGGCCTACCGCCCACGCCCATCTGCTCTCCGTCGCTCGAGGCGCTCAAGGCCACCCTTGAGCCGACCGACTCTGATGACCTGTATTTCTACATTACGCAGGACGAGGAGTACTTCTCGCAAACCTACGAAGAGCATCAACAGTCTTGGAATTAGCATGAGGATTTTTAGCCCCAAACGATACGTTGCCTCGGTCGATCGCATCGACCTTGATACCCTGTGGGCCGACGGCAAACGCGCCATTCTGCTCGATCGCGATAACACCCTGGTGCCGCGCGACACCGAGCAGGTTCCCGCCGCGGTTTCCGCTTGGCTCGATGCCGCCCGCGCCAAAGGCTTTAAGCTGTGCATGGTGTCCAACAACTGGCATCGCGACCAGGTCATGAGCTCTGCACGCGAGCTGGGACTCGAGGCCATCAGCCACGCTATGAAGCCGGCGCCGTTTGCCCTCAAGGCGGGTCTTAAGCGCCTCGGCGCCACGGCCGACGAGGCGGTGCTGATCGGTGATCAGCTCTACACGGACGTGTGGAGCGGCAACTTCGCCGGCGTCGATACCATCTTGGTTAAGCCGCAGGCGACGCAGGACCTGTGGTATACGCAGATCTTCCGTATCTTTGAGCGCCGGGCCCTGCGCGACCTTCCCTGCGAGGAATAGGTTTCGTCATGTCCCAGCACACCAAGCACGGCTGCGACCATATCTTCTTTATCGGGTTTTTGGGTGCGGGCAAATCGACGCTAGCGCGCAACGTGGGCACCATGTTCAAGCGTCGGTTTATCGATATCGACCGCCTGGTCGTGCGTCGTTGCGGAAAATCGGTAACCGAGATTTTTGAGACCGAGGGCGAGGAGCGTTTTCGCGAGCTCGAGACTTCGGCGCTCCGTTCGCTCCAAAGCGAGCGCAGCCTGCTGGTTTCGTGCGGGGGCGGCATTGTCGAGACGCCGGTCAATATCGAGCTCATGCACCAGATGGGTACTTGCGTGTACCTCGAGGGTGACTTTGAGGACTCGATGCGCCAGATCCGCCGCTCCGACACGCGTCCTGATTTCCGCTCGCCTGAGCATGCGGCCCGCCTGTTTGAGCATCGACGTCCGCTGTATCGCCAAGCGGCCGATATCACCCTCGATATTCGCAATAAGTCCTTTGAGGACGTTTCCTATGTTTGTGCCGAGATGCTTTTGGAGCGTGGACTGCTATGATTCGCCGTCAACTCATCAATTTCCAAAATCGCAGTGTCGATGTTCGCGTTGGGCTTGACGCGTTTAGTGAGCTGTCGCGTATGTTTGCCTCGGCCGTGGGTAAGCCCAAGCGTGCGATGGTTGTCTGGAACGGCGCTGTGTCCGACCGCTTTGGC
>URNI01000045.1 GCA_900549135.1 uncultured Collinsella sp.
CGGAGCACGTTAGTTACGCGGGTTTACCAACCCGCGTAACCAGTTGACGCTGCGCGGGCCGCATTTGGACAATCTGACGTTCAACTTTAAGGGCGCGACCAGGAGGTCAGCGCCCTTTCGTTTCACGTCACCTTGTCTCAAATGCGGCTCGCTCGCTGTCCGTTCTCTACCTGGGGCGTTGTCTTGCTCTGGATGGGTAGTCATTGGGGATGTTCTTAAATGGCTACTTGAGTCCGGGCAGGCGGGTGTAGGGAAACGAGCGCTCCAGGAATTCGGAGCAGTGGGCATAGTCTTTGGCGAAGTAGCTGCTGTAGAGCGAATCGAGTACGTATTGCACGGCGATGTGGCTCGCGAACTGCGTGATGCGATGCGTCATGCTCTCGTGGTCGCTTACCGTAAGGTAGGCGGCAAAGCCGGGGTGAATGCGAGCGCAATAAGGCGTGCCGATGACGATGACCGGGGCATGCCGACTGCTGAGGATCGGCAAGATGTCCTTGAGGTTGGGGGCAAGGCCGCTGTAGGAGATGACGATTGCCGTATGGTCGGGACCCGAGGCGAGAGCCGTTCGCACCTGGGCCTCGACACCGTTGTGGCACGTCGCGCTTTTACCGGCGGAGAGCAGGCGATCGCGGAACATTCCCGCTGGATAGAGGTTGTGCGAGCCCGTGTAGATGTCGACCTGTCGGGCGTTCGCGATGAGCTTGGCGGCGTGGTCAAGCTGCGTGGGGTCGAGTAGCTCCTGCGTTTCGGCCAGCGTGGTCTGGTAGAGCCCCTCCATGCGCTCCATAACCTGCGCGGGAGTGGAGGTGGCATCGAAGGGAAAGTTGATGTCCACGTCGCGCCGGTTTCCCGCCTCGGATGCCAGGCGGATGAGCTCGACCTTGAGGTCCTTAAAGCCCTCGAGGCCGAGCTTTTTGCAAAAACGGTGCACGCTCGCAACGGAAACGTTGGTGCGCGCGGCAAACTCCTTAATAGAAAGCCCGCGGATGTCCTCGCCGATGGCAAGGGCTGCAATGCCGAGCTGTTGCTCGGTGGGGGTGAGGCCCTGTGCCTCGGTGATCTTGCGTTTGATATCCATGCGAACTCCCACACTCGCCAAACCTGCCAAAAAGGGACAGGCTTATTTTGGCACGTTTTGGTAGGTATCAGGAAGTGTCAGGGGCGGGGCGGCGGCGGTCCGTGGGCGCGAAAAGAAGTGTCGGGTTTGGCGCGGCCGCTTCTGCCCGTCCCGTGCGCAGGCGATACTCATCTTACCGACCCGCGATGCAAAGGAGATGCTCATGGCAAACATCAAGTTCCCCGAGGGCTTCTATTGGGGTGGCGCCACTGCCGCCAACCAGTTTGAGGGCGCTTGGAACGTGGACGGCCGCGGTCCTTCCGTCGACGATCATTTCTTGGGTGGCAGCTACAAGGAGCCGCGTCAGATCACGATCGACATCGACCCCAACCGCTTCTATCCCAATCATGACGGTATCGATTTCTATCATCACTACGAGGAGGACATCGCGCTGTTCGCCGAGATGGGCTTTACCATGTTCCGCATGTCCATCTCCTGGAGCCGCATCTTCCCCAACGGCGACGACGCTGAGCCCAACGAGGCCGGCCTCGCCTTCTACGATCACGTTTTCGACTGCCTGCGCGCTCACAATATCGAGCCGCTCGTGACCCTCTCGCACTACGAGATGCCCTATCACCTGGTCGAGAAATACAACGGCTGGGCGAGCCGCGAGCTCATCGGCTTCTTTGAGAAGTACTGCCAGACCGTCTTCGACCGCTATCAGGACAAGGTCAAGTTCTGGCTCACCTTCAACGAGATCAACTGCGGTACTCAGGACATGGGCAACCTCTTTGAGACCAGCATGATTCAGGGCTTTGAGGGTCCGGCGTCGGCGGTCCACACCACGCCGCAGGCTCGTATGCAGGCGCTGCATCACCAGTTTGTCGCCAGCGGCCGCGTCGTGCGCTATGCCCACGAGCACTACCCGCAGTTTAAGATGGGCAACATGGACTGCTTCATCCTTTCCTATGCCGCCACGTGCGATCCGGCCGACGTGTTCGCCACGCAGCAGGAGATGAATACCATGAACTGGTACTGCTCCGACGTGCAGGTGCGCGGCAAGTACCCGTTCTATGCCAAGCGCTTCTGGGCCGAGAACGATGTTGAGCTCGTGATGGAGGACGGCGACCTGCAGGATATCGCCGACGGCAAGGTTGATTTCTACACCTTTAGCTACTACATGTCCGGCACCGTGGGCACCCACAAGGACCACGAGATGACCGAGGGCAACATGACCTTTGGCGGCAAGAACCCCTATCTGGAGTCCACCGACTGGGGCTGGCAGATCGATCCGCTGGGCCTGCGCATCGCCCTCAACGAGATTTACGCCCGCTACGAGATTCCACTGATGGTGGTCGAGAACGGCATGGGCGCCTACGACGAGGTCGAGGAGGACGGCTCAATCCACGACCCGTATCGCATCGCCTACTTGCAGAGCCACATCAAGGCCATGGGCGAGGCCATTGCCGATGGCGTTGACCTGATTGCCTACACCTGGTGGGGTCCCATCGATCTGGTTTCCGCCGGCACTGGCGAGATGCGCAAGCGCTACGGCTTCATCCACGTCGATAAGTACGACGACGGCACCGGTACCTATGAGCGCCGCCGCAAGGACAGCTTCTTCGCATACCAGAAGATCATCAAGTCCAACGGCACCGAGGGCTTGGATTAATCGACAATATGAGTGCCACTGGGGAAAGGTTTTGGGAAGGGCTTGGAAGGGCTTGCGATTCGAACCCTCGCCTTAGCAATTTGATCATTTGGCACTATAATCACCATAGGCATGCGCATAACGTTGCGCTTAATCAAGAGGAGAAAACGTATGGGTCTGTTTGATATGTTCAAGAAGAAGGCCGAGCCCGCGGCTGCCGCTGCTCCGGCCTCCATCTCTGCTTCTGCCGGCGCCGACGTGCTGTGCTCGCCCGTCAAGGGCAAGGTCATCAAGATGGCCGACGTGCCCGATCCCGTCTTTGGCGGCGAGGTTCTGGGCAAGGGCTGCGCCGTGTGGCCCGAGGACGATCTGGTCTACGCTCCCTGCGACGGTAAGGTGACCGTCACCATGGGTCACGCCGTGGGTCTGCAGTCCGATAGCGGCATCGAGGTTCTGGTGCACGTTGGCGTCGATACCGTCAACATGAACGGCGACGGCTTCGAGGGCTTCGTCAAGGCCGACGACGTCGTGAAGGCCGGCCAGCCCATTCTCAAGATCGACCGCGCCAAGATCGCTGCTGCCGGTTACAAGGACTGCGTCGTCGTGGCCGTGTCCAACACCGCCGAGTTTGCCGACGTCGAACTCGCCGTCGAGGCAGAGTCCGCCGTCGCCGCCGGTGACGCCATCGTTAAAGTCGTCCGCAAGTAAACTGCGGCGTTCAAAGGATGTGCAAGGGTGGTCGGGTTTTCCGGCCACCTTTTTTATTGCACCGTGGGGAAGCGTTTTATTGCGCGTTGGGCGGGCTTGCAAACCGTTCGGACGCTAAAACGAACCGACCGCGCCTTCGCGTTGCCGAGGGTGTTCATAAGTGGATAGTATGGGCTTACTTATTACAACGTGTGCCGCGTCCGGGAAGCGCGGTGCCGCTCATTGGGAGGAACAACATGAAAAAGAAGCTGCTGCTTGTGCCCCTCATGGCCGTCTTGGTTGCATGCGTGGTCGTGCTTTCCGGCTGTGGAGGTCCTTCGGTCGAGGAACTCATCACCGAGGATCTTACGACGCAGTTTGACGAGGTCAAGAACGGTGGCGACGACTTCCTCTCTGGTCTGGAGGAGGCTTCGGGCGACGAGTTCGAGCAGCTGGGTATCGATCCCAAGGAGTATGCCAAGACCTATCTCGAGGGCTTTGACTACAAGATCGGCGACGTGACGGTCGACGAGGACAAGGGTGTCGCGACCGCTGAGGTCTCTATCACCTGCAAGTCTATGAACAAGATCGTCGAGGACTTCTCCACCCAGTATCAGGAGAAGGTCGCTGCGCTTGACACGGTTCCTTCCGATGACGAGCTGTACAAGATGGCCGGTCAGGTTATGGTCGATGTGACCAAGGCCACCGAGCCCAGGAAGACCACGGTTATCTTCAAGTACACCTGCAACGACGACGGCGAGTGGTCTGCCGACGACTCCGTCAACTCCGAGATGATGGATGCAATGCTGAGCTAGGGGGTTACGCGGTTCTACGAACCGCGTAACCAGTTGACGCTGCGCGCCGCCCAGGACGACAATTTGTCATTCAAAAGGCAAGGCATGACCAGAAGGTCTATGCCTTGCCTTTTTCATGCCAACTTGTTCGCCCTGGACGTCGCTCGCTGTCCATCCTCTACCTGCGTCGTTGCCATGGTGCGGCACTTGTAGTCATTGGGGACGTTCTTAGTCATTGGGGACGTTCTTAAATGACCAGGCGGCACTTGGGGACGTTCCTTTTCTGCCGGTAGTTGGGGACACTCCTTGTGCCAGCGTTGCATCGAGTGCTTGGGAAGATGCGACCCGGTTTTTGGTCAAATTCCGGGTCGCGGTTTCCGGATGGGGTTGGTTGCGGAAAGTGCGACCCGGAATATTGCTCTGAAACGGGATGCGGTTTCCCTGATGCGCCTCAAACGGAAAGCATATCCCATTCCGGAGCTCCAAAACGGGATGCGCTTTCCGCGCGGAAGAATTGTCGCAGCTGCGTTAAGCAGTGTCGCTCGTTACTCGCCCAGAATCAGCGCTGCGAGCTCGCCCTGGGTGTCCACCACGTAGTCGGCGCCGGCGGCCTCCAGCTCTGCACGGCCGCGGAAACCCCAGCTGACGCCCGCGCTCTTAAGGCCGGCGTTGTGACCGGTCAGAACATCGACATTGGAATCGCCCACATAGAGCGTGGTCGCCGGATCGGCGCCTAGCTCTTCCATCACATGCAGCGTAACAGGCGCCTCGGGCTTGGGGGGAAACGCATCGATGCGGCCCTGCACCAGCGCAAAGCGCTCGGAACCAAAATACTTCTCGATAAGCGGAGCCGCCGAGACGTGGTCCTTGTTAGTGAGCACGGCAAGCTGCACACCAGCGGCGCGCAAGCGGTCGAGCATCTCGATCGTGCCGGCATAGGGGGCGGTGTGGTCCTCCTTGTGCTCGCCGTAGTAAGCCCTAAACTCGGCAAGCGTCTGCTCAAACATGCGACCGTCGCCCGCATACTCGGCAGGCATAAAACGCTCAACCAGCTTGAGCATGCCGTTTCCCACCTTGTAGCGGTACTCGTCAACGGCAAACGTGGGCCAGCCGTGCATCTCGCAGGTATGGTTGCCGGCGGCCGCCAGGTCCTCGAGCGTGTCGAGGATGGTGCCGTCCAGATCAAAAATCACATGGGAAAAAGCTGCTGCCATGAAAGCTCCCGTCATTGGGTTTCAAAACGCACCTCATAATACTGGGCATGCGTGCCGGGCATGTTTGGAATCTGAATATCTTTAATAGCCCTGAGCCTTTGTCGTTAGCAAATCCTCGGCAGCTGCTCTCCCACGAGCATGTCGAGGATGCGGGTCGAGCCCCAGCCGGTGCGTACGCGCACGGCGGGTCGAGCGTCCGATCCAAGCGGCAGCACACGGCCGATAATCGCGGCATTCTCGCCGTAGCGGGCGGCGCGCATGGCGCTCAGCGCGGCATCGGCTTGCTCGGCCGGCACGACGGCAACCATCTTGCCCTCGTTTGCCACCTGCAGCACATCGTAGCCGAGCATCTCGCAGGCTGCCTGCACGTCGGGGCGCACGGGCACATCGTCCTCGTCGATCTCCATGGCAACGCCGCTGGCCTGCGCAAACTCGTTGAGCGTCGAGGCCAGGCCACCGCGCGTGGGGTCGCGGAAGCAGCGTGCGTCGGGTGCTGCGGCAAGCACATCGGCAATCAGGTGGTTGAGCGGCGCGGCATCGCTTTCGATGGTGCTCGAAAACGCCAAGCCCTCGCGTTGGCTCATGATGGCGATGCCGTGGTCGCCCAGCGTACCCGATACCAGAATGACATCGCCGGGCTGGCAGTTTGCGCCGCTGAGCGCCACGCCCGCAGGCACCTCGCCCACGCCGGCGGTATTGATGTAGACGCCGTCGGCCCCGCCGCGCTCGACCACCTTGGTGTCGCCCGTGATTATGGACACACCTGCCTCGCGTGCCGTTTCGGCCATCGTCTGCACAATCTGGTGGAGCTTATCCATGGGATAGCCCTCTTCGAGGATAAAGCCGCACGATAGGTAGCGCACGTTGGCACCCGAGGTCGCGACGTCGTTGACGGTTCCGCACACGGCGAGGCGGCCGATGTTGCCACCGGGGAAGAACTGCGGCGAGACTACAAAGCTGTCGGTCGACATGGCGATGCGCCCGCTCGCGGGCAGCGCGGCGACGCCGGCATCGTTGCCTTCGAGCAGCTCGGGCGACCCAAAGGCATCCAAAAAGACCTCATCGATGATGCGTTTCATCATCTGGCCGCCGGAGCCGTGGCCCAGCAGGACGGTGCTATCGGTAACGCTATGGGACATATCGAAAACTCCAATCGTGGGTGGTGCCGGTGTGCGGGTGTGCCCGGGCTAGTCGCGGTAGCGGTAGTACGCCGCGCAGCTGCCCTCGGAGCTCACCATGCACGGGCCGACGGGGTACTCGGGCGTGCAGGTGCGGCCAAAGAGCGGGCAGTTGCTCGGCGTAATGGCTCCGCGCAGCACGTCGCCGCAGCGGCATCCGCGTGGCTCGACTGTCGCCTCAACGGGCACATCAAAGCGGGTACGGGCATCAAAGCGCGAGAATTCGGGACGAATGGCGAGCCCCGAAGCCGCAATCGACCCCAATCCGCGCCATGTGGTATCGCACGGCTCAAACACCTGCTCGACCAGCTGGCGCGCCACGGGATTGCCGTCTGCGTTGACGCCACGGCGGTAGGCGTTGTCAATCGCCGGCCTGTCCTCGACAACCATCTGGACCAGCATGCAGATGCCCTGCAGGATATCGACCGGTTCAAATCCCGTGACCACGCCCGGGGTATTGAATTCGTCGACCAAAAAGCTAAAGGGCGCCAAGCCCGTGATGGTGGCGACGTGGCCCGGCAGGATAAAGCCGTCGATGGTGGTCTCGGGATCGTTGGCGATGGCGCGCAACGCCGGCGGCGTGGTCTTGTGGGCGCAATAGACCGAGAAGTTCAAAAGCCCGCGCGCCTCGGCCTCCAAGATGGCGGCGGCGATGGTGGGCGTCGTAGTCTCAAAGCCCACGCCCATAAAAATGACCGGGCGATCAGGGTTTTGCTCGGCAATGTCGAGCGCGTCGAGCGGGGAATAGACGATGCGGATGTCGCGTCCTGCCGCCTTTTGCGCAGCGAGCGAGGTGGATGATCCGGGCACGCGCATCATGTCGCCAAAGGTGGTGATGATGGCGCCGTCTATGTTGGCGAGCGCGATTGCGTGGTCGATGTCGCGGTTGGCGGTGACGCAGACGGGGCAGCCCGGGCCGCTCAGCAGCTTGAGCCCGGCCGGCATAATGGAGCGAAAGCCATAGCGCCCGATGCTCACGGTATGCGTGCCGCAGACTTCCATAAGGTTGATGGTGCGGTCGCCGACAAGCTCATGAATGCGCTCGATGAGCTCGCGAGCCAGCTTGGGATCGCGGAATGCCGAGAAATCGATACCGGAGCGAGCCGGCTGCTCGGGCGCCACTAGTAAGCCTCCGCCGGGTTGGTGGCCAGCTGGTCTTCTTCGACCAGCTCGGACATGGCATTAACAAGCTCGAGCGTTTCCTGTGCTTCCTGCTCGTCGACAATCTGGATGCCAAAGCCGGCGTGTACGAGAATATAGTCGCCAACCTGCGCCGTCGGCACGAGCCGCAGCGACACGGGGCGCTCGATGCCCATCATGTCGACGGTGGCCTTGAGGTCGTCGTCGCGTTTGACTACTTTGCCGGGAACGGCAAGGCACATATTGTTCCCCTTTTATACGCTTTGCGCTGGATGGGCGCTTAATAATCCATCAGTTGATGGTAGCGCTCGCGGGCGCTGCGGGCAAACGCGCTACACCTGTGAGACGGCGGCTTGCGGGCTGGCCGAACAGCCTACTGCGATGCAATCTGCGCAAGACGAGCGCTTGCGACTGCCGCCTGACCGTAGGCGATGCAGCCGTCGTTAACGGGCACGGTTTGGGGAATCAAGACAGTGAGACCCATGCTTTTGAGCTCGCGGGTGAGGAGCTGGAGCAAAAGTCGGTTCATGAACACGCCGCCCGAGAGCGCGACGGTATCGATGCCTTCGCGCGCGCAGATTTCGCGTGCGATTCGTGCCGAAGAGCGCGCGATGGCGATATGGAAGTCGAGCGCGAGCCTGTAGGCGGGCGCTCCGGCTTCAATTCCTCCCAAAAGTGCCTCAAAGAGTGCTTTCTGGTCCAGAACATAGGGGCCGTCCAGCCACGATGGGCCAGATGCGAAATAGCCGGCGTTGTCGTCGGGAAAATGGGCGATTTCGTTGTCGAGCGCGCGCCAGGCGGCGGCCTCAAGCTCGATGGCGGGTTCGCCCTCGTAGGTTGCCTTGTCGCAGATGCCCAGAATTGCTGCCGCGGCATCAAAGAGACGCCCCATGCTGCTGGTACGCGGGCTGTTGATGCCGCGCTCGATCATGGTGGCTGTCACGTTGCGCGTTTGCTCGTTGAGGCTGTCCAAAAGCCGAGCGGCACCTGGGTGCTCGAGCAGGCCGAGCTCACTGAGCTGGGCAAAGGCGTTGCGGCGGGCGTCGCGCACGGAGGCCGCCCCACCGGGGAGCGCCCAGGTGCGCAAATGCGCGGTGCGCTCAAAGCCGCCAAGGCTGGCAACAAGAAACTCGCCGCCCCAAATGGTCCCATCGGTGCCGGCGCCGGTGCCGTCAAAGGCGATGCCAAGGACGCGCGCGTCGGTTGTAAGCTGGCCCGCGGCGATGGCATCGGCCATTACGCTCGCGATATGCGCATGATGGTGCTGCACCTCGACGAGCGGCAGATTGCATTTTTGTGCCTGCTCGCGCGCCCACTGGCCCGATAGATAGCTGGGGTGTAAATCGCAGGCCAAGGCGGCGGGCGCCAAGTCAAAGAGATCTTCCAAGCGCGTGCGCGCGGCGTTCCAGGCATCGAAGGTCCCGCCGTTTTCAACATCGCCGATATGCTGCGACACAAAACAGGTTGCCTCGCCGTTCGTCCCTTCACGCGTGAGCGCAATCGTGGCCTTTTGTTGTGGCCCGCAAGCGAGCACACAGGACGGAGCGCCCTCGAGCGCCGGCAACGGCAGCGGCTGGGGTGCATATCCGCGAGCGCGGCGAACGGGCATAACGATGCCGTCGACCACGCGTACCACGGAGTCGTCGTAGCGCGAGAGGATCGCGCGGTCGTTACCGAGCAACGCGTCGGCGATGCCGGCGGCAACGAGGTGTTCCCAGGCAAGGTCGTCGTCGGTCTCGATGGGTTCTTCGCTCAGGTTTCCGCTGGTCATGACGAGCGCGTACATACCGCGGGCTTCTGCCGCGGCAAGCAACAGATGCTGAAGCGGGGTGTAGGGGAGCATAACGCCAAGCTCGGGCAAGTCGTGCGCGACAGATGACGCGAGTGCGAGGGCGTCGGGAGAATCGCCGTCGCTCCCGCAAACAGCACGCCGGCGCAGCAGCACGATGGGGCGGATACTGCCAGCGAGCAGATCGCGTTCAGCATCGTCGATATGACACAGGCGCTCGGTATCAGCAAGACTGCGCACCATGATGGCAAGTGGTTTGTTGCTGCGGCGTTTGCGACGGCGCAACTCGGCTACCGCCTGCTCGTTGGCGGCGTCACAGGCTAGATGGAATCCGCCCAGGCCCTTGATGGCGACGATGCCACCGCTGGCCAGCAGCTCAACACAGCGCTCGATGATAGCGTCGCTGGCCTCGCGTGTGGTGCCGACGGCCGGTGTCGCGGACGAATTTCCGCACGCATTGCCGTTTACAGCCTCGCGCCACGTAATATGCGGCCCGCAATCAAAGCAGGCATCGGGCTGTGCGTGAAAGCGACGGTCGAGTGGATCGGCATACTCTGCGGCGCAGGCGGGGCACATGGGGAAACGGTCCATCGAGGTTGCCGCCCGGTCATACGGCAGCGACCGGATGATGGTAAAGCGCGGGCCGCAGTTAGTGCAGTTGATAAAGGGGTAGTGATAGCGTCGGTCGGCGGGATCGAACAACTCGCGCAGGCAATCGTCACAGGTAGCGATATCGGGTGAGACGAGCGTGGTGTGCGCGGTCTGGTCCTGCGATGCTACGATGTGAAAACCCTGTTCATTGGCGGTATCCCAACCGTTGGCTGCCAGGTCCACAACCTCGACATACTCTACGCGGGCTGCCACAGGCGCATGCTCAGAAAGCGCGACAACAAAAGCATCGAGCGCATCGGCCGGAGCGTGCGCCTCGATGTGCACGCCGTCGCCCGCATTGAGCACCCATCCGCAAATGCCATGCGCCATGGCCTCGCGATACACAAACGGTCGCATGCCAACGCCCTGCACAATGCCCGTCATATGAATATGCACATGCCGCATGCGACACCCCTCATCAAAACCGACCAAAAAAGGACAGGTTTATTTTGGTAGGTAAAACGCTAAACCTGCCAAAACAAACCTGTCCCTTTTTGGCAGGTGCGCTGCGGGAAATCCCGCTACAGCCCCAGGCTCTGCTTGGTGGCGGCGCACGTGAGCTCGCCGTGCTTAACGCCGCGCAGGCCCAGCAGGCGATCGGCTAGTTCGTAGACGCGCTCGCCGCGACCCTTGAGCGCCAGAATCTCCAAGCAGTTGTGGTGATCCAGATGCACGTGCATGGTCGATACGATCTCGTCGGTGTAGTCGTGCTGCACCTCGTCCAGGCGGCGCGTCAGATCGCCGGTGTGATGGTCGTAGATCATGGTGAGCGACCCGATAACGTGCTCATCGGGCGTGCGCATCTGCTCTTTGGCGATCGAGGCGCGAATCAAATCGCGCACGGCCTCGGAGCGGTTGGCCACGTCGCCGCGGCGCGCGATCTGCTCGTCAAAACGGCGCAGCAGGTCGTCGGGTGCGGTAACCGAAAAACGGACCAGCTCGGAGCCGGAGCCACTACAGTGGCAGCCCGCGTCACCGTCCGCCCCGTGCGGATGCTCGTGCTCGTACTCGCAGCAGTGCTCGTGTTCGGCCACCTTACACCAGCTTCACGGAGCCGACGGAGTTGTGGTCGGCCTCGATGGCTTCCTCGTAGCCCTCGAGCGCGTCATGCGCCTCGTGGAGCGCGGCCATGGCGGCCTCGAGCTTGGCGCCGATGCGCTCCATGTCAAAATTCTCGGTCGCATGCAGCAGCTGATGGCTCCACTCGTGAGCGAGCTCGATGGTGTCGTCGACCTGCTTGACGCTCATGGCAAGCTGGCTCATGTTCATTCCAACATCATGCATGGGAAATCTCCTTTTGTATGGGGCAGTTCAGTGGTTCAGATTTTACTACGCCCGCTCTGCGCGCAGCTGCATAAGAAAACGGGTACGAGTCTGTGCGACCCGCACCCGTTCACTGGGGGCTGTTTGTGACTACCATACTATCCGTGGTTGCACTCGGTGCATCCAGAAGTCCGGCGAGCGGTGCAAAAGCGCTCATAGACGGCGGGTAAGTAACAAGCGTATTACAGATGCTTCTCCAGCAGCGCCTGCAGCCTCGCCTTGGGCAGAGCGCCAACCGAGCGGTCAATCTCCTCGCCGTTCTTAAACACAATCAGCGTGGGGATGCTCATGACGCCATACTTCATGGCCAGGTCCTGGTTGTCGTCGACGTTGCATTTGGCAACGGCAAGCTTGCCCGCCAGCTCATCGGCAACCTCGTCAACGATGGGCGAGAGGGATCGACAGGGCCCGCACCACGGTGCCCAAAAATCGACCAGCACGGGCAGGCTGTCGTTAACGATGGAATCGAAGTTCTCGGGGGTAATCTGATTAATGTCAGCCATGGTGACCTCCATAATGCGACGCGGCTCGGCCGCGTAAAACTCAGTACGACCGTGCTTATACCCAGCCGCCCGCAAAGCAACCACTCGCGGGCGGCTCTTTTATATAATGGTGGGCACGCAAACGATTGGAGAGCGCATGCCCACGTCACAAAGCCAGAAAAAAGAAGCCATCGCCCAGGCGACCGAGCAGGAGCTCGCATCGCTCGCGGGTCGTGGCGTGCGTATCGCGGGCAACGCGTGCTCGCCGATCGTGCTGGTCAAAGGCGATCTGGACGAGGCCGAGCGTTCGGGTGGCGAGCTTGCCGCCGGCCCGGATGGCGCGGCGTTGCGCAAGGCGCTTGGGGCCATCGGCTACGCGCCCGAGGATTTTTGCGTGCTGGCAAGCGTCGCCGGCGTGGGTGATGGGACGGTCGCGGTGGGCGAGACTCTGCCGTGCGAGCTGTTCCGTGAGGCGCTTGAGGCTTTGGACCCCGAGGCGGTGCTGCTGCTCGACAACAACGCGGCTGACGCCATGCGCGAGACCTACGCCGATATGCTCGTGGCGATCGATGACTTCGACACCGCCATGCTCAAGCCCGGCCTGGTCGCCCATGTGCAGGGCCGCCGCGTGCTCGCGCTCGATGGCTTTGAGGCGGCGCTGACCGACAAAGCGGCCAAGCAGCGCATGTGGGCCTACATCAAGCAGCTGACCCCGGCGGCCGCTCCGCTGTAGCAGATTGGCGCCGGTGAGCGATTGCCTGGCGGGCAAGACACGCCGCGAGATCGGCGCCGCACTTCTACATCACAGCGCGCAGCTCAAACCGATCGCCGTTAATGCGGAACTGACAGTTGCCGTTCATGCGCTCCACGGCAAGTTTGATGCTCTTGGTGCCAAAGCCGTGGCCCGCATGCCGGGTCACGGGCATGCCGTCGACCATGCGCGGCGCGCGGTCAAACGTGTTGGAAACTAACAGCAGCAGCTGGCCGTCCTCTAATCGCAGGTCAAAGTCGACGAATCGCTTTCCCTGGGGCGCGGCGCTCGCGGCGGTGATAGCGTTTTCCAAGGCATTTGAGAGCACGCTAAACAGGTCGGCGTCACCTACGTGGATGGTTTCGGGTACGGCGGCGCGCAGGTTGGCGGTAATGCCGTTTCTATTGATATCCGAGTTAAATGACGAAAGCGCGATGTTTACGGTCTCGTTGGCGCAGAAGCGGCGTACGGCGGTGCGATCGCCGGCTTCGCAGAGTTCATCGATGCGTTTGAGCGCCTCGTCGGTGTGGCCCTCCTCAATTAAAGCGGCCAGGCCGCGTAGGAAGTGGCGCATATCGTGGCGAAGAATCGACAGCTCGCGCCCAGATTGACGCCAAGCCTCGAGCTCTTTGATGGCGGCGCTGTCGCGGGTTTCGAGCATCCAGCGCTCTCGCTCGGCGGTTTCCTTTTCTTCGTATTCGCGCAGGTAAACGGCAAGAAACATAAGATAGAAGGCACAGAGCGCAAATGCCAAAAACTCAACCGTTACCACCGAGCCCGAGTGGAACAGCGTGGTGTAGACGTTGGTGGCATAGTCAAAGACGTAATAGACGAGCGGCAGGATTAAAAGGATGCCCAGCTCGGTGGTGCTTTTAATCGCCAAGCGTGGACCGATGTCGCCGGCCCAATGCAACAGGACGGCAAAGACGGCGAGTGTGGTCGCGATGCGCGCCAGATAGTACGCGATCTGCGAATCGGTTGCGGCAAAGGCGGCGATGCCCATCCAATTGCTGAACTGGCAGCTCAGATAAGCACTCGTAATGCCGAGCGCGGCAAGCAGCGGGCTCAGGCGGTAGCGCGCACACAGGTAGACGATAAGCGGCAGGTGCACGGCAAGTGGATAAACCTGTCGGGCAAATAGTTCGCCGCCAACGACATTGGCGATCGAAAAGGCAGCGCCGGTCACGATGCCGACCAACACCAGTTCAAGCGCATGACGCCGGTTGATCTCGACACCGCACAGCGCCGCCGAGGCAAAGACGCCAAAGAGCAGCGTCGTGGCGTGGTGGATTGCCCAAAGGACCATTTCGACCGAGGAGACCATCAGTGTCTCCCACCCTCAAAGCGCACCGCAAAGTAGGCGTCTTGGAATCCCTGCTTGCAACTGCGCGAAAGCGGGATGCACGCGCCCGAGCGCATGACGATGTCCGTGCGGTCAAAGTGATCGATATTGCGCAGGTTGACCTGGTAGCTGCGGTGGCATTTAAAGAAGACTGCGTTTTGCTCCAAGCGGTCCTCGACGCTGCGGAACGACTCGAGTGCCTCGATATCGCGTCCGTCGCGCAGGTGGAAGACCACGTGCTTGTTGCGCGCCTCGGCATATTCGATGTCGGACAGGCGCAGGGCGTGGTAGCCAAAGGAAGTTTTGATCACGAGCTCGTCGGTTGCCGCCGGGCGCATGCTCGAAAGCTCGTCGAGTAACTGCGCCAGGCGTTCGTAAGTCACGGGCTTGAGCAGATAGTCGAAGGCGCGGACCTCGTAGGATTCCAGCGCGAACTCGGGCGACGAGGTGAGGAACACCAGGCGCACGGCGGTGTCGGCCTGGCGCAGTTCGCATGCGGTGTCCATGCCGTTGACGAGCGGCATGATCATGTCGAGCAGAATGATGTCGG
>URNI01000046.1 GCA_900549135.1 uncultured Collinsella sp.
CGCACTACATGCGGCGGGGGTTCTTTCGTCCTGCGGAGTGTCCGCGAAGGTCAGCCCTCAGATCCTGCTACGACTACGTCCTTGGATTGTGTGGGCGGATGAAGGACGTAGTTGGTCGGGTATTCCGTCCCCTTCGCTGTTTCGCGGCTTTGCCGCGAAACCTCGCGCCACTTTGGGGATGGATGGGGGACTTGGCCGTTGCCGCTTTTTCGGAGCTCTTCTTTATTCCTTTTGTTGGATGAAAAGCTCCTTGTTTTTGCAGGGGTGCATACTCGACTTATATGTGCATAGAATCTCGTATAGTGCGAGTAAGATATTGCGCTGTCCGTTTTGTGTTTAGCAGAGATATAGTTTGCATAATCTGGTCTAATCCCTGCTCTATTAAAATAAAGTTGCACGTAAATGGCGTAGATATGCTTGAGCTGGGGTTCTGTACGCTGAGCGGATAAAAACGACCGTTCACCGTTCCGCTATTTTCAAAATGAATAAAATGAGCGATAAAGAGAATATAAACCTTAATAAACTCGCGTATCGCACGGACGCGGGTTATTAATGGGTTGTAGGCCTTTTACAGAAAGGATTCCAGCAATGTCTAAGCCTCTTGGCAAGCCCGATCGTATTGTCGTCGCCCTTGGCGGCAACGCCCTCGGCAACAACCCCGTCGAGCAGATCGAGGCCGTGAGCAACACCGCCCACGCTCTCCTTGGTCTTATCGAGCAGGGTAACGAGATCATCATCACCCACGGCAACGGCCCGCAGGTCGGCATGATCCAGAACGCCTTCGCCGCTGCTCACGATGCCATCGGTACCCCCGAGATGCCGCTGCCCGAGTGCGGCGCCATGTCCCAGGGCTACATTGGTTATCACCTGCAGCAGGGCATCGGCCGCGAGATGCACAAGCGCTATAAGCGTTGGCACGCCGCCACCGTCGTCACCCAGATCGAGTGCGACCCGGATGATCCCGCGTTCAAGAACCCGACCAAGCCGATCGGCCCCTTCTACACCGAGGAGCAGGCCAAGGAGTTCATGGCCGAGGATCCCTCCAAGGTTTTCGTCGAGGATTCCGGCCGCGGCTGGCGTCGCGTCGTCGCTTCCCCCGATCCCAAGAAGATCGTCGAGGCTGACTCCATCCTCAACCTGCTCGACAACGAGTTCATCGTCATCGCCTGCGGTGGCGGCGGCATCCCCGTCGTCCGCGACTACGAGAACAAGGGCTGCTACAAGGGCGTTCCCGCCGTCATCGACAAGGACCTGGGCGGCGAGCTGCTGGCCGAGGACTGCGATGCTGACGTTCTGTTCCTGCTGACCGCCGTTGAGCATGTCGCCATCAACTTTGGCAAGCCCAACCAGGAGGAGCTCGAGGACCTCACTGCCGACGAGGCCGAGCGCCTGGCCGACGAGGGCCAGTTCGGCAAGGGTTCCATGGAGCCCAAGGTCCGCGCTGCCATCAAGTTCGCCCGTTCCCGCAAGGGCCGCACCTGCATCATCGGCGCTCTGGACAAGGCTGCCGAGACCATGGCCGGCCTCTCCGGTACCCGCATCCACGAGTAGTCTCTACTCTGTTGCCTCTCTCGTGGGCGCTAGGCAAAGCGCCCGCAAACTAGCCTCTCTTCATGAGCCCCGCAGTCCGCTCCGACTGCGGGGCTTTTGCTATTCACCTAGTCATTGGGGACGTTCTTAGTCATTGGGGACGTTCTTAAATGACTAGTCAAACAAGAGCGTCCCCAATGACCACTCATTTAAGTCTGTCCCCAATGACTAGTAGTAGGCCCACATGGCTTCGACTTCGTTGAGGACCTCTACTACGCCCCAGCGGCGGGCGCTGCGGCTGGCCGAGTTGGGGTCGTAGACGCCAACCTGGTTGGCATCGTCGATGCCGTAGAGCACGATGTAGTGGCCTACGTTGGTAAACGTACCGGGGCGCACTGCGGCGATGACGGGCGCACCCGAGCGAAGTGCTTGGGTAATCGATTCGCGATCGTTATAGAGCTGTGTTCCGTTGAGCCCCAGCTGCCACGCGCCGCCTGTCATAAACGACCACTCGGTGGCACCAGTGGGGGCGTAGTTGCCGGCTTCGGCCAGTGCGCATACATCGACCGGCGTCTTATCGGTGTGGCCGGTCTTAAAGATATAGACCATGGTGAGGCAAGTGGGACCGCAAGCGTTTTCTCGAATAGTGCCACCGGCATAGGGCAGCTCCGACCATGCGGGGTCAATTTGGTAGATGTGGGGCATGGCGCCGGCCTGCCATTGCGAGCGTGGGGTCGAGAACGCAAAGGAGTAACCGGGCGCGACGGGAGCTTTAAGCAGCTTGTCCTCGGCAGTGGGCTCAAGACCGGCTGATCCGTGGGAGATACAGGATCCCAAAAACACAAAGACGAGGCAGGCGGCAATGGAGCAAAGCGCAAGGCGTAGGCGGCGGGCCGGAAGCGCGTGGCTTGTGGTGTGCGACGCGGGGTGAGGGGCGGAATTGCCGCGATCGCGTTGAGGTCGCGAAAAGGAGCGCTTGACGTAGTAGTCGGTCTTACGGCGATCGTAGCGGCGTGGCTGCGATGTGCCGGTCTGGCGTTGGCGTGTGCTCGTACTCACACGGTCTGACTGCTGCACGGTACGGCTTTGTTGCCGCGAAGAAGCCCCGGGCTGCTCTTGGGGGCGCTGCGGGTTGTCGTTGTCGGAGGTGCTTCTGGGCGTTGGCGTGGTGCGGCCGGCAAGGCGCACGCTTTGTGGCCGTTGGTCGCCGTCATTGTATCCGTATGCCATTCGAATCACCTTGCCTCATGTGTAACTTGTCTATCCTACATAAAAAGATGCACGACACATGGGCATGTGCGCCAAAAGCCTGACAAATGGTATGAACGTTGCCGCGCCGCGCGCCAAGCGTCACGGCAACAGGTATTCAAAAGCAGACAAGATGAAAGCGTCCAAGACGAATGACGTCTCCCGCCGTTCGTCCCAAAAACGGCGCCGCTCGTTTTGCAGTTCTGCCTTCGGTCGAGCTACAAGCGGCGCTGCTGTGCCAAGGCCGTATCTTAAAGCCACGAAATAAAAGCGCGCGGCAAAACAGACCGCGCAAGGGGTGACGTCAAGGGGCGTCAAAAAGGAAAGGAGGGGAACAATGGCGGACAAGAACGCAGAAGTTGCAGTCGAGGATAACGGCGGCATGAAGAAAACGCTTTCGCTCTGGAACTTCTTCACCATCGGTTTCGGCGCCATCATCGGTACCGGTTGGGTTCTGCAGGTCGGCGACTGGATGGTCGTGGGCGGCGGTCCCGTTCCCGCTATGATCGCATTCCTCTTGGGTGCAATCTTCCTCGTGCCCGTCGGAGCTGTTTTCGGTGAGCTCACGGCTGCTATCCCCATCTCAGGCGGCATCGTCGAGTATGTCGATCGTAGCTTTGGCCGTACGCTGAGCTACATCACCGGATGGCTTTTGGCCCTGGGCAACGGCATCCTGTGCCCGTGGGAGGCCATCGCCATTTCGACCCTCGTGTCCGAGATGTTCGGCAGCCTGCCCGGCCTTGAGTGGCTGCGCGCCATCAAGCTCTACACCATCCTGGGGGCCGACGTTTACCTGTTCCCGACGCTGATCGCGCTCGGCTTTGCAGTCTACGTCATCTTCCTCAACTTCCGCGGTGCCAGCTCGGCCGCCAAACTCCAGGCCTTCCTGACCAAGGCCCTGCTCTGCGGCATGCTGCTCGCCATGGGCGTCTCGCTGTTCACCGGCTCGCCGGACAACGCCATGCCCGTGTTCTCCCAGGTCGCCGGCGCTGGCGGCGGCAAGGCCGCTACCGAGAGCACCAGCCTGTTCGCCGGCATCGTGTCGGTCCTGGTTCTGACTCCGTTCTTCTACGCCGGTTTCGACACCATTCCTCAGCAGGCTGAGGAAGCAGCCGAGGGCCTCAACTGGAACAAGTTCGGCAAGATCATCTCCCTGGCCCTGCTGGCCGCCGGCGGCTTCTACATGGTCTGCATCTACTCGTTCGGCACCATCCTCGACTGGCATGAGTTTGTTAAGAGCCCAGTTCCCGCGCTTGCCTGCCTCAAGGGCATCAACATGCTTCTGTACCTGGCCATGCTCGTCATCGCCACGCTTGGACCCATGGGCCCGATGAACTCCTTCTACGGCGCCACGAGCCGCATCATGCTCGCCATGGGCCGCAAGGGCCAGCTGCCCGAGCAGTTCGCCGAGGTCGACCCCAAGTCCGGCGCTCCCAAGCTCGCCTGCGTCGTTCTGGGCGTCATCACCGTCGTCGGTCCGTTCCTGGGCAAGAACATGCTCATCCCTCTGACCAACGTGTCGGCTCTCGCCTTCATCTTCTCCTGCGGCATGGTCGCCCTCGCTTGCCTGCGCATGCGCTTCACCGAGCCCGACCTGCCTCGTCCCTACGAGGTGCCCGGCGGTAAGTTTGGCATCGGCCTCGCTATCGCTGCCTGCGCCATCATCATCGGCCTGCTCGTGATTCCGTTCTCTCCCGCCTCCCTCAACATGGTGGAGTGGAGCATCGTGATCGGCTGGCTGGCCGTCGGCCTGGCTCTCATGGCCTTCACCAATTCCCGCAAAAAGTAACGCCGAGCCGGGGCGGATCAGGTGCGCGGGACCCTCTCTTCCGCGCACCGAACCCGGCGCCACTTGGGTAGCTTTGTGAGGCCTTAACCCAACACGGCCTCGCCCACTATATGGATCCATAAGGAGGAACCATGTCCACTAAGTATGCAATCGTTGGCGGTAAGCTCATCGACGGTACCGGTGCCGAGCCGGTCGAGAACTCCCTCGTTCTCGTCGACGACAACGGCAAGATCGAGTACGCCGGTGCTATGCAGGACCTTCCCGAGGGCGTTGAGGTTATCGACGCCGCCGGCAAGACCGTCCTTCCCGGCCTGATCGACACCCACCTGCACTTCTCGGGCAACTTGACCGACGATGACACCGACTGGGTCATGCAGCCGCTCCTCGAGAAGCAGGCTGTCGCAGTCAAGCAGGCCTACGACTGCCTCACCCACGGCCTCACCACCGTCTGCGAGATCGGCCGCTTTGGTATCCAGATCCGTGACTGCATCGACAAGGGCGTCTTCAAGGGCCCGCGCGTTCTGGCCACCGGCCTTGGCTTCTGCCGCGTTGCCGGCCACGGCGACTCCCACCACTGCAGCCAGGAGCTCAACAAGGAATCGCACCCCTGGGGCGATCAAGTCGACGGTCCTTGGGATCTGCGCAAGGCCGTCCGTCGTCGCCTGCGCGAGAACCCCGATGCCATCAAGATCTGGGCTACCGGTGGCGGCATCTGGCGCTGGGACTCCGGTCGCGACCAGCACTATTGCTCCGAGGAGATCCAGGCCGTGGTCGAAGAGGCAAAGATGGTCGGCATCCCCGTGTGGAGCCACTGCTACAACAATCACGCCGCTGCCTACGATTCCGTTCGCTTTGGCTGCGAGCAGCTGATTCACGGTTTCGATATCGATGAGCGCACCATGGACCTCATGGCCGAGCAGGGCACCTTCTTCACCCCGACGATCGCCTTCCTGCCCACCTGGTACGCCACCTATCCGCCCGTCTACGTCCCCGAGCTGCACGACAAGTACGAGGGTACCCTGGTCGAGAAGGAGCTGCAGCGCAACTACGACTGCCTGCGCGAGGCCAAGAAGCGCGGCGTCGTCATGACGATCGGCTCCGACTCCTTCTCCTTCGTCACCCCGTATGGCACCTGCTCCATCGAGGAGATGTACGAGTTCGTCGACAAGATCGGCTTCACCCCGGTCGAGACCATCACCTGCGCCACCCTCAACGGTGCCAAGATGTGCCACATCGAGGACGAGACCGGTTCCATCGAGGCCGGCAAGTGCGCCGACCTGCTGGTCGTCAACGGTGACGTCGCCGCCGACATCCACGTGCTCAACACCGACAACATGGACGTCATCATGAAGGACGGCTGGATTGTCGAGGCCGGTACCTTCGGCGAGGCAAACAAGTACAGCGCCTAAGCTACCGTTCATCGATGGCTTGATGTAAAACACAGTATTTGATTGCATAATGCAATGGAGAGGGTCGCTTGCGGCCCTCTTTATTGCTATGGGGTGCGTCAGTAAGAAGGGGATGACAGTGGATCTCAATAGGCTGATTCTGGGCAAGAGCTACAACTCTACCAAGGTCTTTCGTACCGCTCAGCATGTGGTTCAAGCCATCTTGCTCGGTATTGTCGTTCCACTGCTTATCCTGCTGCTCATCTGGGATCTAACCGATAATCCCAATCCCGTTCCGGCCGTTGTCGTCATTGCCGGCTTGGTCATGCTGTGCTTCTTCTTCTCGTACGTCTTTGTCGTTCCCGACGACCTCACATCGAGCGCAACCGACCGCACGCTCGCCATCGCATCAAAAATATTCGCCTACACGTCGCGCGGCCTTACGCCCGAAGCTGCTCTGGGCGCCTCTAAGATCATCCTGTCCGAAACTATCGCCTCTGCCATCTGCTTTACCGACGGCAGGCAGGTGTTGGCGAGCTGGGGCGAGGACTCGGCAAAATGCCCCGCGGGCACCCCGGTGGTACTGCGGACTACGCTCAACGTGATCAACAGCGGTGAGCAAAGCGTGTTCTCGCGCGATGCCTCGACCGAGACGGGTGGCTACTTTCCGCGCCTGCGCGCCGGTATTGTCGCACCGCTTACCGTGCGCGGGCATTGCGTGGGCACGCTCGAGCTGTATTATCCCCGTCTGAGCAGCATCGATATGCGCCAGACGGCGCTTGCCTCGGGCTTTGCCGACCTCATTTCCACGCAGCTTGCGAGCTTTGAGCTCGAGCGCCAGGACGAGCTCACGGCCCGCGTTGAGCTTCGTGCCCTGCAGTCGCAGGTCGACCCGCATTTTCTATTCAATACCATTAGCACGATCGTGTCGCTCGTTCGAACCGAGCCCGACAAGGCGCGATCGCTGCTGATCGACTTCTCCAACTACTACCGTCAGACGCTTTCTGATTCCGATACCCTCACAACGCTCGAGCACGAGGTGGAACAGGGCACTCGCTATATCAATCTTATGCAGGCTCGTTATGGCGACGGCCGTCTGCGCGTCTCGGTCGATATCGACTTTGAGGTGCGCGATTGCATGGTGCCGCCGTTTATCTTGCAGCCGTTGCTCGAAAACTGCATCAAGCACGCGCAGCGCGAGACCGAGCCGCTTTCTATTCATGTTAGGGCTTTCGAGACCGATGACGGTTTGGAGATCATCGTCGAGGACGATGGCATCGGTATGAGCGAAGAGGTCTGCGCGCATCTGTTTGAGCAGCATCGCTTGGAGGAGCCCGAGAGCATTACCGCCGACGGCTCCATCAAACGAGGCTGCGGCTTGGCGCTCTTCAACGTGCTTCAGCGCATCCATTTCTTTTACGGAGAAGATTCTGGCATGCGCGTGAAGTCCCAGGAGGGCGTTGGCACGCAGGTCATCGTCGAGCTGAACGGCGAGCCGCATGAGCCGGCGCCGCTAACGGTGTAGCACGCGGTTGGATTGAGAGAAAAAGAGGGGAAGCGCATATGTCCGAAGGCTGGAACATCCTGGTGGTTGATGACGAGCCTCCCATTAGGGCTGAGTTACGCTATCTGTTGGAAAAGGATACGCGTGTGGGCCAGATTGCCGAGGCGGGCAATGTCACCGAAGCCGTGGAGTCGATTCTGTCGAACAAGCCCGACGTGTTGTTTTTAGACATTACCATGCCCGGTCGCTCGGGAATTGAGCTTGCCGAGACGCTGCAGAACCTAAAGACGCCGCCGGTGGTTGTGTTTGTGACGGCGTTTGCCGAATTTGCCGCCGAAGCGTATAACCTCGATGCGGTCGACTACGTCGTCAAGCCGGTCGAGGACGCACGCCTGTCAAAGGCACTCGACAAGATCGAGGCAGCCTTGGGTGCCCGTCGTGTTATCCATGCTCCGCGCCAGCCTTTGCGTTTGACGGTGGACCGCGGGGGCAAAAAGGTGTTCATTCCCGCCGCAGACGTCTGCTACTTTGAGGCGCGCGCCGATTTTTGCAACGCCATCTGCGCCGAGGGAACGTACCTGATCAATGAGTCGATCTCTTCGCTCGAGCGTCGCTTGGACTCCGAGGGCTTTATTCGCGTTCATCGCAGCTACCTGGTCAATTTGGAAGACGTGCACAATGTTGAGATTGGCTCCACGGGGTTGATGGAGCTCAGGCTCGACCGCGTGAACTCGACGGTACCGGTGTCCCGTCGTCGTGCCGCCGAGGTCAAGTCGCACCTGGGGCTTGCGTAGACGGTCTGCATGCCGTCGTTTACCATCGCAGGTTTGGCATGGGTGCGCGGTGGGCATAATGGGTGGCATCGAATGAAATCGAAAGGATCATTATGCCCGCGCTTATCACCCATCATCTGTTTGGCGAGGAAAGCATCGACCGTCTTCCGCAGGGCGTCATCACGTCCGATGAAGAGCGCATTGCCTTTATCTTGGGCAACCAAGGCCCCGACCCGTTCTTCTTTCACATTCTGACACCGCGTGTTTCCGACTGCACGCTGCTGGCGCAGGTCATGCATCGGTCGCGCATGTCTCGCCAGTTCGCGTGCCTGCGCGACGGCGTGTCGCATCTGCTGCCGCGCGACGCCAGCTTGGGTCGCGCCTTTGCGCTGGGCCTGCTGTCTCATTACGTGCTCGACCGCAACGCCCATCCTTTTGTCTATGAGCAGCAGTTTGGCATCGTGGAGTCCGATTCAGAGCTTGAGGATTCGAGCAGTCAGGTCCATGCTGTGATCGAGAGCGACCTGGATGTACTGATGCTGCAGCTTAAACGCGCCGGCGCTACGGTCGACGATTACCCGCCGGCGGGCGAGATCGTCACCACCGATCGCATCAATCGCGTGGCCGGCGTGCTGATGAGCTATGTTGCCGGACGCGTGTACGGCATTGACATTCCGGCGGGGGAGTACGGTGCTGCCGTTGCCAATATGCAGCGACTTTACCGCGCGATTGAGCCGGCCGGCTCCGCAAAGACGCGCGCGATCTCGCTGGTTGAGGGCTTGGTGCACGACTACTCGCTGCTCGATGGCCTTGCCCATCGCGTGACGACGGAGCTGCCCGAGCGCACCGGCAACCTGGGCCATCTGACATGGAAGAATCCCTTTACCGACGAGGTCTCGAACGAGAGTTTCCCCGAGGTCTTTGATCGCGCGCTGGTCGATTACGAGTGCACGGTCGCACGTTTTATCGAGACCGGTGACATGGACGCCGTGACCAGTCACGTCAACTACAGCGGTCGCGTGCTCGAAGCCGATGAGGAGTTCGACCGCGAGGAATAGGGCCCGTGCGTGCCCCTTTGCCGAATCCTTACCGGCGGTTCTGGACAATTGGGGTACGATGAACTAACTGCATATCGGGCGAATACGAAGGGTCCCTGTCCATGAAATACACCAAGCTCGAGCGTAACTGGGTTATGTATGATGTGGGCAATTCGGCCCTCGTGCTGCTCAATACCTCGGTGGTGCCCATTTACTTTAACGCCATCAATACCGGTGCTTCCTCGGCAGACCTGGTGGTCGCTTGGGGCAACGCGCAGACGATTGCCTCGCTGGTCATTGCCATGCTCATGCCCATTCTGGGCGCGCTTGCCGATTACGCCGGCAACAAGATCAAGTTCTTCTTGGGCTTCTTCCTCACGGGCCTGGTGCTTTGCCTGGCGCAGGCTATCCCAATGTCCGCCATGGCATTTTTGACCGTGTACGTGCTGTGCACCATCGGCCTTAATTCTTCTATGACGTTCTACGACGCCATGCTGCCCGACATTACCACCGACGAGCGCATGGACGCCGTGTCCAGCTCGGGCTATGCCTGGGGCTACATCGGTTCCACCGTGCCGTTCGTCATCTGCCTGGCGCTCATCATGGGTGGCCCCGCTCTTGGCGTCCCTACCATGCTGGCAACGCGTCTGTCGTTTATCATCACTGGTGCCTGGTGGCTCATCTTTACCCTGCCGCTCATTCGCACCTATAAGCAAAAGTACGGTCGCGAGCGCGGTCCCGAGGACACTATCGGCCACATCGTGGGCGGTGTGTTCTCCGAGGTCGGACACACCATGCGCGAGATCGCCCACAACAAGACCGTGCTGGTCTACATGATCGCGTTCTTCTTCTATATCGACGGTGTGCACACGGTCATTTCCATGGCCACCAGTTACGGATCGGCCTTGGGCATCGATTCGACCCAGTTGGTCCTGGCGCTGCTCGTTACGCAGTTCGTGGCCTTTCCGTCCGCCATCATCTACGGCAAGCTCGCCGGCCGCGTGGGCACGCTCAACATGATTCTGGTGGCCGTCGCCGCCTACATGGGCATTGTGCTGTTCGCCGCGTTCTTCCTAAAGACCGCCTTTGAGTTCTGGGTGCTTGCCATTATGGTCGGCCTGTTCCAGGGCGGCGTGCAGGCGCTTAGCCGTAGCTACTTTGGCCGCATTATCCCCAAGGAAAAGTCCAACGAGTACTACGGCTTCTTTGACATCTTTGGTCGTTATGCAAGCGTCATGGGCACTTTCCTAGTGTCGGTCGTCACCTCGCTGACCGGCAACCCGTCGCTGGGCGTCCTTTCCATTGGCGTGCTGCTGATCGTTGGCTTTATGCTGCTGGTCCGCCTGTCCCGCATGACTCGGGCGGCAGAGCATGCCGCATAGGAGCGAGCGGCTATTGTGCCTGTCCACGGTACTCTTTTGGGGTTATCCGCAATAAACATTGCGACTTGCGAGCAATGATTTGCCCAAGTGGGTATGATGGAATCAGCTAGGTCGCGGGGCGTCGCCTGTGTTTGGCGGCGTCCCGTTTTTGTGTTGCAGGGAGGGTAAGGCATGAACGCCACAGTCGTGATTCCAACGTATTGGGCGGGCGATGACGCTTGCGCAAACGCCCCTGGCACCTATGACCATTCGACGCGACTCAACGCCGACAATCCCGAACTCGACCGCTGTCTGGCCTCGCTTGAGCAGGTACGTGACATCCCGCGCATCATCCTTTTGGTGGTCTGTCCCGTTTCTGCCACAGCCGATGTGTCGCTGCGCATGCACGAGATTGTCGACGCGCATCCCACGCTCAAGGTCACCGTTGTCACCAACACCCAGGCCTCGCGCATTGCAGACCGGGTTGCTCAGATCGCGCCCAAGGGTTCGGGCGAGTGCGTGAGCCTGCGAGGCTACGGTGCCATCCGCAACATGGGGCTAGCCTGCGCCGCTGTGCTGGGGCATGACGCGGTTATCTTCTTGGATGACGATGAGACTGTCATCGACACCGACTTTATGAAGCGCGCGACCTATGCGTTGGGGCAGCAGACGCGTCAGGGCTTGCCGATCTTGGTCAAGAGCGGCTATTTCTACGATCGCGACGGCTCGCCGCTGGCTCCCACGGACAAGGCGGGCATCTGCCATCGTTGGTGGACCAAGCGCATCGAGTTCAACCGTTGGATGAAAAAGGCGCTCTCGGGCACCCGCATCTCGCGCTCCAACTACGTGTGCGGCGGCCTGATGGCCCTGCACGCCCGCGCCTTTACGCGTGTAGCCTTTGACCCGTTTATCACCCGCGGCGAGGACTTGGATTACCTCTTTAACATGCGCATGTTTGGCTACGACGTGTGGTTCGATAACGAGTGGACCGTGCGCCATCTGCCTCCGGAGTCCGAAAAGCGCTCACCGCGCTTTATGCAGGATGTATACCGTTGGTACTACGAACGGGCCAAGTTGACATTCGCCGCGCATCAAAAGGAGCTCATTCCCGTTACGGCGGCATCGCTCATGCCCTACCCGGGCCCGTGGATTTCGCGCGAGCTCGACGACCGCGTGCGCAAGACCGCTATGGTCCGCAGCGTGTTTACCCGCGAGCATGAGGGCTACCTGCGCATTTGGCGCCATGGTATCGGCGAGGCAAAGGCCTATGCGCGCCAAAACGCTGCAAGCTACCTGCGTTTCCAGAGCTTTTGGCCCAAGATCATGGACGGGCTTTGGCGTGACGGACAACTGATCAGTATCCTGGAGGGGGCCGAATGATCGACCGCCGCGCCCAGCGCGATAGTTCAATATCAATCTTTCGCATCATTGCCGTTGCCTGCGCCATTTGCGTGCTGGTGTACTTTATTTTTGCCTTGGTGACCGGTATCGAGCCGATCGCCACGGTGATTGCCTGCGCGCTGCTGTGCATCTTTCTGTGCATCTTTATCTTTTTGACGCTCAATCCCGATTCGGTGCGCTCCCAGTACACCGAGGAGACGCTCTCGGTGGCCTCGGCCATGCTCGAGGACATTAAGGGCGGTCTGACGCAGGAGTCGGCGCGTTTGGTGTGCCGGCGCATTTTGCCCGAGACGCGCGCCATGACGGTGGCCATCACCGACGAGGGCAACGTGTTGGCCTGCGCGGGCGAGTTTGAGGAAAAACTACTGCCAGATTCTCCCATCCACACGCTTGCCACACGCTACGTTATCGAACATGGCATCGTGCAGTCGTTCAACCGTATGGTGGATGTCGTGGGCTCGGATGGCTCGCACAACCAAGTCCCCGCCGGCATTATCGCCCCCATCAAGGTGGGCGATCGTACCGTCGGCACGCTCAAGTTCTACTACAAGACCCCGTGCGCCGTCGACCGTACCCAGTACGCGCTTGCCTCGGGCTTTGCCGAGATCTTGTCCACGCAGCTCGCCATCCACGAGCTCGAGGTGCAAAAGGAACTCACAGCGCGCGCCGAGGTGCGTGCGCTGCAGGCGCAGATTAACCCACACTTCCTGTTCAACACGCTGAACACCATTGCATCGTTTACGCGCACCGACCCGCTGCGGGCCCGCGAACTGCTTCGTGAGTTCTCATCGTTCTATCGTGCCACGCTCGACAACTCGGGATCGCTTATTCCGGTCTCGCGCGAGGTTGCACAGACCAAGCGCTACCTTACCTTTGAGAAGGCCCGCTTTGGCGAGGACCGCGTGCTTGCGACGTTCGATGTGTCCGAGGACGTGGAAGATACGCTGGTGCCGGCGTTCGTGATCCAGCCGATTGTCGAGAACGCCGTGCGTCATGGTATGGGCGATGACGACGCCCTGAGGATCGACGTGACCGTTCACCAAGACGGCGAGGATGCAATCTTGATTGCCGTGGCCGATAATGGCGTGGGCATGGATGAGGGTACCGCCGCCAGACTGTTTGACGAGCGCTCTGCCCGTCCCGACGCCAGCTCTCCCCAGGGTGGCGGCGCCGGTGTGGCCATGCACAATATTTCGGAGCGCATCCATCGCTTTTATGGGCCGCACTCCTATACGCGTGTCGAATCGGCGCCGGGCAAGGGCACCAAAGTGCTCCTTCATCTTGATTTGTCAGAGAGCATCTTTGACATTCAAGAGTAAAATAAAAGGCTACGGGCTCAACGTCATGCGACGGATGCCCGGCGTAGTTAGTTGACGAAAGGTTTTATCCCTATGCTGCGTGCGATGATTGTGGATGATGAGGCGCCGGCTCGCTCGGAGCTTCGCTTCCTGCTCGAGCAAACGGGCAAGATCGGCACGATCACGGAGGCGTCGAGCGTCCGCTCCGCCATCGAGATGCTTATGGAAAGTCGCGTGGATGTCGTGTTTCTCGATATCTCGATGCCCGGTGCCTCGGGCCTGCAATTTGCCGAGGCGCTGCATAAGCTCAAAAATCCGCCGGCGATCGTGTTTGTGACTGCGTATAGTGACCATGCGGTCGAGGCATTCGACGTGGATGCCGTCGATTATCTGATGAAGCCGGTCGAGGAAGCTCGCTTGGATCGCGCGATCGAGAAGGTCATGCAACGCGCCAAGCCGGTTACGGACAGCAAGGTGACCATCGAGCGTATCCCGGTGGAAAAGGGCGGCCGCAAGGTGCTCATTCCCGTGGACGACATTCGCTTTATCATGGCCAAGGACGATTACTCCTGCATCTATACCGTCGATGATCGCTTTTTGTCGACGACCTCGCTGGCGCAGTTTGAGGCCAAGCTCTGCGACTTTGGCTTCTTCCGTGTTCACCGCCGCTATATCGTCAACTTGGCGTGCGTTACGGACGTCGAGACGGTGCCCTCGGGCGCCATCCAGCTGGGCATTACGGGCGTCGACGAACGCGTGCCGGTTTCGCGCCGCCGCGTCGTGCCGCTCAAGAAGGCTCTGAGTCTCTAGCACACTGGCCCCGCAGCCCTGTAGACCCATCGTCTGCGGAGCCGTGGGGCTTTTTTGTATGTATCTGCCGAATCGTTTTTTGCGGAAGGGATCCCATGAACAGCGCAAGCGCCAAGCGCATCGACATCATCTCGGACACCCACGGCTATTTATCGCCTGCGCTCTTGGATGAGCTTGAGGGCGCAGACCTGATCATCCACGCCGGCGATCTCACGTCAGAGATGGACTACGAGCACCTATGCACCATCGCCCCCGTGCGGGCCGTACTGGGCAACAACGATTACTACCGCGACTACGGTCCCGATGTAGACCGTCTTGCGCTCTTTACCTACGAAGGCCTCAAATTCGCCGTAGCCCACTACCGCGAAGACC
>URNI01000047.1 GCA_900549135.1 uncultured Collinsella sp.
AGTCTCTCGCTAAATGTAATCAGTGGCAGAGACTACACCTCCGAGCCCATGATGACTTGGATAAAGGATGCGCTGGTCAAGCAGGAAGCCAAGTAAACGAGGCTGACCACACATCAGGCACGTAAAACCTACTCCAGCCCTTGCCCGCTGTACTTCCCTGTCTCTGAGTCGTAGCTCAGTACCGCGACCTCGCCGTTCTTCATGACGTTTCCGTCGATGTAGTAATGGCTGGCGCCGTCATGCCAGATACCGCGGTAGCCTGCGATACCCGAGACCGCCTCGGTGTTGATATGCCCGGCGATAACATCCAGATAGAACTTATGTCCCACGTAATCGGGCGGCATCATGGTAAACGACTCGTCAGGCGTGCCGAGCTTCCAATCCTCCCCGGCTTCCTCGTCAACGCCGGCGTACACAAAGACCTGGCCGAAGGGGGACTCATAAAAGTAAGGTAGCTTGCGGGCCCACGCGATGACGTCCGCGTGCTCGGCCTTCATGTGCTCAACCGTGAAGGCGTAGGCGTCCTCGAACTTCCTGAGCCTCAAAAGATGCTTGACGTGCCTGAACGCCTCGGCATCCAAGAAGCTCTTGGCCGTTGCCAGATTGCTGTCGGCAAGTATCCATGCCTGCGTAAAATTAGAATCGTTTACCTCATCAATGTACTCGAGGAGCATCTCCTCGTGGTTGCCGCGCAGCGCCACGACGCGATCGCCGTAACGTTTTTGCAAGTCCATAACGAGTTCGAAGACCCCGAGCGAATCGGGACCTCGGTCGCAGTAATCACCCAACAGGACCAGCTTGGAGTCCTCGGCCTCGAGGTCGATAGTGAAAAGCGACGCTTTAAAGGCGTCCAAGCATCCGTGAATGTCACTCATAGCGTAGATATGCACTTATGACCCCCTGTTTGCGTCGAAGTCTCGCCTGTTTGCACCATGCGGCACGGCGGCCCCTCTGATTTCGCGGGCGCCAGGTATCTTTGTCCCGTCACGCCCTCAACGTTTGTAATAAGTATATCTCGCCGTGCGGGCACAAATTTGCCCCTGGGCTCTAGCCGCTCGGCCTGCGCTTACCTCAAAGGCTGCCCACCCCCACCGCCGCGCAAAAACTCATCCAACATTAATCTTGGCTCAAGAATCACTTAATCTATAACCTGCACTATAGAGTTCGACCAAGGGCGGGGCGGCGCCGCGCAACGCAGACTGCCGAACGCAACGCTCGCGCCCGGGCAGATCGCCCGGCGTCGCGCCCATCGAACGAAAGGACAGGCCATGGACGACCTCGAAAAAGTTGAAACCATCCGCACCAAGTGCAGCGTGAGCTACACCGATGCCAAAGCCGCGCTCGACGCCGCCGACGGCAACGTGCTGGATGCCATCATTTGGCTCGAGTCGCAGGGCAAGGCCCAGGCCACATCGGCGCACGCCGCCACCGAGTCCGCGCCAGTCGATGAGCCCTCGGCCGAGATGGTCGCCGCGCAGGCCGCCTACGAAAAGTCGAGCGAAAAGACCGACTTCTCCAAGAAGATGGACAGCGTGTGGGAGTACCTCAAAAAGCTCTTCCGCCTGAGCCTGGACACCAAGTTTATCGCCACGCGCCGCGATGCGATCATCCTCAACATCCCCATCCTGATCCCCATCGTCGCGCTGTTTGCCTGGGGCGCCACGATATGGCTGATGCTGATTGGCCTGTTCTTTGGCATGCGCTACCGCATCGACAGCGACGGCAACGTGCCCGGCAGCATCAACAACCTCATGAATCACGCCGCCGACGCCGCGGACGACATCAAGCAAAATCTGAACGACGACAAGTAATCGCAGACGGGGGCACACATGGCACGGATCCTGATCGTAGAGGACGAGGAGAAAATCGCCCGCTTTGTGACGCTCGAACTGGAGCACGAGGGCTACCAGGTGGAGCACGCCGCCGACGGCCGCACCGCCGTGGACCTGGCGCTGGAGCGCGACTACGATCTGATTCTGCTCGATGTGCTGTTGCCGCAGCTCAACGGCATGGAGGTCCTGCGGCGTGTCCGCAAGCACAAGGACGTGCCGGTGATCATGGTCACCGCGCGCGATGCCGTGATGGATAAGGTTGCCGGGCTCGATGCCGGCGCCGACGATTACCTGACCAAGCCGTTTGCGATTGAGGAGCTGTTCGCACGGATCCGCGTGGCGCTGAAGCGCTCGGAGGCCGTGCGGGCGGCTTCGGGCGTTGGCGGCGTTGGGGCCGGGGAGGGCGCTACGGGTGCCGCTGCGATACCCCCGGCTGGAGACTCGGCCAAGACCTCAGCCGCGCCCTCCCCCGCCGCGCTCACCGTGGGTTCGGTCGCGCTCGATCCCGACCGCCGCGAAGTCACGGTCGGCGGCTCGCCCATCGTGCTGACCGCCCGCGAGTTCGACGTCCTCGCCCTGCTTATGGCACATGCCGGCACCGTGCTCACGCGCGAGCGCATTGCGCACGAGGCGCTGGGCTACGAATACGTGGGCGACACCAACAACGTCGACGTGCACATCGCGCACCTGCGCGCCAAGATCGAGGACGCCGGCGGTGCCCGCATCATCCAGACCGTGCGCGGGGTGGGCTATGTCTGCCGCACGTAACGCCGAGGCCAAGCGCGTCACCTCCATCGCCCGCGCCATCAACTGGAGCTATATGTGGCGCCGCCTGATGAGCTACGTCTGGCTCGATCTGTTGCTGGTGGTGATTGCGGCGGCGATCCTCGTCTATGGATACAACCAGACACTGCCCGACAGCGCGTTTACCGCAGGATGGATCCCCGGCGCCACCGTTCGCGGCATGTCGCTGAAGCCCGCGCGCGGCTGGGACCTGACAACGCTCACCTATACCGTCGAGCTTGCGCGTACCACCAAGACCTTCCCCCTCGCGCAGGACCTCATCGCACTTTGGCCCCTCTATATCGTTGTTGTAGGTTGGCAGGTCATCAGCATGCTCGATATGCTCGGCGGCGCCCGCCGCGTGCGCCGCACCATGGCGCCGCTCAACGATCTGGCCCTGCGCGTGGACGAACTCGGCCGCATGCAACTCGCCGGCGGCAAAATGGAAACACTGGAGCAGGCCATCGAGCGCGCAAGCGTCGACTCGCCGAGCGTCACCACCGGCGACGCCGACCTGGCAAGCATCGAGGTCGCACTCAACCGCCTGCTGCGTCAGATGCAAGAGGCCAAGCTGCAGCAGATGCGCTTTGTCAACGACGCGAGCCACGAGCTGCGCACGCCCATCGCGGTGATTCAGGGCTACGTGAACATGCTCGACCGCTGGGGTAAGGACGACCCGGACGTGCTGGCGGAGTCCATCGCGTCCCTTAAAGCCGAAAGCGAGCACATGCAAGAGCTTGTGGAGCAGCTGCTGTTTTTGGCGCGCGGCGATGCCGGGCGCACGGTCCTGCGGCGCGCGAATACCAACCTGGCCGCACTGGCCGGCGAGGTATGCGAAGAATCGCAGATGATTGATACCGAGCACACGTATCGGCTGGCGTACGACGCCGCGCTTACCAGCGACCCGCGCTGCGACGCGCCCGTCGACGTGGCGCTCGTGAAGCAGGCTCTGCGCGTGATCGTGCAAAACGCCGCCAAGTACTCGGGTGCGGGAACGACTGTCACATTTGGCATAACGCCCGAAGCGAGCATGGGCACGATCGACATAAGTGTTGAGGACGAGGGCATCGGCATGAACCAGGAATCCGCAGCTCACGCGTTCGAGCGGTTCTACCGTGCCGACAACGCGCGCGATGCCGGCGCGCAGGGCTCGGGCCTGGGGCTCGCCATTGCCAAGTGGATCGTCGATAGCCACGGCGGCGTCATCGGCGTGACCTCGGTCGAGGGCGTCGGCAGCCGCTTTACGATTCGCCTGCCGCGGTAGGAAGCCCCTCGACATAAATAAAGGGATAGGGCCACGCGGCCCTATCCCTTTTTGCCAGCTATGGCAGCTTGTGCGCTACTCGCGGCACAGGTGCACGGCGAAACCGGCGAACTCGCGCTTAAAGTACACGAGCTTGGTACCACCGTCGGGTAGCAGCGCGCGCGACTCCTCGTTGACCTCGAGCCCGCGCTCGGCAAACCACTTCTCAGCTGCATCGATGTCGTTAACGGCAAAGCCGATGTGGCCCTTGGTGCCACGACCGTTCTGCTTCATGATCTCGACCAGCGAATCGTTGAAGTACGAAACCGGGGTCTCGATAACAGGCAGGCCCATCATCGTCGAGAACAGCTCCGCGATCTCCAGGGCGTCTGCCGGGTCGGTGGCGTTAATGCCCACATGGGCAACGCGCATACCAAAGAGCTCTACCGGGTTGGCGTTCTGCTCACTCATGCAGTCAGCGCCTACTGAGCCATGACGTCGAGAACGGCCTTCTCGGCGGCAACGCGGTTCATGCCGGTCATGAAGGGCACGCCACTCACGTACGGGCAGGTGAGGCCCTCGGGGGCAACGGTGGTGGCGATCAGCAGGTCAGCGCCCTCGTCGCAGTAATCCTTGGCCTCGGAGATGGCGCACTGCACGATCTCGTACTTGTCGGCATAACCGTTGGCGTCGAGCAGGGTAGCGACCTTCTGGGCAACGAGCGTGGAAGTAGCAGCGCCAGCACCGCAAGCCAAAACGATCTTCTTCATAGGTAATGTCTCCCTTCATGGTTTACTTTAGGTAAGTGTACCGCAGCGAGCGATGGCACTCAGCCTCGATGAGCTTTTATGCCAGTTTGCTTACGCGCTGCGTATAATACATCTAGTACGTGTTGTCATACCGCTCGCTTTATGAGCGACTAAGGACCCTAATATGCCCGATTCCCGCACACTCTGGACCGCCGTCGTTATCATCTGCATCGCCGTGTCGGTGTTCTTTAGCGTCAAAAAACGCACCACGTTTAAGCGCCTGCAGCAGCTCATGGCCGCCAAGCAGTGGGACGAGTTCGATCGTTTGCTCGACGGCAAACTCACCAGCATGCTGTACCCGCGCTACAACCGCGACTACCTGCGTCTGAACTCCTATCTGCTGCGCGAGGACCACGAGCGTGCCAGCGAGATGTTCGACCTGCTGCTGGGGCTCAACCTCCCCAAGATGCAGCGCGTCGACCTGGTGATCAAGGCCTTTAACTACTACGTTGGCCAGGAGGACCGTAAAAAGTCCAAAGAGCTGCTGCACGAGATCAAGGGCTTTGAGGGCGGTCAGGCCGAGGCAGTCGCGCACGAATGCCAACTGATGTACGACACGATGATCCTCAAGCGCCACAACGACATTCCCGAGCTGGAGCGCATGCTCGAGGATGTCGGCGACGACCCGGTCAAGCGCTGCCGCCTGGAGTACCTGCTGGCCCTGCAGTATCAAAACAAGGGCGACGAGGCAAAGTTCCAAGAGTTCCTGGAGAAGTCGGGCCAACACTCGATGGCCGTCAACGCGTAACGGACGGCTTGTGCTAGACTTCTAGTCTCACGGGGGCGTGGCGGAATTGGCATACGCAGGAGACTTAAAATCTCTCGCCGCAAGGATTGTGGGTTCGAGTCCCACCGCCCCTACCATGTGATTGCTTGCGAGCCCGTGTTCCCCAGGGATGCGGGCTCGCTTCTTTTAGATGCCGGCGGGACTCGAACCCGCGAGGGGGCGAGCGTTAAGCGGACGCGCAGCGTCCGTAGCAAGCCGGCGAGGGCGCCGACAGGCGGCCGAAGCCGGTGCGTATTTGCGCAGCAAATGCGCGGACGCCCCACCGCCCCTACCATATGGAGCTTTCGAGCCCGTGTTCCCCAGGGATTCGGGCTCGTTTCTTTTACACGCCGGCGGGGCTCTAAGTTGCGGTGGAATAGTTCCTGTTTTGGCAGTTTACCAGCCCATTTAGGAACTATTCCACCGCGACTTAGGTTGGTGTTCCCACATTTTCCGATGGAAAAACGTGGTTGTCTCCCACATTTTCCGATGGAAAAACGTGGTTGTCTCGCACATTTTTCGATGGAAACGCCCAAATGGCCTTATACTAGCCGAGAGGGTTGGGAGGCAATATGCAGCGACAGCTTATGAGTGAACTCATCGCTTGGAAATCAAGGGCGAATCGCAAACCTCTCTTGCTTAAGGGAGCCCGCCAGACAGGAAAGACTTGGCTTCTTAACGAATTCGCAAGCCAGCAGTATCGAAACGTCATTCGTTTTGACTTTATGCTCGAGCCGAGCACACGCTCGCTGTTCGATGGGGACCTCGACCCCAAGCGCATCATCTCCCAGATAGAACTCCTACGTGGCCAAACTGTAACGCCAGCAGACACGCTCATCATCTTCGACGAGATCCAAGAGGCCCCGCGCGGGATCACCTCGCTCAAGTACTTCAACGAGCTTGCACCCGAATACCACATCGTAGCAGCCGGTTCCTATATGGGCCTCGCGCTCCGACGCGAAAACGAGTCATTTCCCGTCGGCAAAATCGACCAGCTCACCATGCGTCCCATGGGGTTCGCCGAGTTCGTTCGTGCCGTCAACGGCGACCCGCTCGCCGACGCCATCCTTGCCGCAGACATGAACCTTCTAGCAAACGTTACCGAAAAGCTCGAGCACTTGCTCAAGGAATACCTTGTTGTCGGCGGTATGCCCGAAGTTGTCTCCGCTTTCGCCGAGACACGCGACTTCATCGAAGCCCGAAGGCTTCAGCAGCAAATCATCGAGGCTTACGAATCCGATTTTGGCAAACATGCACCCGCCCGCATCATCGAGCGCATGAGGTTGGTTTGGAAATCCCTTCCCGGCCAGCTTGCCAAAGAGAACAAGAAGTTTGTCTATGGCGCCCTTCGCCCCGGAGCGCGCGCACGCGATTTCGAGGAAAGCCTCCAGTGGCTCACGGACTACGGAATCGTTCATAAGGTGCCACGTGTTTCCGCTCTAAAGGCGCCGCTCTCGAGCTACGAAGACCTCTCGGGCTTCAAACTGTTCTGCATCGACACCGGCATCCTCGGAGCGCTCTCCGGTCTCTCTCCGGCCATCGTTCTTAACGGATCCGCTGTTTTTACCGAGTTCAAAGGTTCGCTGACCGAACAATACGTCGCGCAGGAGCTTTTGCTCCAGGACAAAACTCCCGCGTATTGGTCCTCTACCTCTGGCAATGCCGAAACCGACTTTGCCATCGACCATGCGGGAACCGTGCTTCCGCTTGAGGTCAAGGCGGCAGAGAACCTTAAAGCGAAGAGTCTGAAAATAGCCTGCGAAAAATTCAAGCTCGAGCGTTGCGTGAGGAGCTCCCTGGCGGCATATAGAGACGAGGGCATGCTCGTCAATATTCCGCTTTGGGAGATTGGGCAGATCGACAAGCTGGCATAGGCGCTGTAGGGACGCCCCGCAAGGACTGTCCCCAGGTGCCGGCAGAAAAGGAACGTCCCCAGGTGCCGGCTGTTGAGTTGCGGTGGAATAGGGACTGTTTGGTGCCCGAAAGGGCGATTGTAGTCCGTATTTCACCGCAACTTATTTAGAGGGCGCTGAGGCTGGGGGTCCAGGCGATGGTGGGAGTCGCGCCGTCGAGAACCTCGTTGATGGTGGCGACCATGCCAGCGAGTAGGCTGTTCTCGCTTACGGTGAGCGCATCGTAGCCACCGGCGCGCATGAGCTCGCGAATCACCACGGCGCCGGCCAGAATCACGCCCGCGCGCTTGGGCTGCACGCCCGGCAGCGCAGCGATACCCTCCACATCCAGCGTAGATATACGATCGATGGCGGCCGAGATCTGCTCCATCGAAAGCTCGCGCAGGTGCACAAAGCTCGAGTCGTACGGCTCCAGTTCGTGGACCAGCGCCACGAGCGTGGTGACGGTACCGCCCACCGCGACGAGGCGCTCGGCGCGCTCAAAGTCGACAGGCAGGCCCTCAAAGTAAGCCCCGAACTGCTCGCCCGCCCATACGCCAGCGGCGGCAAGTTCACTGTCCGTTGGCGGCAGCGCCGAAAAAAACCGCTCCGTCACGCGACGGCAACCGATGTCCAGTGAGCGCGTTCCCTCCAGCGCAAAGACCCCGCGCTCCGGTGCGTACACACCCGTCGCGAGCTCCGTGGAGCCACCGCCCGAATCGGCGACGATGATGCGCTCGCCGGCAAAGTCGTGCGCCACGCCAAAAAACGTCAGGCGTGCCTCGACCTCGCCCGGAATCACCTGTGGCTCAAGCCCCAGATCGCGCAGGCCGTCCAGCAGCAGTGCTGCGTTGGACGCATCACGCGCGGCGCTCGTGCAGGTGGTGCAGATGCACGCGGCCCCAAAGGCACGAGCCTCGTCCACAAACATGCGGCACGCAGCGAGCACGCGCTCAACGGCCGCCTCGCAAAAGCGGCCCGTCGCGTCCACGCCCTCACCCAGATCGGTAATCTCGGTATGCTTGGACGATTCCACGATTGCCCCGCCCTCGACCTGGGCCAACACCAGTCGCGACGACACCGTTCCCAGGTCGATCGCGGCCACCTTATAGCGTTTGCAATTTGTCATTGCGAGCTCCCCTCCGGGCGCTATTTGCCGTTGGACACGACCGTCTGACCCTCGACGCCGTTAAACCCAAACAGCATGTCGAGCGCTTGGATGTACCACGGCGCGTCCTTACCGACTTCTTCGATTTCCTTGGCCACTTCGCTGGCCTTCTTGGCGTTTGAGGACTTTTTGCTCGACGAGGCATCCGAATCGCCGTCTAGGCCCTGCACTTCAATCCTCTTCTCGCCGGGCATCACCAGGCCCAGGTCCTCGGATGCCGCATCCTTGATACCCTCCTCCGAGAGCAACTTGTCGACGCTTTTTTGCAGCTCATCATTGTATTGCTGGCGAATCTCGACCTGCTTGGCCAAGATATCGCTCGAGCGCTTTGCCACATACAGGTCGCGCACGGGGAAATACAGGCTCACGAGCACCAGGGCAACGACGATGCCGATGAATAGCCCTCGCTGAGGACCGTGGGTAAAGTCGTAGATCGCCTTGACCACCGCGTTGTCGTTGGCGTAGTGCATAAAGTCCGAGCCCGAAAGACGGTTCGAGGGCCTGCTCGACCTGTCGTGCATCTGGGCCGAGGGACGCGACGTATGCGACGAACGTGCCGGGCGCACTGGTCCATCTGTCGAAGTATTCACTTGAGCATTGGAACGCGAGGTACTTGTCGGGCGCTGCATGGAGCGGTCGGCACCGGCGTAGGCGGACCCACCGAGCTGCACCGTGCGCGCACGGCGAGGTGACGGCCCACGCGAACCGGCGGAATAGTACCTGTTGTCGTAAATCTGATCCATGTGCGCCTTGTGCGGTTGAGGTTTGTTTGCGCTAAGTCTTTTAGTTATAGCACGAGCGCCCGCACCGCCTTCGCCAGCCTTTGCTCGACATAAAAAAGGCGCTGAGCCGTATGGCTCAGCGCCCTTAGCGCTTTGCGGCATCCAGCCAAGGCTGGGCGAATCCGAGTCAGCCCCGCCCCCACACACGCCGCTGTCTAGCGAATGTTGTAGAACGCAGATTTGCCGGCGTAGCGCGCGCTGCCCTCGAGCTCGCCCTCGATGCGGATGAGCTGGTTGTACTTGGCGATACGGTCGCTGCGGCACGGAGCGCCCGACTTGATCTGGCCGGCGTTAACACCCACGACCAGGTCAGCGATGGTGGAGTCCTCGGTCTCGCCGGAACGGTGGCTCACGATGCAAGCATAGCCGGCCTCCTTGGCGGTTTCGATGGCCTCGAGTGACTCGGTGAGCGTGCCGATCTGGTTGACCTTGACCAGAATCGCGTTGGCGGCGCCCAGCTCGATGCCCTTCTTGAGGCGCTCGGTGTTGGTGACGAACAGGTCGTCGCCTACGAGCTGCACCTTATTGCCAATGCGGCGGGTAAGCTCGACCCAGCCGTCCCAGTCCTCCTCGGCCATGCCGTCCTCGATGGAGATGATGGGATAGGTGTCGACGAGCTTCTCCCAGTAATCAACCATCTGGGCACTCGTGTACTCCACGCCCTCGCCCTTGAGCTCGTACATGCCGGTCTCGGCGTTGTAGAACTCGGTCGAGGCCGGGTCCATGGCGTACATGAAGTCGACGCCGGGCTTAAAGCCGGCCTTCTCCACGGCCTTGGTGATGTACTCGAACGGCTCGGCATTGGTCTTGAGGTTGGGCGCAAAGCCACCCTCGTCGCCCACGCCGCCGCCCAGGCCGGCCTCGTGCAGCACGCCCTTGAGGGTGTGGTAGACCTCGGCGCACCAACGCAGGCCCTCGGCAAAGCTCGGGGCGCCCACCGGCATGATCATGAACTCCTGGAAGTCGACGTTATTGTCGGCATGCACGCCGCCGTTGAGGATGTTCATCATGGGCGTGGGCAGCAGATGGGCGTTGACGCCGCCCAGGTACTGGTACAGCGACAGGCCCGCCGACTCGGCAGCGGCGCGGGCGACGGCCAGCGACACGCCCAGGATGGCGTTGGCACCGAGCTTGGTCTTGTTGGGGGTACCGTCCGCGGCAATCAGCGCGGCATCGACGGCGCGCTGGTCGAAGGCGTCGAGGCCCACGACGGCGTTAGCGCACTCGTTGTTGACGTGCTCGACGGCCTGCGAAACGCCCTTGCCCAGGTAGCGGCCCTTGTCGCCATCGCGCAGCTCGCAGGCCTCAAAGGCGCCGGTCGAAGCACCCGAAGGCACCATTGCGCGGCCAAAGCTGCCGTCCTCGAGCACGACCTCGACCTCGACGGTGGGATTGCCGCGGCTGTCGAGCACCTCGCGACCGTAGACGTCCAAAATATCGCTCATGTTGTCTCCCTCTCACTTGGAAACGTAGTGGATGCAAGCGACCGGCTGACCGTGCACCGTCGGTGCGCCTCCGTAAGTTAGCCTTGTCGCACTTTTTGCATTATGCCCTAAGTTAGCCGAGGGATACACTTGATTTTCGAAAAATTTAGCGGGAACGATGAGGCGTGTCAGCCCGTCGTTCCCGCAGTCTTACTCCTCCGCCTTTGCGGCATCCCACAGGTCGTTGAGGCCGTGGGTCGAAAGCTCGGCCAGATCCACATGGGCGTCAGCCGCCATCCGCTCCATTGCAGCCCAACGACGGCGGAACTTTGCCGTGCTGGCACGCAGGGCGCTCTCGGCGTCAATCCCCTCTTTGCGCGCAACGTTGACCAGGGCAAAGAGCAAATCGCCAAACTCCATCTCGCGCTCGGGCGAGCCAGGGGCCTCGGCCTCAAACTCGGCACGTTCCTCGGCGACCTCGTCCCACACGTCCTGGACCGTCTCCCACTCAAAGCCCACGGCAGCTGCCTTGCGCGACACCTTCTGCGCCTGCATCAGCGCCGGCAGATGCGTGGGCACACCATCGAGCAGACCCTCGGGCGCGGCCTCGCCCGCCGCCACGGCCTTGTCCTTGGCAGCCCTCTCGGCAAGCTTGACCTCGTCCCAAATCTTGAGTACCTCGTCGGAGCTGTCGGCATCCACATCGCCAAACACGTGCGGATGACGGCGAATGAGCTTGGCGCCGATATCGCGCGCCACGTCGGCCAGCGTAAACTCACCGGCGTCAGCCGCAATCTGCGCATGCAGCACGACCTGCATGAGCACGTCGCCCAGCTCCTCGCGCAGGTGTGCCGCATCATCGGCCTCGATGCAGTCGAGCGCCTCGTAGGCCTCCTCGATCATGTTCTTGCCGATACTCTGATGCGTCTGTTCGCGATCCCACGGGCAGCCATCGGGCTGACGCAGGCGCCAGATGGTCTGCACCAGATGCTGCAGCTCGACCGACGCGTCGACCAGCGTCGACAGATCGCGCGAGCCCTCGGCATTTTGCTGAGCCATGTGCTGCGCCATGGTTACTCCTCCTCCAGGATTACGTGGCGGAACGCGCCGCCCTCGTAGATGCCGTAGCTGTGCGTACCGTCCTTGGGAATGCTCACGCTGCCGGGATTGAAGAGCCACAGGCCCGGGTGCGCCTCGCTTGCCTCGTTAACCTTGATGTGCGTGTGGCCGTAGACGAGCGCGGAGCCCTCAGGCAACGCGGGCGCATGGTCGACGCTGTTGTGCATGCCGGCGCCAAAGACATGGCCGTGCGTCAGGAACAGCTCGCGGCCGGTTTCGTCAAACAGCGTGGCGTAGTCGGCCATGACGGGGAAGCCGAGCACCATCTGGTCGACTTCGGCGTCGCAGTTGCCGCGCACCGCGATGATGCGGTCGGCCAGGGCGTTGAGCAGCGGAATCACGCGCTTGGGGGCGTAATCGCGCGGCAGGTCATTGCGCGGGCCGTGGTAGAGCAGGTCGCCCAGCAGCACGATGCGGTCGGGCTGCTCGGATTCGATGGCGGCGACCAGGCGCTCGGTCCAGTATGCCGAGCCGTGGATGTCGGAAGCGATGAGGTATTTCATGGGGAGTCCTTTCGAAGCGGAGTTGATGGGGGCTGAATACGGGGTCCGGCGGATGTGGAGCCCATCTACCGTGTTACTCGAATCGCAGCGCCGCGCTCTGAGCCGCCTGCATCACGCGTTGGAGCGGCACGTTGCGCTCGCGGGCGAGACGGGCGCAGTCCTCGTACTCGGGAGCCGCGCGCTCGCTGCCGTCGGGCAGGGTCGCCACCTTAACGGATACCTCGCCCCAAGGCGTTGTCACCTGCTCGAATCGGCGCGGCAGGCAAACGCGTTCCATCACCTGGCGACGAACGGCGTTGGTCGTGGTCTCCAAAAAGATAATCGTCTGTAGGCGCTCGATATCCTCATGCGAGCAGATCACCTGCAACTGCCATCCGGGGCGACCCTTTTTGCAGTAGAGAGGCAGCCAGTGCACCTCGCGCGCACCCGCCTCGCGCAGGCGGTCGGCAGCGTAGGCGAGTACCTCGGGCGACGCATCGTCGATGTCGCACTCCAGCTTGACGATGGTTTCGGGCGCATCGGTCTCGCGAGACAGCGGAGATTTGCTATCGCATGGCATACGGTCCGGCTCCTTTCCGCACGGGCTCGTTTTGTTCATCCAAACGCTAGCACATCGCGGGCGATGTGGATGTGACGGAGCGCGATGAGCGCGATTTTCCTTGTCCGTAAGAAACCGACGCTCCACCGCCTCAGTCAAACATGCGCATCAGCCTCCAAACATGTCATTTTTTGCAGCTTTTGGAGGCTGATGTGCATGTTTTGACGCGGGGCCGATGCCGCGTGGCGACCCTCGCACGCAACCCACCTTTCCAGTCGATTTCGACCCCCGGCGTGTCCGGCGTGTTGAGAGCTGCAACATTACAATGGAGCGGATTCGCCAAATGCAAAGGAGCCGCCATGCCCGCATGCCCGCTGGTCGATTGCCACACCCATACCTCGTTTTCGGACGGACATGCCTCGTTTGAGGACAACGTTCGCGCCGCTGCTGCGGCCGGCTGCCGCGTCATGGTCTCGACCGACCACCTCACCCTACCCGCCAGCATGGACGCCAACTGCGAAGTGCAAGTTGTCGAGGGCGACCTGACGGCGCATCGCCTGGCATTTGAGGACGCCCGCAAGCTCGCCGCGCAGATCACGCCGGAGCTCGAGCTTATCTATGGCTTTGAATGCGACTGGTACGAAGGTTGCGAGCCTTTGGTTGAGCGCTGGTCCGCGGGTGCCATAGTGCGCTTGGGCAGTGTGCACTGGATTGGCAATCCGGGCGATATCATGGCCGGCGCCGCGGGCACGGCGGGAACGGAGGACGTCGCTCGCCCCGATACACCCGATTCCCTTTGCGGTTGGATCGACGATGACACCGACCTGCACGTTTGGGAAAACCTGGGGGTACGCGGCGTGTGGGAGCGCTACGTCGACGACTGGTGCCGCGCTTGCGAAAGCCCGCTTAACTTTGATGTGATGGCTCACCCCGACCTGTTCATGCGCTTTTCGAAGGAAGGCTTTGCGCCCGATTTTGATACGGCACCGTTTTGGGAGCAGATGGCAGAGTGCGCACACGATACAGGCCGCCGCGTTGAAGTTTCGACCGCCGCGCCGCGCAAGGGCCTCGACGACTATTACCCCTCGACGGGGCTGTTGCGTTGCTTTGTCCACGCCGAGGTACCCATCACCTTTGGCTCGGACGCGCACCGCGCCTGCGATATCTGCCGGAGCATCCGCGAGGCCCAGGCCCACGCCTACGACTGCGGTTATCGAACCTTCGACATCCCCCACCCCACCGGCGAATGGGAACCCACACCCCTCGACTAGCCATCCCTTCATAAGTTGCGGTGGAATAGGGATTGTTTTGCCTGATGAAGCGCTTAAACAGCCCCTATTTCACCGCAACTTCCATGACCCCGTTACACCAACAAAGACTGTCCCAAACGACTAGTCGTTTAAGAACGTCCCCAATGACTAGTGGCGGCGGGCGTTGAGTTCGCCGGCCAACTCGTCGAGGGTGATGCCGT
>URNI01000048.1 GCA_900549135.1 uncultured Collinsella sp.
GGTCGGTGCTGACGGCGTGACCCCAGTGCATGGGCGCCCACCGCACATCGTAGGGGTTATACTGATAGAACTGGTGATACTTCCCTTTATAATAAGAGAAGCCGTTGGGGTCGTTGAGCCAGCCAAGCTCAGGCTCCACATGGAACAGGAGCCTATCGGGGTCGGACGCGATGCGACCCGCCGTCTCATCCTGTCCGGCACGCCACTGCTCATAGTCCGCGCGTGTCACCTTATTTTTTTGATTAAACATCGCCGTTGACTTTCTCGTCTATGGGGAAGGACGCTCGACTCACACGAGTCGAACGCCCTTCCCCAAATGGACTTATCCTCAGATTACGCTGAACGGCTCAACTAGAAGCTGACATCGAAGCCAGCACCAGCGCCCTCTTCATCAGTGGTCGGCACGCCCTTTGCCTTGTTGTAGGCAAAGATCAAGACGATCGGCACGATAAAGGCGATGAGATTGCCAGCCACATACCACACGAGCGTCTCGGGCGTGACGATGAGCAGGCCAAGCACGCCGGTCAGACCCTGACCGATGGCGCGCACCTCAAAGAGCTTCACGAAGGCACCGCCGCAGCCTGCACCGATGCAAGCGCAGATGAACGGGATGATCGAGTAGCGCATGTTTGCAGCAAAGATTGCGGGCTCGGAGATACCGACCAGCGTCGGGATAAAGGACGACATGCAGATGTTGCGCTCTTTGGAATGCTTCTTGTGAATGAGGTACATGCCGATGGCGCCGCCGCCCTGGGCGATGATGGAAACCGACCAGATGGCCTGGATGTAGTTGAAGCCAGTCGTGGCGACGAGGTTTGCCTCGATACCCTGGATGAACTGATGCGTACCGGTAACGACGAGCGGCTGCAGGAATGCGGCAAAGACAAAGGCACCGAAGACGCCCATCCTGTTGTACAGGATATCGATTACACCGGCGAGGACGTCGCCGATCAGGTTGCCGAGCGGGCCGAACACGGTGAACAGGGCGACGTTAGCAAGAATCAGGGTAACGGTCGGGACAAAGACGAACGAAACGACCTCGGGGATGTACTTCTGGGCAATCTTTTCGACCTTGGCCATAAACCAGGCAGTCAGGATTGCAGGGAACACGCCGCCCTGGAAAGCAACCATGGGAATGGAGAGCGGACCAAAGTTCCAGTACTCAGCACCCGTCGGATCCATAACGAACGTGTTGCGGTTCATAAGGCTCGGGTGAACCATGACGATACCGACGAGGATGCCCAGAATCGGGTTACCGCCAAAACGCTTCACCGCGCTGTACATAACCAGGACAGGCAGGTAGTCAAACGTGGTGGCGATAATGGCAAAGAAGCTTGCGAGGTTCTTGAGGAACTCGCTGTGGTCGGCAAGGCTGCCCTCCATGCCAAAGAGGCCGTTGGCAACGATCAGCGACTTAAGGCCGATGATGATAGCAGCGCCGACGAAAGCGGGAATGATGGGGATAAAGATATCCGAGAATACCTTGAGGACCGAGAAGAACTTGCCCTTCTTGTCCGCCTCGGCGCCCTTGACCTCGGAAGCGCTGATCTCCTTAACGCCCGTCAGAGCCATAAACTCATCGTAGACCTTGTTGACGGTACCGGTACCGAAGATGATCATGAGCTGGCCGCTGTTGTACAGCACGCCCTTGACGCCATCGATGTTCTCGAGCTCGGCCTTGTTGTACTTGCCCGTATCCTTGAGCACCAGACGCAGACGCGTAACGCAATGCGTGGCGCCCTCGATGTTCTCCAGACCGCCGACGTTATCGACGACTTGCTGAGACACTACTTTGTAGTCCATGTTCCTCTCCATTCCCTTACGAAATCATAAAACGTTTTGATGCCATTACAGAGACGCGATCGTTGCATTTGCGCACTTGAGCGTACCGTCGGTGACCGTCAGTGCCACACCCTGGCCCTGCTTATTGCAGAAGCGAGCGTTGAGCGCAACATCATCGACAAAGATGGTCGCGATATCGTCGTCAACGACCAGGCGCACATGATGAGTGCCCTCGCCCTTAAAGAACAACGGACGCTCGAGGCCCATGTTGTTGACCTGGAACCACGGATACTGGGGGGCCGCCGTAAACTCGAGCTTGCCCTCACGCAGGTTGGCGCGGAACTCATAGGCAAGACCGGACTCGGCGTCCTCGGCAAGCTTCACCGAGAAGCCGGCAGCGTCACCGGCGAGCTCGATGTCGGCATCGAGCATATAGGTGGAACCGGCATCCGCGGCGAGCACCTGCTCGACCTTGCCCGACTCGCAGGAAAGCTCAAAGGCCTCGACTGCCTTAGCCTCGCCAAAGGCGCCAAGCATGCTGTCAGGGAGCTTGGTGCCGAGCGTTCCGTCGGCACGCTGAACGATCTCGAGAGGCATAAAGGTGCCACCCCACAGGTAAGAGCTGGGATCGCCACCCTCGTCACGCGTAGGAACCCAACCAAAGAGAACGCGGCGCTCGCCATCAAATGCGGTACGCGCGGCATAGTACGCGCGGCCATCGAATGAATCGTCAGCAGGAGTGATCCAAGGACCGTTGATGGAGCGAGACATGCGGTAACGGGTCTTGTTGCCATCACTGTACTCGGAGAACACCAGATACCACCAGTCGCCCATCTTAAAGAGATCAGGCATCTCGAACATGGTGTAAAGGCCCGGATTCCACCAGTCGCCCTGGAACTCCCAGGTATCCAGGTCCTTGGAGGTGAACTTGACCAGACGCCCGGTCATCAGACGCTTGTCCTCGCCCACGCGCGTGCCGAGGATGAGCATGTACTCTTCGTTCTCCTCATCCCAAAGCACAAAGGGATCGCGCCAGTTGCGGTCATCGTAACCTTCCTGGGGCGGAAGCAGCGTCTCGGCGATGTTCTTCTCCCACTTGACGGCGTCGTCACTCGTTGCGTGAAGAAGAACCTGCTTCATCAAGCGTGCGCGGACCTTATCGCGATTGCAACCAGTGTAGAGCGCATGGTACTTGTCGCCCACCTTAAACACCGTGCCGGCATAAACATACTGGTCGACTTCCTCGTCGCCGCCACGCTCAAGGCTCTCGCCAAAGTCCTTGTAGTTGACGAAATCCTTGGTCGTCGCGAGTGCCCAACCAAACGGCTCTCCGAAAGGACCGGGGTTTCGCGTGTCACGCTGGTGATAGAGATAGAACGTGCCGTCCTCGCCGTACGGCATGATGTCGCCTACCCAAATTCCCTCAGGCTGGTAATACACCTTGTGCATCCGAGACTTCCTTTCCCACAAGATACTAACTCAGTACAACTGCAAGATATGTCAATCGTTTTCATATGTCAAACGTTTTCACACTAATACGTCTTTTCGCAGTTCCAGTCGTCGGCAAACGGTTGACATATGTCGGCGAACGGTCATCAGAGGCGTTTGAGGAATTCTTTTGGCACGGGATGAACTACGCGGTTTTGCCCTCAATGAGTTCAACGGGGAGCTTGGTATTCGATTCGGGCTTTTCACCGTTAACAAGAGCGATGATGGATTGCGCCGCGAGCTCTCCGATGCGATCGATATCTTGACGAACGGTTGTTAAGTCAGGCATAAACGTCATAGTGCGGCGGGCGCCATCCGCGCCCACGACCTTAATATCGTCCGGAGCGCTCAAGCCGCGCCGCTTCATCACGTTGAGGCAGATGGCCGCCATCGTGTCGTCTCCCGCAAAGATGCCGTCAATATCGGGGTTCTCATCGAGGATCTTCGCAACGACCGCACTCTTTTCGTCGTCGGACTTAACGAACTCGACCTCACGGACAAGCGCGGGCAAACCGGCCTGCTCCACAACATCGTGGTAGGCATCGGTACGCTTATTGGCAGGCATACGCATGCGGCTATTGTTGCGCAGGCACAAGATGCGCGAACACCCGTCATCGATCAGGCGACGCGTGGCAAGTTCGCCGATGCCATAGCTGTCGCTCGCAATCTGAACAGAGGTCTCGCCAAGGTCGCAGTCGATACCAACCAGACTCAAGCCCATCTCGGCATACGCCTCGGCACCAATATTAAGCGAGTTGACGATGACGCCATCAACCATATTGCGCCGAAGCATATCGATATAAGAACGCTCAAGATCAGGTCGATTGGCGCTATTGCACAGCAACATCTTAAAACCGTTTTCGGCCAGGGTACGCTCAACGGCTTGGACCGCTTGGGCATGAAACGGGCTGCTGACATAGGGGACGATCATACCTATTAGATTCAGGCGACCGTTGAGCATGGCACGGGCGATATCGTTGGGCGTATAGTTGATGCGCTTCATCGCGGCATGGACCTTATCGCGGGTCTCTTGGCTAATATAGCCGCGATTATTAAGCACGCGAGATACCGTAGTAGGCGAAACCCCCGCCACCGCTGCAACTTCCTTGATGCCAGGCTTAGCCGAATCCTTAGAACGAGCGCCCTCGCGAGCCATAGCACCCTCCCCCATCAACATGTCATACGTTTACATACGAACAAAGCATACCCCAACAAGAGCGGGAAGACGGTAACAGTACAAGTAAGTAAACGACTCATCCAAATAATTAGGAGAGTTCCGCCTAAAGGGTGACTACACAGGACCCCAGCCGGGGCTGTTTGGGCTACCTCCCAAAACATTCCGCAGGACGCAAAGAGGCTCGCCGCACGAAGTGCGCAGCGAGCCTCTTTGCATGTCCGAGGACGTTTTGGGAGGTAGCCCAAACAGCCCCGGCGATCCTGCGGGAGTTGAGTCCCTTTAGAACTTGTCGTGGAAGGTACGCGCAATGACCTCGTCCTGCTGCTCCTTGGTGAGCGTGTGGAAGTTCACGGCATAGCCGGAAACGCGGATGGTCAGCTGCGGATACTTCTCGGGGTGAGCCTGAGCGTCGAGCAGCGTCTCACGGTTGAAGACGTTGATGTTCAGGTGGTGGCCACCCTTCTCGGCGTAAGCGTCGAGCATGTGGACCAGGTTATCGGCCTGAGTCTCGGAAACTTCAGAAACCTTCATAATGTGTCTCCTTCGATTGATAGGCGCCGGCCGAAACCGGCGCGCTAATCAGTAATCGTTATTGTTAGTATAGCACTAACAATAGTTACTCGCCCAGCTGATCAAGGTCGATATCACCAAAGAACACCTGGTCCTCCTTGCCGAGCGCACTCGGGATGATGGAGAAGGTGTTGGAGATGCCGTCCTGAGCATCGCGGAACGGGAGCTTGGAAACCGAAGACAGCGAAGCGATGGCGCCGTGGCTATCGCGCTTGTGCATGGGGTTAGCACCCGGGGCGAACGGCTGGCCAGCCTTGCGGCCGTCGGGCGTGGAGCCGGTCTTCTTACCGTACACGACGTTGGAGGTAATGGTCAGAACCGAGGTCGTAGGCACGGAGTTGCGGTAGGTATCGTTCATGCGGATGTACTCCATGAACTGGTGCACAACGTCGTGAGCGATCTGGTCGACGCGGTCGTCGTCGTTACCGTACTTGGGGAACTCGCCCTCGGTCTCGAAGTCGACGATGATGCCATTCTCGTCGCGGACGGGGTGAACCTTAGCGTACTTGATGGCGGACAGGGAGTCAGCCACGACGGAAAGGCCAGCGATGCCCGTAGCGAACCAGCGGTGCACGTGCTTGTCGTGCAGGGCCATCTGGATGCGCTCGTAGCAATACTTGTCGTGCATGTAGTGAATGATGTTCAGCGAGTTGACGTACACGCCAGCGAGCCACTTCATCATGTCGTTGTACTTGGCCACAACGTCGTCGTAATCGAGCGTATCGCCCTCGACGGCGCGATACTTGGGGCCGACCTGCTTCTTGGAGACCTCGTCAACACCGCCGTTGAGTGCGTACAGCAGGCACTTGGCCAGGTTGGCACGGGCGCCGAAGAACTGCATCTCCTTGCCGATGCGCATGGAGGACACGCAGCAGGCAATGCCGTAGTCGTCGCCGTGATAGACGCGCATGAGGTCGTCGTTCTCGTACTGGATCGAGGAGCTGGCGACGGAAGTCTTGGCGCAGAACTTCTTGAAGTTCTCGGGCAGACGGGTCGACCACAGAACGGTCATGTTGGGCTCGGGGCTGGTGCCCATGTTCTCGAGCGTGTGCAGGTAGCGGTAGCTCATCTTGGTAACGAGCGTACGGCCGTCAACACCCATGCCGCCGATGGACTCGGTGACCCACTGCGGGTCGCCGGTAAACAGGGCCTGGTACTCGGGGGTACGGGCAAACTTGACCATGCGGAGCTTCATGATGAAGTGATCCACGAACTCCTGGATCTGCTCCTCGGTGAAGGTACCGTTGGCAAGGTCGCGCTCAGCGTAGATGTCGATGAACGTAGAGGTACGGCCGATGGACATTGCGGCGCCGTTCTGCTCCTTGACGGCAGCAAGGTAGGCGAAGTACATCCACTGGATGGCCTCCTGCGTGTTGGTAGCAGGGTTGGAAATATCGAAACCATAAGTCTCGGCCATCATCTTGAGCTCGCCGAGGGCGCGGATCTGCTCCTGCAGCTCCTCACGATCGCGGATGTTGTCGGCGGTCATGACCGTCGGAGTGGAAGCCTTCTGGGCCTCCTTGTCCTTGATCAGGTAGTCGACGCCGTACAGGGCGACACGACGGTAGTCGCCGATGATGCGGCCACGGCCATAGCCGTCGGGCAGACCGGTGATGATGTGAGCCGAGCGGCAAGCACGCATCTCGGGGGTGTAGACATCGAAGACGCCAGCGTTGTGAGTCTTGCGCTCGAAGGTGTAGCGCTCGACAACGTTCTCGTCGACCTTATAGCCGTGCTGGCTGGCAGCCTGGCAAGCGATGCGGATACCACCGTTGACGTGCAGCGCGCGCTTGAGCGGCTTGTCAGTCTGGAGGCCGACGATAGTCTCCTTGTCGCGATGGGCGTTATCGATGTAGCCAGCGGGGTGGCTCACGATACCCGTGACGATCTTGGTGTCCATATCGAGGACACCGCCCTGCTCGCGCTCCTTAAGCAGCAGGTCGAGAACCTCGCCCCACAGCTCCTTGGTACGCTCGGTCGGGCCGGCGAGGAACGACTCGTCGCCCTCATAGGGGGTGTAGTTCTTCTGGATGAAGTCTCGGACGTCAACCTCTCCCGTCCAGATGCCTTCCTTGAAGCCTTCCCATGCCTCCTGCATTGTGTAACCACGCTCCTAGTTACGTGTAATGCGGCGCTCTCTCGCACCGCTGCTTATTGAATTCTTGAATTTTCGGCTTGCACTACCGGCTTCATTCGCCTTCCGTCGCGCGTTAGCACAAGGAAAACGTTTGTCCACCTTGGAACTGCAACCCAAAACCCAAGATTTCACCCGTTTGAGAAGGATAGCATAGCCACCCCCTTCATCAGGGCTGTTATATGTTTCTTTTTTTATACCATTAGGGCGTTTTTAACAAATCCGCAGGAAATGCGAGCGCGAACAACTACCGTTCACCGATTTGTTTGATATTTCCCCTTGCCTTTATACGTCCATCACTCTAGCTGTTATGCCAGCTTTAGCAGGGTAAAGTGCCTCTGAGTGGGCTTTAGGACATGCCTAGAGATCTACTCCCTGACTTCGCTGATACCGACGATGTACGGAGGTCGCCTAAAGGTAGTTTTCTAGACATGTCCCAAAATCTACCGTATAGGGTGCGCGTGCAGGGGTATCATCTTTCACCGGAAATAGTTTCTAGTGTTAGGGGTTTTCGGTGGAAGATACCGATTTCCGTGAGCTTGGGCGTCAGCTCCTTACCGAGTTCGGCAGCATGCATCAGCGCATTTCGCGCTTTGCGGACAAAGCCCTCGGCGGCGAGATGGCCGTCATGCGCGCCCTCATACTCGCCGGCGGTTCGCTCACGCCGAGCGAACTCGCTGATCGCGCCTGGGTCTCGAGTGCCCGCATCGCCAATATCCTACGCGCTCTCGAAGCCAAGGGCTGGGTCGAGCGCGAGCACTCAAAGACCGACCGTCGTCGCGTACACGTCACGGTGACCGACAAAGGATTCCAGGATCTCGAAATCAAACGTCGGGAATTCGAGGACCGCACCGCAGCCTTCCTCGAGCAGTTCGGCGAAGCAGATACCCAAGAGATGGTGCGCCTTCTAAGACGTGCCAACGGAATTATCGATCGCAACCAAGAAAGGAGAGATGCCGAGTGAGGATTCTCAAGCTCTTTAAAAAGCATATCCTGGCACTGTTCGCAGCTATCGTGCTTATCGTAATCAGCTGCAACGCCGATCTGGCACTGCCTACCTATATGAGCGACATCGTCGACGTGGGCGTGCAGCAAGGCGGCATCGCCTCGCCCGTGCCCGACACCATTCGCGCCGAATCGCTCGACGACCTCGAACTCTTTATGAGCGCCAAGGACACCAAGGCTGTGGAGGCCGTGTTTAGCAAGGCTGACAAAAACGACATTCGAACGTACGAGGGCACCGAGGAAGAGCGTGCCGATGGAGGCAAGATTGCCGACATCATGAGCCTGCCCGAGACTGTCGTCCTTTCGCTCAACCAGGGCATTGACGCCAACTCCATGGGCGACATGATGGGCTCGTCCAGCGAGAAAGACAACAACGCTGTCCAAGCCATGCCCACGCCCGAGCAGATGGCAGCAATGACGCCCGAGCAGCTCGCCGAGATGCGGCAAAAGGCCGCAGCGGCGCAGAATATGCAAAAGCAGATCGACGCCGACGGCGGCAAGATCACCATGAAGAGCCTGCGCCTGGGTGTCGAGGGCGGTCTGGTAGACCAAAGCAAGCTCGTCGAGGGCGCCAACGAAATGGCGGACAAAATGGGCTCCATGTCGGGATCCATCGTCACCCAGCGCGCCGTGGCCTACGTGCAAGAAGAGTACAAAGCGCAGGGCATCGACCCCGCCGACGTGCAGAACGCCTACCTGGGCCGCATGGCGACCACGATGTTTGGACTGTGCCTTGTGTCACTCGTCGCCACCATCCTGACCGGTGCCGTGGCTTCGCGCACCGCCTGCTCCATCGCCCGCGACCTGCGCCGCGAGACCTTCAACAAGGTTATGCACTTCTCGCCGGCCGAGGTGGGCAAGTTTAGCCAGGCCTCGCTCATCACCCGCTGCACCAACGACATTCAGCAGATTCAGATGGCTGCAACCCTGTTTATCCGCATGTGTCTTATGGCCCCCGTCATGGGCATCGTCGCCGTCATGCGTGTCCTGGCCAACCACACCGGCCTGGAGTGGACCATCGCCGTTGCCATCATCGCGGTCTCGGCCGTCGTCGGCGTGCTCATGGGCCTCACCATGCCCAAGTTCAAAAAGATGCAAAGTTACGTGGACCGTGTGAACCTTACCGCCCGCGAGCTGCTCGACGGCCTTATGCCCATCCGCTCGTTCAACCGCGAGGAACATGAACTCGAGCGTTTTGACAAGGCATCGCTCGACCTGATGACCACGCAGCTCTACACCAACCGCGCCATGAGCTTTATGATGCCGCTCATGATGCTGGTCATGAATTGCATCACCGTGCTTATCGTCTGGTTTGGCGCGCAGGGCGTGTCCGACGGCGTGATGCAGGTCGGCAACATGATGGCGTTTATCTCCTACACCATGCAGATCGTCATGGCGTTTATGATCCTCACCATGGTTTCGGTCATCCTGCCCCGTGCCGAGGTCGCAGCCGAGCGCGTGGAAGAGGTCATCACTTGTCCCACGAGCATCAACGACCCTGCCTCGCCCAAACTGCCCGCGGCCAGCTCGCCGCGCGGTGAGCTCACCTTCCGCGACGTGAGCTTCCAGTATCCCGATGCCCGTGCCGACGTCATCAGCGGCGTGAACTTCACCACGCATGCCGGTCAGATGCTCGGCATCATTGGCTCCACGGGCTCGGGCAAGTCCACGCTCGTGCAGTTGATTCCGCGCCTGTACGACGTCACGGGCGGCAGCATTTCGCTTGACGGCGTCGACGTGCGTGACATGACCCTCTCTGAGCTGCGCCGCCGTATCGGTTATATTCCGCAGCAGGGTCGCCTGTTCTCGGGCACCGTCGAGAGCAACCTCAAGTTTGCCGGCGACATGGTAAGCGATGATGACATGCGCCGGGCCGCGCGCATCGCCCAGGCCGAGGACTTTATCGCCGAACGCGAGGGAGGCTACGACTCCCCCATCAGCCAGGGCGGCTCCAATGTTTCGGGCGGTCAGCGCCAGCGTCTGGCCATCGCCCGCGCGTTGGCCAAAAAGCCCGAGATCGTGGTATTCGATGACTCGTTTAGCGCCCTCGACTACAAGACCGACGCGCGCCTGCGCGAAGAGCTTGCCAAAAACGTTACTGACGCCGCACTCGTGGTCGTGGCCCAGCGCATCGCGACCATCATGCACGCCGACCAGATCATCGTGCTCGACGACGGCCACGTAGTGGGCACCGGCACGCACGAGGAGCTGCTGCGCAGCTGCCCGGCGTACCTGGAGATCGCACAGTCGCAGCTTTCCGCCGAGGAGCTGGGGCTTACCCAAGAAGAAATTGCAGCCGTCATGGAAGGAGGCGAGCGCTAATGGCAGACGAGACCAAGACTCAGATTCCCAAGCCCACCCGCCAGCGTGGTCCCATGGGCCGCATGGGTGGCATGCGTCGTGGCGAAAAGGCCAAGGACTTTAAGGGCACCATGAGGCAGCTGCTCGGCTATATCGGCCAGCACAAGATTGCCGTGTTTGCCGCCGTCGCCTTTGCCGTGTGCTCGGTCATCTTTAACATTGTGGGGCCCAAGATGCTCGGCCAGGTTACCACCAAACTGTTCGAAGGCCTGGTTGCCAAGGTCAACGGCACCGGCGACGTCGACTTTGCCTGGATCGCCAAGACGCTCGGCTTTTTGCTCTGCCTGTACCTGGCGAGCTCTGCCTGCAGCCTGATCCAGGGCTGGCTCATGACCGGCGTCACGCAAAAGATCTGCTACCGCATGCGCAAGGAGATCGCCGCCAAGATTGCCGTCGTGCCGATGAGCTACTTTAACGGCCACAGCAAGGGCGACGTGCTCAGCCGCATCACCAACGACGTCGATACGCTGGGCCAGTCGCTCAACCAGAGCGTGACGCAGCTCATCACGTCGGTGACGCAGATTATCGGCGTGCTCGTCATGATGCTTTCGATCAGTCTGCCGCTTACCGGCGTCACCGTGCTCACGCTGCCGGCCGCCGCGATTATCCTGACCGTAATGATTCACTTCTCGCAGCCGTACTTCCGCGAGCAGCAGCAGGTCCTGGGCACCGTCAACGGCATTATCGAGGAGGATTTTGCCGGCCAGAACGTCATTCAAGTGTTCGACCGCGCCGAGGCCTCGATCGAGGAGTTCGACCGTCAAAACGACCGCCTCTTTATTAGCGGCTGGCGCTCGCAGTTTCTGTCGGGCCTGATGATGCCGCTTATGAGCCTGGTGGGCAACATGGGCTACGTGGGCGTCGTCGTGGTGGGCGCACAGCTCGCGCTGACCGGCAATGCCACGCCCGGCGACATCCAGAGTTTTATCCAGTACGTTCGCAACTTTACGCAGCCCGTGCAGCAGCTGGGCAACGTGAGCAACACGATGCAGTCGATGGCTGCCGCCACCGAGCGCGTCTTTGAGTTCCTGGCCGCGCCCGAGGAGGAGCAGAAGGCCGACGCGCAGATTCCCGAGAAGCGCCCCGGCCACGTGGAGTTTGACCATGTCAAGTTTGGCTACACGCCCGACAAGACCATCATCCACGACTTTAGCTGCGAGGCGCAGCCCGGCCAGACCATCGCCATCGTCGGTCCTACCGGCGCCGGCAAGACCACGCTCATTAAGCTGCTGCAGCGCTTCTACGATGTGGACGGCGGTTCGCTGCGCGTCGAGGGTGTCGACGTGCGCGACTGGGACCGCGCGGCGCTGCGCGGCGAGTTTGCCATGGTGCTGCAGGATACCTGGCTGTTTAACGGCACGATCCGCGAGAACATCCGCTACGGACGCCCCGATGCGAGCGATGCCGAGGTCGAAGCCGCCGCACGCGCCGCACGTTGCGACCACTTTATCCATACGCTTGCCGGTGGCTACGACTTTATGATCAACGAGGAGGGCACTAACCTGTCGCAGGGTCAGCGCCAGCTCGTGACCATCGCCCGTGCCATTTTGGCCGACCGCCCGGCGCTGATTCTGGACGAGGCGACCTCCAACGTCGATACCCGCACCGAGGAACTCATTCAGCGCGCCATGGATGCGCTGATGCAGGGCCGTACAAGCTTTGTCATCGCGCACCGCCTGTCCACGATCCGCAACGCCGACGTGATCTTGGTAATTCGCGACGGCGACATCGTCGAGAAGGGCACGCACGACGAGTTACTCGCCCAAGGCGGCTTCTACGCCGACCTGTATAACTCGCAGTTCGACGAGGCGGCGTAACAACCGGCGGCAAACAACCGCAATGCCCAGAAAACGGGGGCGCAGGACAACCTGCGCCCCCGTTTTTTTGCTCTGCGGCCCTCGAACCACCTCCCCTGGAACCTGATTGGCAGCCCCTTCGAGGCCCCGTGGGCAAAAAAGGGCAAATATGAGTACTGTTACCTTTTTAGTAACAGCCAAAACAGCCCCAAATGCCGTTTTCACGGCTTACACGCGTCCCTAAATTGATCAAACAGCCCTATAGCGGACTTATATGTGTTTGCGTTAATAAACATATTTTGCTGTTATGTCTATTATTTTGCGAAGGCAATATGATACTAAGATAGCAACCGTACTCATATTTGGCATTTTTTGCCCACATGGTATTTCCTGGGGAACCGACAATAGCCTTAGGGTCCCGCGCGACGCCACTCCCTCCCGGTATCCGCCGACGTTCCCCCATATAAAACCTGCCAAAATAAACCTGTCCCTTTTGGCAGGTTTCGGGGCGGCGAGGGGTTGCACTTTAGCGTGCGACAGCGGATAATGCCGAGCATTCGAGAATTCGCCAATTGTTGCCGTTAATTGATAAAGGAGGCCCCGCATGGCCATGGATTTCAAACGCAAGCTGCCGATCCCCATGGAGATCCGCGAGGAAATGCCGCTTTCCGCAGAGCTTACCGCCAAAAAGCAGGCATTCGATGCCGAAGTCGCCAAGGTCTTTACCGGCGAGGACGCGCGCAAGGTGCTCATCATCGGCCCGTGCTCTGCCGACCGCGAGGATTCGGTCCTCGAATACATGAACCGCCTGGCCAAGACCGCCGAAGAGGTCAAGGACAAGCTCATCATCATTCCGCGCGTCTACACCAACAAGCCGCGTACCAAGGGCACCGGTTACAAGGGCCTTCTGCACAACCCCAACCCCGAGGCTCCCGACGACCTGCTCGAGGGCGTCAAGGCCATCCGCCATATGCACCTGCGCGTTATTGAGGAAACGGGCTTCTTCACCGCCGACGAGATGCTCTATCCGTCCAACTACCAATACCTCGTTGACCTGCTGAGCTATGTTGCCGTGGGCGCACGCTCGGTCGAGAACCAGGAGCATCGCCTGGTGTCGAGCGGCATTTCGGTGCCCGTGGGCATGAAGAACCCCACTGCCGGTTCAACCACCGTCATGCTCAACTCCATCTACGCCGCCCAGGCACATCAGAGCTTTATCTTCCGCAATTGGGAGGTCGAGTGCGACGGCAACCCGCTCGCACACGCCGTCATGCGTGGCTACATCGGTCTCGATGGGCGCACCTACCCCAACTACCACTACGAGCACCTCGAGCGCCTGGCCGAGCGCTATACCGAGCACGCCGGCTACGCCAACCCGGCGGCGGTCATCGACTGCAACCACGACAACTCGGGTAAGCGTCCGCTGGAACAGTATCGCATTTGCAAGGAAGTGCTCGACAGCTGCCGCCGCAACGAGTCCATCTCCAAGCTGGTCAAGGGCTTTATGATCGAGTCGTACCTTGAGGACGGCAACCAGCCGGTCGACGGCGGCGTCTTTGGCAAGTCGATCACCGATCCGTGCCTGGGCTGGGAAAAGACCGACTACCTCATCCACGAGATCGCGGAACGGGTGTAGGTTACGGCGTTTTACCAAACGCCGTAACGGCTCGACGCTGCAAGCCCGCCAGAGCGGCAATCTGCCTTTCAGCTTCGGCGGCATGACCAGAAGGTCAATGCCGCCTCGCTTCAAGGCACCTTGCTCGCTCTGGCGGGCTTTCGCTGA
>URNI01000049.1 GCA_900549135.1 uncultured Collinsella sp.
AGTTCCAGGACTGCATGGGCCAGACCGAGCTTTGCCATCTGCTGGAGCACGTGACGGTCGAGCTCATGAACGAGACCGGTCTTGCCGGTAGCATCTCGTGTGGCCGCACGCGCGTAAGTGAGCACGACGAGCGCGTCTTTGAGGTTGAGCTTTCGTGCCCCGACGACGCGCTGGCCATCGGTGCGCTGTCTTCGGCCACCTTTATGATGGACTGGGCGTACCTGCACGCCGACCAGCCTGCCCCCGACGTGGAGGGCACGGTCGCGGGCCTGCGCAACCTGGTGCTGGGCATGCGCGCCGAGGCCGAGGGCAAGGATCCTCACGAGGCCGTCGCCGCTGCGAACGGCGAAGATGCTGCCGAGGACGAGGGCGCTGACGAGGGCGATGTGCCGGTCGACGCCGAGCCCGTTGCCGATGCGACCGCCGAGCCCGTTCCCACCGAGCCCCAGGGCGTCCCCAACTTTGACGACGAGCCCCAGGTGGCGATTGATACCGAGGGTGCGGTTGCCGAGAACCACGAGGCCTCCGCTGCCGTCTTTGGCGGTGCGGCGACGGTTCCGGCAGGACCTGCGCATGAGGGCGGCCTGCCGCTCGTGGACGGCGCCGGCGAGGACCCGGGTGCCACGGTGGCCATGCCGGCTATGCCTCAGGAGTAGGCCTACGCGTTTATCACCATCACGTACCTGCGCCTTTGCCGTACGCAGATGAGCGGAGCGGCAAGTGATGCGCTGCGGGTATAATGGACAGCATTCAAACGGTGGGCACCGACGTGCCCGCAGGAGAGGAATGATCATGGGTAAGACTTTCAGCTTTGTCTCCGGCGCACTTTTTGGTGCCGCTGCCGGCGCTATTGTCGGCGTTGCTCTGGCCCCGCGCTCGGGCGCCGAGACCCGCGCCATGGCTGCCGATATCGCCAACGACGCCTGGGACAATATGCGCGACACCTACGAGCACAGCGCCGAGGAGGCCCGTGCAGCGGTGAATGACTTTGGCCCGATGGTCGACGCCAAGACCGATGACCTGCGCGCCAAGGTCGACCTGGCCCGCGAGCGCATGGACCAGCTGCGCGAGCAGCTCAACGACGCCATTTCGGGCGGCAACGTGACGCCTGCCGCCGACGTCGTGGTCGAGAACGCCGTCGAGGCTGATACCGAGGCTGCGGAGCCCTCGACCGAGGCATAATGCGCGCCGGGGATTTTGTCGGCGCCAAGATCTATCGCAAGCCTACCGAGGACAAGCGCACCAAAAAGGACGGCACGCCGCGCAGCCCTAAAAAGCTCGGAAAGATTCACTTTCCGGTCTTTACCCCGGGCGGTACGCGCGTGGTCGGCTTTATGGTCCGCCAGTCCGATATCGCGGGCATGATCGAGCGTCCCGATCGATTCGTAGCGCTCGACGCCATTGGTGTCTACGAGGGCGCCATTGCGGTCGATGACGTCAAGGACACGTACGATGCCGCCGCCGCCAAGCGCCTCGACATCAACCTGAACGATTGCATCATCTGGGTCGGTATGGACGTGCGCACGGAATCGGGCGATGCCGTGGGCTATTGCTCGGACGTTGAGTTCAAACCGCGTTCGGGCATTGTGCAGACGTTCTATGTGACCGCCAGCGCCGCATCGAGCATGTTGGTGGGCGACACGCAGGTGCCGCCGACGATGCTGCGCGGCTACGATAACGGCGCGATGATTGTCTCGGATGAGGTCAAGTCGCTCGGGTATTCGGGCGGTGCGGCTGCCAAGGCTGCCGAGGCGAGTGTCGTGGTGGGCGACAAGGTCAAAAAGGGTGCCAAGGTGCTCGACGACAAGGGTTCGGTTGCCGTTGACAAGGGCAGTCGCGCGCTGGGCAGGCAGCTCGGCAAAACGCGGGGCATGTTCAAGGCCTTTAAGGACGAATACCAAAAGGCGAGCGGAGGCTCGTCAAAAGCTACAAAATAGCGACGTGCCAAATGATGGGAGGCAAGCCGGAGACCTGTTGCTCCGGCTCGCTGTGTTTATGGGGGAGGGCACATGCGCCAAAACGGATCCAATGGTAACGGGCGATCGAATGCGCGTCCGACGGCGCGTCGCGACTTGGGACAGCTGCCCAGCGGCCAGCGCCGCGGTCGCCGTAAGCCCGGCGCGATGTACCTCAACCATAGCCGTGGGTTTAGCGATCGCAGCACGCGCATCGGCAACGGGCGCTCGCCGCGCCGACCGTCCCGCCTGCCCTATGCGCTTATCGCCGTGGGTTGCGCGCTCGTGCTGTTTATCGCTGCCGTCGTGGGCTACGTCAACCGCAGCGTGGATGTGGAACTCAACGGCCAGAAGACAGCGGTGCGCGTGGGCTCTACGTTGCAGAATCTTATCGACGAACAGGATTTGACTGACACCTACGACGCAGGCGACCTGCTGGCCGTCGATGACAGTGTGCTCAAGCGCCATGGAGGCGAAAAGCTGTCGGTGAAGGTCGACGGCAAGCGCGTGAAGCAGGGCAAATGGGATAGCCGCGAACTCGAGGGTGGCGAGAAGGTGACGGTCAAGGATGGCCGTAACACCTACGAGAAACACGAGGTTCAGGCTACGGTTATCGAGCCCAAGCTCAAGGTCGAGGGCACGGGCGCTATCGAGTATGTGCAGACGTGGGGTGCCCAGGGCCGCTCCGAGGTGTGGGTTGGTGAGCAATCGGGCAAGACGCAGGACCGCGGCGAGGTCGTGCCCGCCACCGATTGCGTTGTTGCGTGCGCCAGCGTGGCGCCCAAGGGCAACAAAAAGTACGTGGCGCTGACGTTTGACGAGGGTCCGAGCGGCGCCACCAAACAGATCTTGCAGGTGCTCAAGGAAAAGGGCGTCACCGCGACGTTCTTCCTTTCGGGCGATGCGGCCGAGGCCTCGCCTGCCACGGCCAAGGCGATTGTCGACGCCGGGTGCGAGATCGGATCCAACAGCTACAGCGACGATTCGCTCAAGGGTCAGGACCGTGAGGCGGTACGCGAACAGATCACGAAAGGCACCGATGCGATTAAGTCGGCGACCGGCGTGAAGACGATGCTGCTGCGTGCTCCCTACGCTGCCTTTGACGAGCAAAACTGGATTGATGCGATGGACTTGGTGTCTGCCGTGGTCTCGTGGAATATCGATTCGGGCGACTGGCTGCTCAACGGTGCCGACGAGCAGGTCTCGACGGTGCTCGATTCGGTGACGCCAGGCAACATTGTGCTGCTGACCGATAACGATAAGTGCGCCGAGCAGACGCTCGAGGCGCTGCCGCAGATTATCGACGGGCTTATTGCCGACGGCTACAAAATCGTGACGTTGAGCGATCTGGTCAAGACTGACGCATCGCTGAACAAAAAGCTCACCTCGCCGACGAAGGTCACCATGCCCAAAAACGCCGTGTTCCCCCAGCTCGCCGAAGATGATGACACCACAGACTAGTCATTTAAGAATGTCCCCAATGACTATGTCACGGATGCGTTAGCGTTTGGTATGCCTGCGATGTTTGGAGCATAAATTTGGCGCCACGGCGCGATGCTGATGCTATAGTTACTGCGGATAACAAGGGTCAAGAGAAAGGTTGCAGGTGAAATCCAAACCTCGACCATACAGTCGATGACCCCATGCAGGTGCTTTTTGCGCATGCACGGGGTGTAAGCGTCGAGCGGCGTGCCGCCCGCGCATGCGTATACATATCTAAAAGCCCACGGATGGCGTGCCGGCATGGCCGCAGTCCGAAGGGATAATGATGGGGAGCACCAGTGAATTATCTGAGTGAGATGCTCAAACTGCCGGTCTTGGACGTCGATGGCGAAAAGCTCGGCGTTGTGAACGATTTTGGCATTGCTACCGGCGAAGTTTTTCCGCACGTGACGTCGCTCGCGTTCCGCGGACCCGGCAAGACGCCGTTTATGATCAGCTGGCGCAAATGGGTCGACCGTATCGACGAGACGGGTGTACACCTTAAGACGTCGGCCACCGAAATCCGTTTTTCGTACCTGCAGCCGACCGAACTCTTACTCGCCCGCGACGTGCTTAACAAGCAAATTGTCGACACGCAGGGCATGAAGGTCGTGCGCGTAAACGACATCAAGTTTTCCATGTCGGGCGAAAACCAGCTGCGCCTGCTGGGCGCCGAGGTCGGTGCCCGCGGTCTGCTACGCGCCATCAGCCCCGCGCTCGAGCATATCGTCGAAGGCTTTATGAAGCACCTGGGTAAGCCGCTCAGTGAGGACATCATCGCTTGGTCCTACATGGACCTGCTCGACCGCTCGACTAAGAACATCCAGCTGTCGGTGTCGCACAAGACGCTTGGCGAGCTGCACCCTGCCGACATCGCCGACATTATCGAGCAGCTCGACCCGCGCCTACGTGCGCAGGTGTTTGCGCAGCTCGATACTGCCCAGGCCGCCGAGGCCATCTCGGAGTTCGATGACGACGAGCTTATGACCGAGATGCTCGAGGGCCTGTCCGACACGGACGCATCGTCGATGCTGGCCATGATGGACCCGGACGACGCCGCCGACCTGATCGACGAGCTCGATTACGAGAAGGCCGAGAAGCTCCTGCGCCTGATGGGCGTCAAGGAGGAGAAGGCGATTCGTAACCTGCTGGGGTATGAGGACAACACCGCCGGCCGCATCATGACCTCGGAGTTTGTCTCCCTGCCCGCTACGGCAACGGTCGGTGACGCCATCGAGGCGATTCGCGAGCTCGACGAGGACTTCGAGAGTGTCTATTACGTCTATACCGAGGATCCGAGCGGCATGCTCACCGGCGTGCTCTCGCTGCGCACGCTGATCGTGGCCGACCGCGATGCCACGCTGGGCCAGCTCGCCTATCGCGACCTGGTCTACGTGTCGCCCGACGAGGACCAGGAAGACGTGACGGACGAGATGACCAAGTACGACCTGGTTGCCATCCCTGTCTGCGACGAGAACCGTCATATCCTGGGCATCGTGACCTTCGACGACGCCATGGACGTTATCGCCGAGGAGCATCAGGAGGACCTGCAGATCGCCGGTGTCGGCTCGGGCGATAGCGCGTCGGACGACTCGACGAACGTGCTCAGCTGGTTCGTGCATCGTCAGTACTGGGTCGTCGTGTGGGGCATCGCCTCGTGCATTATGGCGACGGTGCTGGGGACGGCGCTCGGCTCCGCGCATCTGGTGGTGTTCCCCATGTGCGCCATGCCGCTCGTGCTGCTGGCGGCCTCGCGCATGGTGTCGTTCGTCAAGAACTACTTCCTCGAGTACGACGGTCACGACGACGAGCCCAAACCGTACCTGGGATTCTTCTTCCAGAGCACGGGTATGGGCCTGATCCTTTCGCTTGTTACTTACCTGTGCGCGCAGCTGGTGCGCACTGCCGCGTTCCTCGATGCCCCTATGTTTGAGGAGCAACTCTTTACTGGGTGCTTTAATATCGCTGCCATCATTTGCCTGGTTGGCAACATGAGCGCCGTGATTTACCTGATGGTGCTGTTCTGGCGTGACGAGCATGACCTCAACACGTCGGGCACCGCCATGAACGTTATTGCCGTCATGATCTCGTGCGTAGCGTACTGCGCCGCTGCGGTGCTGCTCACCATGTCGGTCATTGGTTAGGTGGTCGCGTGCAAAATACCAAGCAAAAGTCGGGCACCAAGCAAAAGTTGACCATCGCGGCCATCTTTGGCGCTATGGGCCCCGGTCTGCTGGCGGCGCTTTCGGGCAATGACGCCGGCGGCATTGCAACGTATTCCAGTGCGGGCGCCAGCTATGGCTACAAGATGCTCTGGATGCTTCCCGTCATGACTGTGCTGCTCATCGTGACGCAGGAGACCGCGGCGCGCTGCGGCTGCGTCACGGGCAAGGGCCTGGCATCGCTCATCCGCGAGCGCTTTGGCGTGCGCAAGAGTGTACTTGCTATGGCGGCGCTGTTGATCGCCAACACGGCTGTGACCATTTCGGAGTTTGCGGGTATCGCCAGCGGCCTTGCTCTCTTTGGCGTGCCGGCGAGCATCTCGGTGCCGTTGGTGGCGCTGCTGGTGTGGATGCTTACCATGTCGGGTAGTTTCCAGCGCATCGAGAAGATTCTGCTGCTGGTAAGCTGCGTCTTCGTGACCTATATTGTCGCCGCGTTTATGGCTGGCCCCAACTGGGGTGAGGTCGCGGTCGACCTGGTCGTGCCTAACATTCAAAATGACCCCAGCTACGTGTCGCTCGTGGTCGCAACGATCGGTACCACCATCGCACCGTGGATGATCTTCTTGGCTCAGAACAACGTGGTCGATAAGAATGCGGGCGAGGACGACATCGTGTTGCAGCGTATTGATACCGTGAGCGGCTCGCTTGCCGCCGATGTCATTGCCGGCTTTATTATCATCACGACCGGTACGGTGTTGTTCCCGGCGGGCATTCAGATTAGCGATGCCGCCGATGCCGCCCGCGCACTGGAGCCCATCGCGGGCCAGTGGTCCACGGTGCTGTTCGCCTCGGGCCTGGTTGCAGCGAGTTTTTTGGCTGCCTGCGTGCTGCCGGGCGTTACGTCGAGCGCTATCTGCGAGGCTTTTGGTTGGGAGCGCGGCGCCGATCGCAGCTGGGACGAGGCCCCGGTTTACCGCGGCATCATTACGGCCATCATCGGCATTTCTGCCGTGTTGGTGCTCATGCCTGGCGTCGATTTGTTCCAGATTATGATGACCTCGCAGGTCATCAACGGTGTGCTGCTGCCCGTGGTTCTGGTGTTCCAGGTGGTTATCGCCGCCGACCGTCACATCATGGGTGCCAACCGCAATGGCCGCGTGTGGAACGTGCTCACTTGGGCGACTATCGCCGTGATTACGGTGCTGACAGTCGTCATGTTTGTGCTGCAAGCGATGGGCTACAGCGCTTAACGCCCACTTTTGCTTCCGAACAGGCCGCAGCGATGGGCTGCGGCCTGTTTTTGTCTGCTATAGGGTGTTAGCTATATGGCAGTGGGCAAAAAATGCCAAATATGAGTACTGTTGCTAAGTGAATAGCATTTACATCCAAGAGGATAATAAACATAACCTATAGTATGTTCATTAAAATTGGCTGTAATACGCCCTAAACCAGTCAGGTTGGCTGCTTTAGGGGGTTGTAGGGGTCGCTCGGACGTCATTTTGGGTGGTTTTGCCTGCTACTAAAATGGTAACAGTACTCATATTTGCCCTTTTTTGCCCACAGACCTTTGAGGGTGCGGCGAAAAGGGCTTGTTTTGATTGTTTGGGGCAGGCGCGAGGCGCGGAAACGATGTCTGGAGCGACGGAGCGGCCCGGAATTCATCCGTAGAGGTCTTCCTCGGCTGTGTCAGGAGTGTCCCTAAGTGCCGGCACATAAGGAACGCCCCCAACTACCGGAAAGGGGGGGGCGTCTGCCGTGGCAGGCGCCCCCCCTTCCGGATGTGGGAAGTTTGTGCTGCAGGTTACTTGTCGGTGCCCAGCTTGTGCGGCTTGAGAGCGAGCGCATTGACGAGTGCGCCGGTGGCAGACTTGACGGCTGCCGGCTGCGGATCGTTGACGTGATCCTCGGGATGCACGGGCAGGTCCTTCTTGACGGCATCGTGGATCAAGTTGAGGTACTCAGTCACGCCAGTGGTCGATAGATGCGTGCCATCGCCATCGAACAGGTCGTTGCGGTTGGCACTATATCCGTACCAGTCGATAACGCGTACGTTCTTGTAGCGCGTAGCGGCGTTGGCGATGGCCTGGTTGGTAGAGCCAACCCACGGCTGCGGGCTGCGCGTGTTCACAAACACCACAATACGCTTATCTCCTGCATCGGCCATGATGGCGTCGATTTGGTCATCCGTTACCAAACCGTTGGTGCCCAGGGCAAAGACCACGATCTTGCCGGCAAGGTTCTGCTGGATATAGCCCTCAAATGTCGCGCGGCCCGCATCAAACTGGCGGCCCTTTTCGGCATCGATATGGCTGTGCGGGAACACGCCGTCAAAGGAATCAACGGCGCGCAGCGACACGGAGTCACCGATCATCAACAGGTCGTAGGAGCCATCGGGGAAGCCGTCGTTGTCCTTGTCGGTGTCGTCGGCCGCTTGCTGGTCGGTGGGCGCGGTGTTTTTGGCTTCTTTGTTCAGAACTTCGGCGCCCTCGCCGCTCAGCGCGGATGTGTCGGGCACAAAGACCAGACCACCCAGCGCCACGACAAGCACGACGCCGCAAACGGCGCACACGGGAATATGCGCGCGCACCCAGCTTGCGGGCGTGGTGGTGCCTTCGCGGAGCTCGGAAACGGTGCGTCCAAAGGCACCCTTCCTAAACGGCGTCTCGATAAAGCGATATGAGCATTCGGCCACGGCGACCACCAACAGCACCTGCAAAATGTACTGCCACCACGGTGTATCGTTGATGTTGGCGACCGGGTTCATAAGCAACAGCAGCGGATAGTGCCACAGGTAGATGCTGTATGAGCGCTTGCCAACCCACACGAGCGGCTCGGCGGACAGCGCGCGGGCAACCATTCCCTGGGGCTGCACGCAGGCCGCGATGACCATGAGCGTGAGGATGGAGCATAACAGCGTGCCGCCGCGATACTGGAACGCGGTGTAGCCGTTGGTGAGCGCGACCATGGAGGCAAGGCCAACCAGACCCACGACGCCCAATACATCGATGGATGCGGGCGAGGACCAAAAGCGCACGAGGGCGCTCGGCTGTGCCGGGGCGGTCTCGGCTGATTCGTCGGCCTTCTCGCCAGGCTTGCCCTCGGCGTTCTTGCCGTGCTTGGCGGCGCCAGCCAGGCGATTGAGCCCCAAACGATGAACGAGACGCACCGGCGCCAGGTCGCGATCGGGGATAAAGGCCATCCAGGCACCCAGCAGCAGCGAGAACACGCGGGTGTCGGTGCCGTAGTACACGCGGCTGGGGTCGGCGGCAGGGTTGTAAAGCACCATCATGGCGAGGGCAGATACCGCGGCAAGGCCCAGAACCACGCGGCGCGTGTTGGGTTTGCTCACATGCATGGATACCATGGCAAACAGCAGTGGCGGCCAAATCAGGTAGAACTGTTCCTCGATGGCAAGCGACCAAAAGTGCGTGAGCGGCGAGGGGTCGCCCAGAGCATTGAAGTACGAGACGTTTTGGGCAATCTGCCACCAGTTGTTGAAGAACAACAGTGACGGCAGGATGTCGGGGCGCATCTTGGTGAGCATCACGTGGTTGAAGGCGGTGCACAGCGCACAGGTCACCACCACGACGGTCACCACGGCGGGAACCAGGCGACGGATGCGGCGGATCCAGAAGCTCTTGAGGTCGATGCGGCCGGTCTTAGCGACTTCGTTGAGCAGCAAGCGCGTGATCAGATAGCCCGAAAGCACAAAGAAGATCGTGACGCCGAGCAGGCCGCCCTGAGCCCACGTGAGGTTAAGGTGATAGAGCACCACCGCGACGACGGCGAGCGTACGCAGGCCGTCGAGTGCAGGGATGTAGCGGGACTTGGGGCGAGCAGGCGTCTGCTCCGCGGCGGGAGTGTTGGCGCGGCCCGCGTTGTTGGCAGAAGCGCGATGGGGGCTCGCGGTGCGTCGCGGTTCGTTAGCACGGCGTTCGCCCTTCACGCGTTCGTGCGGCGCTGGCTCGTTGCCCGTGCGGCGTCGACCGCGCGAGCCCGATTGCGAGAGTTGTTCCATAAAACATCATCCAATGACGAGAATAATCAGCACGCCTTCATTGTAGCTGCCTGCTCCTGTGAATGCTTGCTGCTGGCGCAAGCTCAAGCGCGCGTTCACATCAAAGTGAACTAAAGTTATAGAGGTGCGAGAGCACACGATTGACGGCCGACAGCGGGTGCAAAGCCCGCGGACGAGGAGGTTTCCATGGCAGATCGCGGCATCGTTGCGGTGTTCGGCAGCATGAACATGGACCTTTCGGTGGCGTGCGAGCGCATGCCGCGTGCGGGCGAGACCGTCGGCGGCAGCGGGTTTATCACCAACGCCGGAGGCAAGGGCGCCAATCAGGCCGTAGCTGCCGCGCGTATGGGCGCGTGCACGCACATGATCGGCGCGGTCGGTCGCGATGCGTTCGGCGCGTCGCTCGTGGCGGGGCTCCAAGACGCCGGCGTGGACTGTGACTTTGTAGTGCATCGCGATGACGTGGAGACGGGAACGGCGACCATCATTCGCTGCGAGGGCGACAACCGCATCGTGCTGTCACCGGGCGCCAACCATGCGCTTGCGGGCGCGGACGTTGCCTGCGCGCTGAGGCGTCTGGTGGCCCATGAGCTCGACGGCGGCGCCAGCGAGATTGCCCCGGCTGCCGGAAGCGTCTTTATCGCCCAGGGCGAATGCGACCTTGCGGCGACGGCCGAGGCGCTTGTTTGCGCTCACGAGCTGGGGTTCTATACGGTCTTTAATCCAGCGCCCGCCTGCGAGCTGCCTGCGGAGGTCTGGCCTGCGGTCGACCTGGTCTGTCCCAACGAGACCGAGTGCCAGGTGCTGACGGGCATCTTGCCCGCGGATGATGCGAGCTGCGTCGCGGCGCTCAATGCCCTGCTCGCCAAGGGTGCCGGAGCTGCGGTCATCACGTTGGGCGGCGCCGGGTCGGTTACGCTCGGCGATGACGGCGAGCCGCTGCGCATGCCGGCGCTCTCGAGCACGTTGGTCGATACGACGGCCGCGGGCGATACATTTATCGGTGCGCTTGCCGCGGCTCGCCTGGAGGGCCTGCCGCTCTTTGAGTGCATGGCGGCGGGTGCACGCGCCTCGGCGGTGACGGTGTCGCGCCTGGGCGCTCAGCAATCAATTCCCACGCGTGCGGAAGTCGAGCACAAGTTTGGTTTAGACGGTTTGGATGTAGACGGAGAAGCGGAGTAGAACAATGGCAACCAAGAAGCTGATCCTTGATCTGGATATGGGTGTGGATGATGCGATGGCGCTTGCCTATGCCATCGCGAGCCCCGAGGTGGAGCTCGTCGGCATCACCACGTGCTTTGGCAACGTGCGCGTCGAGCAGTCGGCGCACAACTGCTTGGCGGTGCTCGACCTGTTGGGTCGTCCCGAGGTGCCGGTGTACCTGGGCGCCGATCGTCCCGTGAAGGCGACCGAACCCTACACGCCGCCGGCGTCCACCACGCTTATCCACGGCAAGAACGGCATCGGCGGCGCAAGCGTGCCCGCCTCGCCGTACGAGCCGGTGGGCGCGACGTCGGCCGATGGCAATGCGGCGGTCGATTACCTGATTGATGCCGCGCGTACCTATGGTCCCGACTTGGTCTATGTGGCGACCGGTCCGCTCTCCAACCTGGCGCTCGCCCTTGAGCGCGACGCGGCGGCGATGATGTCTATCGGCCGCGTGGTGGTGATGGGTGGCGCCCTGACCGTGCCCGGCAACGTGAGCGCCGGTGCCGAGGCCAACATGGCGAGCGACCCCGAGGCCGCTGACGCCGTGCTGCGCTCGGGCCGCAAACTCACCATGGTTGGTCTTGACGTGACGCATCGCGTGGTGCTGACGCGCCGCGACATTGCCGGTTGGACGGGCTCGGGCACCATGGCGGGCTGCGCATTTGCGAGTATGGTCGAGCACTACATTGGCTCGTACGAGATGAACGCCCCTTACCTGGGCGGCTGCGCGCTGCACGATCCGCTTGCCGTTGCCGTGGCGATTGATCCCACGCTCGTGGGCGCACTTGGTTGCAACTTGCGCGTCGACCTGCTCGGCGAGTATCGCGGCCGCACTATCTGCGACGAGCATCGCCTGTCCGACCCCGACAAGAGCGCGCTTGTGGCACTCACCGTGGACGCCCCGCGCTTTCTGTCCGAGTTCAAGGCGCGCATGGCCCGCATCCTAGGCTAGGCTCGGGATCGAAGCACGCCCATCTGCTCGATGTGGCCGCTGGCGGGCCGACATCTACCGTTCGCCAGCCCGATGGTCCCCGGGGCGGGGAGAGCGCTATAATGCATTCTGCATCTTGGATTGTTACTCCTGTGTGGAGGCATGCCCAAGAGCAATACAACACGGATTGTTACGTAAGGCATGACCGCAATAGCACTGCTATTGGCTATCATGCCTTTTTCTGTGAGTGTTCTTGAAAGGAGGTTCACCATGCTTGCAATTAAAAAGCTTAACAACAACGCGGTTCTTTGCCGTGACGGACAGGGGCGAGATGTCATCGCCATGGGCAGGGGCGTCGGTTTCGGCGGAGATTTTCCTCGAGAGCTCCCTCTTTCTAAAATCGAGCATACGTTTTACGACATTGATCCTAAAGGACAAGATGTCATGAGGGATCTTCCCTCGGATATCGTGATGTTTGCGGCGAAAGTTATGGACATCGTTGCCAACGAACTGCCCTACGACCTCTCGACCAATGCGACGCTGTTCATGGCTGATCACCTGTCGTTTGCCGTTGCGCGAGCCCAAAAGGGGGTCCGCATCGCGATGCCTCTTGCCTATGAAGTGCGGGAGACGTATCCGAAGGAATACAAGGCTGCCCAGTTTATCGTCATGCGACTCGAGAAGGAGCTCGGAGAGCGGCTTCCCAAGGATGAGATTGCCAGTATTGCGATGAATCTCGTGAACGCACGGGTTGTTGAAGCCGTCAAAGCCACGGCCGAGCCCGCAAAGCAGTTCGACGATATGCTCGAGGACGTTATCGAGATTCTCGAAAGCGATTTCCGCATTATTGTCGACCGCGATTCCTTTGATTTCACCCGCTTCGCCACGCATCTGCGGTACCTGTTCAAGCGCATTCAAGCCGGCGAGTCGCTGAACAGCGCCAACATGCAGATGTACAAGAACTTTCGTGAGGAGTTTCCGCAGTTGGCAGAGTGCGTGAAGCATATCGGTTCCTATTGTCGTGAAACGTGGGACGCCACGCTCTCCGAGGAGGAGGAACTCTATCTGATGATCCATCTCAACCGGATCATCTCCAAAAAAGGATTGTAACCCGTAGCCATTCGGGGCATGACCTTTGCCGATTCGAACAGTAAGCCAAGATTGTGCAAAGGAGCCAATGATGGCAAATTACAAAAAGGTGGCAGAGCAGATTCTCTCCACTGTGGGCGGGGCGGAAAACGTGGCTTCGGTTACGCATTGCATGACGCGCCTGCGCTTCAACCTCAAGGATGAAAGCCTCTCGAATGATGAGAAGCTTGAGGACATCTCGTCTATCATCAGCGTCGTGCACGCCGGAGGGCAGGTGCAGCTGGTGGTCGGGCCCACGGTCGACAAGGTCTACGACGAGGTTTGTAAGCAGGGCGGATTCGAGGTCACGGTATCGATTGACGAGGAACTCGATGGCCCTCAGCTTAGCTGGAAGGAGCGCTTGGCGCCCAAGCACCTCTTCAATCAGCTGCTCGATGCCGTGAGCGGCGCTATCACCCCGATCCTTCCGATCTTTTGTGTCGCCGGTATCTTCAAGATGCTCGTTATTCTGTTTGGGCCCGAAGGCGCCGGTTTTATGTCCGAAACGAGCGACCTGTATCGGATCCTTTCCCTGGTGGGCGATGCGGCGTATTACTACTTCCCGGTGTTTGCCGCCTATAGCTCGGCTAAGAAGTTCAAAACGAGTCCTGTGTTGGCACTGCTCATCGCTGTTGTGATGATTTATCCCGACATGCTCGCTATTGTTGAGGACGGAAAGCCTTTCAGCGTCTTCGGCATCCCCATGCAGCTCGTCAACTACACCCAGGCTGTTCTTCCGGTCATCTTGATCACCTGGGCCCAGTCCTATGTTGAGCGCTTCTTTAAGAAGATCTCGCCTGATATGTTGCGCATTCTGATCGTACCCGTGGGTACGGTGCTCGTGATGTTGCCGGTCGCGCTGTGCCTCTGCGGCCCTGCCGTCCAATTTGTCATGGGCCTTGTGGCCGATTTCATCATTTGGCTCGCCTCTGTTGCCGGTCCCGCTGCGACCGCGGTTATCGGCGCATTCTGGAATCTGATCATCGCCACCGGCATGCACGTGCCGATCTATACCGCCATATTGCCCGCCGCGCTCCAGAACGGTTACGACGCCATCTTATACCCCGGCACCGCGGTTGTAGCCTACACCACGCTTGCCATCGCGCTCGCCTATGGCCTGCGCGCTAAGGGCAAGGAAAGTCGAGCCACGGGCTGGAACTTGTT
>URNI01000050.1 GCA_900549135.1 uncultured Collinsella sp.
CTCGTGCGGAACTCGCGATCGACCTTATATATTTGCCCTCCCCGGGGCTCCCGCACAACGGGACCTCGGTTGGGTTCTATCCCTTTGGCAGTCGCTTCGCTTCTGCCCTACTTTGCTGGTATGGCGGTTTGGCGTTGGATCGGTTCTTTCTGATATATGCTGGTTGCGGCTCTTCTTTTGGGGGGAGTCGCTTTTTTTGTTGCTAGGAGGTTGGCCCGTGGTTGATGGGGATACTCGTTCTGAGCTGCTTTCTGCGGATTGGAATGGCGAATGGATGCGTCTGCAGGCCGCTCGGCATCGGGCTGATGATTCTTTTGAATGGGATAAGCGGGCTCGGCATTTTCGGCCGTTGGAGACTGCCCCTTATGCTCGGGATTTTATAAAGCTGTTGGCGCTTGAGCCCGGCGAGTCGGTGCTGGATATGGGATGTGGGGCTGGGTCGATTGCTATTCCGCTTGCTCAGGCTGGGCATTCCGTGATTGCTGCCGACTTCTCTTCTGCCATGTTGGGCACCCTTGATGCTGGCATTGAGTACTATGGGCTCGAGGACCTTATTACGCCGCTTGAGCTTGCCTGGGATGACGATTGGGATCTGGTTGGGCCGGTTGCCAAGGCTGTTGATGTTGCCTTTGCGAGTCGCTCGGTTACTACGAACGACCTGAAGGGGGCACTTGCCAAGCTTGATCGAACGGCTCGTCGGCGTTGTGCTGTCACGATGGTCGCCAACTCCAGCCCGCGCTATGACCTGCACCTGATGAACGCCATCGGCGCCTCGGTTACTCGCAGCAACGGATTTGTATATGCCTTTAACATCCTTATTCAGATGGGTGCGCTGCCGCAGGTTACGTATTTTGAATCGCCCCGTCGCGACACCTTCGATAGTCTCGAGGAGGGCGTGGCGGACTTTTCTCGCATGCTCGAGCATGGCAACGAGGATAAGATTGACCGCCTGCGCGACTATATCGCCCACCACATGATCGAGAACCCCCATGTCGGCGAGCCGGGATCCAAGGGCGTACCGCAGGGACGCTACATGCTCGACCACGTCCGCAAGGTCCGATGGGCGTTTATCGCCTGGGAGCCGGTCTCCGCGCTCCGCCCCTAGCCCATCTAAACCTTGCATCGTCTTCCCGCCCGGCATCCGCATTCTTTGCGAACTGGGCAAACGCGCTCCACACCGCGCCGTTCCTGCGCTATCGTGGGACAGCTCACGTAGATTAAGGCCCCGTCGCGGGGCGCCCCATACATAGAAAGCGAGAACCCATGGCACTGACAGGAGCCCAGGTCAAGCAGCTTCGCAGCATGGCCCATCACCTCAACCCCGCCATCATCATCGGCAAGTCCGATGTCAATGAGGGCACCGTCGAGCAGACGGTCGCCTACCTGGAGAAGCACGAGCTCGTTAAGTGCTCCGTGCTCGATGGCTCCAGTCTTTCCGCCCGCGAGGCCGCCGAGGAGCTCGCCGAGCGCTGCCACGCCGACGTCGTTCAGGTTATCGGCCGCAAATTCTCGCTGTATCGCGAGTCCTCGCGCAAGGATATCGAGAAGATCAAGCTCGTCTAAGAGCCAATGATCCGGCGAGCCAACACATAGCAAGCTTACGGGTGCCCAAGTACTTCGGGCCCCGTTTTTTATCGCTCGACCAGCACGCGATTGAGCCGCCCCTCCACCAAGCGCTCGTATAGACGCCGCGTCTCGGGCTCGGGCACGCCATTGACCTGCTCCCTCAGATGGTGCATATGCCCGCTGTACAGCTCGACGATATCGCGCCGTCGCCCCGCCGCACTGTAGACGCGCATGGCGCAGCGCACCATATCCTCACGCGCCGTTTCCTGCCGAAGCCCCGACTCCGCCAGCCAAATCGCCGACTGCAGATCGTTTTCTTCTAGAGCGGCATTTGCTCCCTTAATCATGCAATCGATGTACTTCGACTGCATAATGCGCCGCATGCGCAAAAAGTAGGTGGGATTACAGCCATTGGGAACATACAACGGTCCGGCATAAAGCTGCTCAATCTTAAGGCACAACTCGACCAGATGGGGCCCGCGCGCACCCGTGCGATTTCCCAAAACCTCGCGGCTTATCTGGTCAAACAGCCGTACATCGGTCTTGACGTAGTCGCCGTTGAGCCCAATGCATTCATTTTGGATGAGCACACACGACTTGCCGTCTGGCGTCGGTCCCAAAGCCGACCGCAAGCGCGATATCGTCGAGTACAGGTTGTTGCGGGCGCTATTAAACTCGGCATGGGGCCACAGCTCCATGGCCAGCGTCTCACGATCGACGAGCGCATCCATGCCCAGCGCAAGCCGCTCGGCAAGTGTCGCCGCCTTCTTGCGGCGCCACATTTTGTCCGTGATGGGAAACCCGTCGCGCTCGGCGCGAAACGCACCAAACATGCGAATCTCGATATGGTCGATGGTATCAACGGCTTCAACCTCGCCGGCCTGGAACAGGCGCTCGCCCTCCCCTTCCAAATCGTCGCGCAGCGAGTACCGCGACAGCTCGCGCACGGGAAGCTTCTTACGTATCCTGCCCGCCGGCTCGCCCAGACAATGCATGGCAAGGCGCGCAAAGAGCCGATACGATGGCTCTAGAATCCCCGCGCGATTCATGGACATCCAGGCCGCAAGGTCGCTGTCTCGGCCCGCACAGGCCAAATGCAGCGCCACCATCCAGGCCTCCGCTCCACCAACCTGCGTCTGGCTTATATCGAGTAGCTCCGCTTCCTCGCGTACCGAAACCATCGAGGTGTTACGCAGATATGCTGCGCGCTCCAGCAGCAATGCGTTATCGCGCATGTACGCAATCGACTCCTCGGCAAGTTTGAGCACTTGGACCGCACGGAACTTTGCGTTAACCGGCCGTCCCTCTGCCAGCGACTGCCAGCCTTCTAGCAACAGGCCAAACAGCTGAATCTGGTTGTCGCGCATGCGCACGGCAAAACGATCGAGCTCGTTGAACGCCGCGTCGTCGGTTACCGGCAAGCCGGAAAGGAGCCGCCGTGCCGCCAACACCATGCGCACCCAGATAGCCATCGCCTTAAGCCCACGTACGTCGAGCGCCTCCCGCACCACCGTCATCTCGTCGTCGCGCTCGTCGGTTCCCGCAAACGACCCGTCAAAGAGCTCCACCAGCATACTATCGGCCCGTATAACAATCCCCGCGATGTCGAGCTCGCAGTCGTAGGCCTTGCTCGTTTTGAGCTGCTGTAGAACGCCGCCGTCATCTCCCCGCTCGGTCAGGCAGCGCTTGACCTCGATATGCGCGGACAGCATGTCGAGTGCGGTGTGGGACGTCTCTATTTCTGGCACGGCCAGGTTCGTAGGAAGCCCAAGCCCGTTGTCCCCATAGCAAACAGCCGTCAGCGCCTGGGCCACCCTCCATGAAACAGGGTCTATTTCGCAGGCCGCCCGTTCGCCCCCGCGCTCGATGACCGATGCCATATAGCGAGCGAGCTTTGTATTGGACACGCTGACCGCTGCCAGATATACGCCAAGCGCCTCGGCAGGCGTTGGCTCTGGAGCCGGATCGTCGGCATCGATCGCGCCCAGCGCTGCTCGGCAGATATCGGCCCCGTGCCCCGTCAGAGCAAGATCGACCCCATACTGCCCAGCAAGTTCAAGGACCGCTTCACGGTCCAAAAAGGCGTCCGCCAGGCCCATCGCCGCATCGCATCGGCCCGCCTTAAGCAAAATCCGGGCCGCCCTCGGAACAAGTTCGGGGCGAACCTCGGCCACCAACTTACGCAAGCGCAAGCGTCCGTTATCCTCCGTGCCCAGACACGTAAAACTCCGCTCGGCGGGGTCCAAGCCAAAGATCGGGTAGTCGCGTACAAAGTAGGACTGGTCGACCATCGACAACCTTACCCCGCAAGCCTCGAGTTCTGCGATATTGCCCTCGCCCATCAAAACCATGAGACATGCCACGCAAAACAGCACATTATTGTCGAGTGAAGCCAGATCGGCAAGTGCCGCACCATATACGTTGACAATCTCGTTTTCGAGCAGACCGGCTACGTCGCCTTGGCCATACAGACCCGTCTGCAATGCCGAAACGAGCTCGGGCACGCCCTGCGTGAGCTGATAAAAGTCGAGCGATGTGCTGATCGAAAACGCCGATGCCCACGCCGAATACTCATAAGCATGCACCTTGAGCATCTGCGCATTGATCTTAACCGAATCGCCCAGCCCGTGAATCAGCTGACGATTTGAAGGACGGCAGGAGATAAAGACCCCTACCCCCATAGCGCGCAGGCCGCGAATCCTGTCGATGAGGTCCTCGGTATCGTGCTGATCGAGGTTTGGCACATTATCAATCGCGATAAGGGAATGCGGTTTGTCTTTGAGTTCTTCGGTAACCACCTCGAGCTGCATAAACACCTCGCGCCCAGTGGCGCGATCGGCCTCGATAATCCGCACGGGGCCTCGCGTCGGGTCGCATTTAACCTCATGGGTGTACTGCAGCAGCACCGAGGTCTTCCCAAACCCGTCGGGCGCATAAAGAACCACGATGCCGGCCTTTCGGCCTTTGGCGATAAGCTCATTCATCAAGCGTTCGCGTCGCACTATATAGCCTCCGCCCAGCGGCATCAGCTCGAGGTCGTCTATACCGCTCAAATCGTTTACCATGCCCGCTCCTCAACTCGACCGTATGGACACTGTAGCCGCAAGACCATACAAGCCGCGCTATGAATAGAGCGACCTTGTGTTTTAGGTTGTCTTTTGGTACGCAAGCGGCAAGTTTTTGTACAGCGAGGGCCGATTGTTATTAATCCCCCGACTAATCGGTCTTTAAGCAGGTAAATGAGCTTGTCAGCTTGTCCCATCTAAGCGGCAGTGTAACGCAGATGAACAAGGTTCAGCCATGTCATTCAACTCGCCTAGCGCCCGCTACCGTCTACGACCTTCTAGTGGCATTTTTGCATAGAATCTGGTATGGAATGAATCAAGCTGTTGGGCATCTGGCGTTCGTCAAGCTTGCGGCAAGATTTTGGTCAAGTGGGCAAAAAGGGATAGCAAAAAGGCCCCCGCAAAGCGGAGGCCTTAGGCAAGGCTATGTCGAGCTGCAGGATTCGCGCTACTCGCAGAGCGAAAGGGCGGCCTCGTCGGCAACGACAACGCAGTTGGTGTGCAGCTGCAGGATCGAAGCCGGGCACTCGGGCGTAACCGGACCATAGCACATGTCATGCACGGCCTGAGCCTTGGCCTCGCCGTTGGCGACGACCAGGATCATGCGGGCATACATGATGGTCTGGGTACCCATGGTGTAGGCCTGACGGGGAACATCGTCGATGCTGTCGAACAGGCGGCTGTTGGCCTGAATGGTGCTCTCGGTAAGGTCGACACAGTGCGTGCCCTTGGAGAAGTGGTCATCGGGCTCGTTAAAGCCGATGTGGCCGTTGTTGCCAATGCCGAGCAGCTGCAGATCCGGGTAACCGGCGTCGGCGACGATCTTGTCGTACTCAGAGCAGGCAGCGGCGGCGTCGGGGTTGGAGCCATCGGGCACATGCGTGTTGTTCAGGTCGATGTTGATGTGATCGAAGAAGTTCTCGCGCATGAAGTAGTGATAGCTCTGGGGATCGTCGTGCGAAAGGCCGCGATACTCGTCCAGGTTGTAGGTGCTGACCTCGGCAAAGTCGACGTCGCCCTTCTTGTACCAAGCAGCGAGCTGCTTGTAGGCACCGATCGGGGTGGAGCCGGTGGCAAGACCCAACACGCAATCGGGCTTGAGGATAACCTGGGCCGAGATGATATTAGCGGCCTTGCGGCTCATATCCTCGTAGTCTTTAGCTTTAATGATCTTCATTACGCGTCCTTTCTCGTACAAGAAAGGCAAGGCTCCCTTACAAGCACTTGCCCGCGGCCCGCGTCGGCCGCAACCAACGTGTGCGGCCACCAGGGCGAGGTCGCGTAATGTATGTGTCTCGTGTCTAACCGCGTCGAGGCCCCTGCCCGTCCACGGTGACCCAAAGCTGTTTAGCCTCGGACGTTTCCCATCTTGCCACGGAGGACGCCCTCTTTCAAGGGCGCCCTCCATAAACGTGTTTGAATTGTAGGCTAAAGGCCAAGCGGAGCGACTAGCGCTCACGCGCGACGATAAGCTGGTCCATCTCCTCGACATGCTCGCCAACGGAACCCTTGATGCTCGAGAACTCAACGGAGTTACACACCAAGATGGGAACCGTCACATCGTAGCCCTCGGCAGCAATTGCCTCGCGATCGAACTCGATGAGTACATCGCCCTTATGGACGATGTCACCCACTTGCGCATGTACGGTAAAGTGCTTGCCCTCGAGCTGAACAGTGTCCAAACCAACGTGGATGAGCACGTCCAAGCCATCGACCGTGTTAAGCGCAACGGCGTGTCCCGTGGGAAAAATAGCCTCGACCTTGGCATCAGCCGGCGCGATCACGCGCGTTCCGGTGGGCTGAATCGCCACGCCCTGGCCCAAAAGGCCGGTGGCAAACGTCTGGTCATTGACCTCGGAAAGTGGAATGACGTCGCCCGAGATGGGAGCATCCAGCGTAAGGACTCGACCACGCATACCAAAAGACCTTAGGACTTTAGTGAACATGCTCCCCCTCGGACATACCAACCAATCAAAATAACCTTAACAGTTTACCACTTGGCACCCGTTTTTGGCCATTAGGGAAGTTCGCGCTTGACAACTTCGACGATATCGTCAACAACGCGCTGGGTCAGCTCGTGCGTCTCCGCCTCGGCCATAACGCGAACCAGCGGCTCGGTACCGCTCGGGCGCACCAAGATGCGGCCGCGACCGTTGAGCTCCTTCTCGGCGGCAGCGACGGCGTCCCAAATGGGCTGGCAATCGTCCAGGCCGGCCTTGTTGTCCGAATGCACGTTGACGAGCACCTGCGGATACTTCTTCATGATGCCGGCAAGGTCGGTGAGGGTGCGGCCGGTGCGTTTGAGCACGGCCAGAAGCTGCAGGGCCGTCACCAAGCCGTCGCCGGTGGTGTTGTGCTCCAGGAAGATGATGTGGCCGGACTGCTCGCCGCCGATGACGGCACCGTCCTCGAGCATACGCTCAAGAACATAGCGGTCGCCCACGGCGGTCTGCACCATCTCAAAGCCCTGCTCCTTCATGGCGATGGAGAAGCCCAGGTTGCACATAACGGTCGAGACGATCTCGGAGTTGGCGAGTTTGCCGCGAGCGGCCAGGTCGGAGCCGCAGATGGCCAGGATGTAGTCGCCATCGATCTCGTTGCCCTCGCTGTCCACGAACAGCACGCGATCGGCGTCGCCATCGTGGGCCAGACCGATGTCGGCGTGGGTGCGCAGCACGAGCTCGCGCAGGGGCTCAAGGTGAGTGGAGCCGCACTCGACGTTAATGTCGGTGCCGCAGTAATCGGTGTTGATGGCATGGACCGTGGCGCCCAGGCGCTGCAGCGCGGCGGGCGTGGTCTGGCAGGAAGCACCGTGGCCGCAGTCGACGGCAACGACCAGGCCGTCGAGCCTCAGGCCATCAAGCGTATCGATGGCATGATCGACATATGCCTTGCGGGCGTCCTTCATCTTGATGATGTGGCCCACGCCAGCACCGGTCGGCAGCGTGTCGGCAGCCATGGCTTCCTCGGACATGACCCAGGCGCTGATCTCTTCCTCGACAGCATCGGGAAGCTTCATGCCCTTGCGGCTAAAGAACTTGATGCCATTGAACTCCGGCGGATTGTGCGAAGCGGAGATGACAATGCCGCCATCGAGCTCGTTTTGAACAGTGAGCAGCGCCACGGCAGGCGTGGGGATGACACCGCAGCAGTGCGGACGGCCGCCCTCGGCCATGATGCCGGCGGTCAGAGCGCTCTCGAGCATGGTGCCCGAAAGGCGCGTGTCACGGCCGATGCAGATGTCCGGACCAAGGAACTTGGTCGCCGCACGGCCAAGGCGAAACGCGAGGTCGCACGAGAGGTCGGCGTTGGCGACGCCACGGACGCCGTCGGTACCGAAGATGTTCTGGGGCATAGGATCGCTCCTTCCCAAGTGGGCAAAACGCAGTCGCCCACCCTAGTCGAAAAAGAAAAGCGGGACCCGCCGAGCAATCGGCAGGCCCCGCTTGTACATTGTATCTCGTAAGGAGATAAAACCTTAGCGCTTGGAGAACTGGGGAGCGCGGCGGGCCTTCTTGAGGCCGTACTTCTTGCGCTCGACCACGCGAGCATCGCGCGTAAGGAAACCGGCCTTCTTGAGGTCAGCACGGTAGTCGCCAGCGTTCAGAAGAGCGCGAGCGATGCCCAGGCGCAGAGCGCCGGACTGACCGGAAATGCCGCCGCCATCGCACAGAGCGATAACGTCGAACTGACCGGCGGTGTCGGTCACCTTGAAGGGAGCAAGGGCGTTCTCAACGAGCTGATGACGGCCGAAATACTGCTCGGCGTCACGCTTGTTGATGGTCACCTTGCCGGTGCCGGGGACGAGACGGACGCGGGCGACGGCGTTCTTACGACGGCCGGTACCCTGGTAGACAACGGTGTTCTCAGCCATCTTTAAGCCTCCAGCTCAATCTTCGTGGGGTTCTGGGCAGCGTGCGGATGCTCGGCACCAGCGTAGACCTTAAGCTTGGTCATCTGGGCACGGCCGAGGGTGGTCTTGGGCAGCATACCGCGAACGGCGCGCTCGATGACCTTCTCCGGGTGCTTCTCCATAGCCTGGCGGAAGCTCTCAGCCTTGAGGCCGCCGTTGTAGCCGCTGTGGCGATAATAGGTCTTCGTGTCGGCCTTGTTACCGGTAAGCTGGACCTTATCGGCGTTGATGACGACAACGAAGTCGCCGCAGTCGCTGTTGGGCGTGAACTGGGGCTTGTTCTTACCGCGCAGGATCATTGCGATCTGGGTGGCAAGACGGCCCAGGACAGCACCATCGGCGTCGACGAGAACCCAGTTGCGCTGGACCTCGCCCTGCTTGGCGTAGTGAGTCGATTTCGAAATCACTTAGACTCCTCCATGTACAGTACGTGTTGTTACAGAGATTCACGGGGCTCTGCAAGTAACCCGTCCATATTACCCCGCTCGTCGCCCGAGTCAACAGGTATTTTGGCTCTGACCAGACTTTCTGCACATGTCGTCCATGGGTCATGACGTCGCGACGCTAGCGCTCGACAAATGCCTCGATATCACTCAGTAGGCGCTTTGCCTCCTGGCGGCCCTGAATATACAGGTCGAGGAGCTTTGCCGGATCGTGCTCAACGTGGCCGACCTCGACCGGCTTTTGCGGAGCAATGACCAGTGCACGGCCCTCGCGCTCATACTTCCACAGATGCATGCGCTGGATGTTATAGCGGTCGTGGCGCGTCTCGATAGCCTCGAGCAGATAGGGGTAGTCGGCATAGCGGGCTCGTGCGGCGGGCATAAACTCGTAGGGCTTTTTCTCATACGAGCGGTCCTGCGTGACAATGACGACTGCGCGATCGAAGCCCGCCTCCTCCAGCACGTGCTCGATGGGGACCGAATCGGCTACGCCACCGTCGACGTATTTGTGCCCGTCAATCTCAACCGGCGGCGTCACCAGCGGCAGCGACGTCGATGCGCGCACGGCGTCGAGGTCGAGCACGGCGCTTTTGACCGGCAGGTACGCGGCAGTTCCAAAGAGCATGTCCGTCGCGACGGCGTACATCTCGATGGGGCTCGCGTCGAACGTCTCGTTGTCAAAGGGATCCAGGCGGTCCTGGACATCGTTGAAGATAAAGTCGTAGCCGACGATGGAGCCCGTGGACGCAAACGACGCGGCACCCATAAAGCGGTTGTCGTTGCAGAAAGCCAGGTTGATGCGGTTGGCACGGCCGATCTGGTGCGACTTGTAGTTCACGCCGTTGAGGGCGCCGGCCGATACGCCATATACCGCCGGAATCTCGACGCCGGCCTCCATGAGGACGTCGAGTACGCCTGCGGTAAATTGCCCGCGGAAGCTGCCGCCCTCCAAAACGAGCGCGACTTTGCCGGCGTTCTTTGCCTTATCTTCTGCAGTCATATTGACCTCCTGCTGTTTCGTTTTGGCCTTCTTCTACCCAGTTTTGGGATAGAGAGCGCATTGGTTTTGGAGTTGCGGAGGACGGGTCGGTCGGCGGGAAAGCGCATCCCACCCTGCGTTGCTGCGGCGTTTTCTTTACGCCCGCGCCCTGCATAGAGTTCGATTCTCCGCGGGTTTGGGATTCCGTTGATGCGGCGCATGGCCGGCTGAGATTCGATAGCATCGCATCTATATAGGGTTGGAGCTTTGCGCGGAGAATCCGCGTATTTGCTTCGCAAATCCGCACCGGCTTCGGCCGCCTGCCGGCGTCCTCGCCCGCGTGCTAAAAACGCTCACGCGTTTTCTTTACGCCCGCGCCCTGCGCAGAGTTCGATTCTCCGCGGTATCTATATGTAATAAAAAAACAGGTAGAGACACTTCTCTACCTGCTTGTAACTATTGGTGGAGGCGCGGAGAATCGAACTCCGGTCCACGAAAGCCCCCTGATTGGCATCTCCAAGCTCAGTCGCTGGTTTAGTCTCGGACGCTTTGCGCGCAGCGACACGCTCGCGGCATCCCAACCGGTTCGGTCTTAACCTACGCCATACCGATTACGTGCGCAGGAGCATTCCCCTAAAATGACGTCGCGCCGGTGTCGGGGAAATCACCGGGTTGACGCGCTGCTATAAACTAAGCAGCGAGAGCCATAGGCTCAAAAGAAGAGTTGTTGTCAATTCAATTTGACGGTACCCCTGTTTAACGAGGCGAGGAGACCTCGGCTTGCTTCCTCTCTCAGAGCTATCGTGTCGAAACCAGTCGCCCCCGAATGTTGGGAAAGTCTGGATGGTATCGGGTCTGCAAACACCCGATAACCGTCGACTTTTCAAGGAACACGCGGGGTGAACCCCGCTCGTGGATAGCTATCTTACCACGTTCTAAAGGCAGACAGCTGTTCTATGCACGAGCTGTGAAGACCCCAATGTGTGCCGCACTTCGCACTTTTGCCACCGAACGCGTCACGTATATTTTCGCCAAGCAAAATTGAACCGTCGAAAGGACCGTTATGGATACCAAGCAGCAACTCGTCAATGCCCTCGCAGGCCTGGGCTCAACCATTACCGAAGCTATGGATGTCATCGAAGGCTTTGTCCCCTGCGGACATCCCGCCCTCACGGTATCGAACGCGCTCGTCGCGCTGGACGCTGACGATGATGCAGCTCTCGCCCAGCAGCTTGAGACCGTCGAGGGCTTTATCGACCACGTGAGTGAGAACCGCGGCGTGGCCGCCTACCACGGCATCGAGGTCGAGCTCGCGGGTCCCAAAGCCGATCTGCTCGCAGCAATCCGCGAGGTAGGCGCCCTTATGCAGACAGCAGGCGTCAAGAACACCCAGGTCAACGAGTGGGTCTACCGCAGTCTGGCAGCACTCGGCAGCTCCGACGAAAAGGCAGCCGAGCAGCTCGCAGAAAGTCCCGCCATTAAGGCCGAGCTTTTGTAAATAGCAGACGCGGGTCCCTTGGCGCATCGTCGTCCAAGAGGCCCGCAAACAGTTCGTGTCAACCGATAGCCGCGCCGCCACGTTCGGCCAAAGCAAGAATCGGCATCATTTGGCGCGGGGTCTTTGCTGCAAGATCGGCATGTTCGAGCAGCTTGCGATCGTTAGTTACCAAGTAATCAACCTGGGCGCGTTTGCATGCGGCGAGTACCAAGTTGTCCTCGTGATCGCGATGGAGCGCTAAGTATTTGTCGGCCAGCCAAAGGTCCGACGCATCTGCACCCACGGCCGTGGCGTTTTCGATCATGTTCCGAACAAACGCCAGCGCGGCCTCGCCAATTGCACGGGCAGATGCCTCGTCGAGCGCTCCCCCGCTGGCAAGAACGCTACGCTTCAGCTCGTGTTGGACAACGTACAGTACGTCCTTGGCGATATGCACCGGGAAAAACAGCAACGCCCCCGTCTCCGCCGCCTGCCCAATAAACGCACGCGCAGCAAGCGACTCGGCATGGTCAACACAAAACGAATCAACCCACACATTCGCATCCACCATGATTTTAAGAAGGGCTCCGCTCACAGGATCATCCCCTTTTGGCGATAGCGCTCGTCCATGGCTTCGGAATAGATTGCGTCCCAATCGCGATCATCAGATACGGGCGACGTAGCGATGCCCAAATCTGCATAAAGCCGGTCTGCCGCTGCCCACGACGCGGCGAACGGCGTATCGGGCGCGACGGTCTGCTGCCGGTCGTCGACGGCCGCAAGCACTTCCTCGCACTGCCCGCCACCCTGTGCGACCTTGGCCACCACCTTTTTGATGAGCTCGGGCAGTGACCTGCCCGAAAGCTGCAGCGCTTCCTCGGCGCGCTCTTTAACCGAGCGATCTACGCGAATATTCACCTGTGCCATGCCACTAACAGCACCCACGTCGATCCCGCTCCCTTCAATTGCTAGCCATGCTAGCACCACTATATAAAGAAGCTAGCAAATGTTCAAATGCAAAAGGCCTGCGCCCGGACGACACCGATGCCGTCTGGGCGCAGGCCAGATAACGTGGGCGAACACGTCTGCTAACGCAGGTAAGCCTTCGCGTTGCTCAGGCTGTAGGCAATCGTCGAGCCGTTGTGCAGCAGTGACGACGTCTGCGGAGTAATCATGCCGATAATACCCAATGCCAACAGCGCCGAGTTGGTGAGCATCACCTTGGAATACGAACTCGTCAGACGGTCGATAAGCCCCTGGCTCATACGGCGCAGGCGCACGATCGCGGCCAGATCCGTATCGGTCAGGATGATATCGGCGACCTCCTTGGCGATGTCGCTTCCGCCACCCATCGCCAAGCCCACGTCGGCCAAACCGAGCGCCGGCGAATCGTTGACGCCGTCGCCCACCATGGCAACGTGGCGCCCCTCACTCTTAATGCGCTCCACATAAGCGTACTTGTCCTCGGGCAGTAGCTCGGCCTTAAACTCGTCGACACCCGCCTCGCGCGCGATGCGCTCGGCCGTGCGCTCCGAATCGCCCGTGAGCATAACGACATGCTTGACGCCCAGCGCATGCAGGTCGACGATAGCCTCGCGCACGCCGGGTTTGAGCGGGTCCTCGATACCGAGCACGCCCACGACCGTGCCGTCGACCGCCAGATACAGCGGCGACAGACCCTGCATCTGGGACTCAATGCGCTCCTTGATGTCGGATTCGAGCTGTGCGCCCTCGTCCTCAAACACAAAATGTGCCGAACCGATGATGGCACGACGTCCTTCGATGGACGAAGCGATGCCATGCGCCACGATGTACTCGACCGCAGCGTGACGCTCGCGGTGCTCAAGTCCACGCTCGCGAGCAGCGTTGACGATGGCGCACGCTACCGGATGCGGGAAATGCTCCTCCAAGCAAGCGGAAAGGCGCAGGACCTCGTCCTCGCTCCAGCCATCGGTCGTCAGTACGCAAGCCAGGCGCGGCTGCGCCTCGGTCAGCGTGCCGGTCTTATCAAACACAATGGTATCGGCCTTGGCAAACGACTCAAAGTACTTAGCGCCCTTGACCATGACGCCCATCTTGGCAGCATCGCTCATGGCAGTCATGACGGCGACGGAACCCGTGAGCTTGAGTGCGCACGAGTAGTCGACCATCAGCGCCGCCGAGGTCTTGATGAGGCTGCGGGTGGTAAGCGCAACCAGACCCGCGAGCAGGAAGTTCCACGGCACGATCTTGTTGGCAAGGTCCTCCATATGCGACTGGCCCTCGGACTTGAGCGAGTCGGCCGTCTGCACGAGCGAGACGATTGAGCGGAGCTTGGTCTGAGCCGTATTGGCGCGCACGCGCACCAAGATGCTGCCGTCTTCCACGACGGTCCCGGCGAACA